>DASRPA010000275.1:0-16567 GCA_035646635.1 Actinomycetota bacterium | reverse complement strand
GCTAGAGCCAGGGGCAGTGTTTTTCCTTCCCCTGCCCCCGGCCGGTGCGCCGCTCACAGTCCTTGCCCTTATCGGGCTGAGGATCGCCGGCAGGCTGGGGCTCCTCGTCGTCGTCTCCCCCGTCCGAACCACCGTTTACCGGCTGTTCGGGATCCTCGGGTGTAGCGGGTGGGGGGCCCTCTGTCTCCGGTGCCTCGGCCGGTTTCTCGAGAGGAGGTGCCGGCTCTTCGAGGGCCGGAGCGGCGGACACGGGACCTTCGTCGGCTGGTGGGGCGGCGACCGGAGCGGGTGCCGGAGAAGGCGACGGGACCTCGGCCGGAACGCGCTCGGCCGGGGCGGCGACGTGAGATTTGGGAGCCTTCAGGCGGTGGATGCGGACCCTCGGGTCCGAGTTAGTGACGGGTGAGCGGAGTAGGTCGAGGCCGGTGGCACCTTCGATCTCGGTCGTCGAAGCCTCTGCGACCGCCGCCGCGGGCGCGGGTCCGACCGGCGGCACGGGTGCCGTCGCCAAACCCGAGCCGAGTAGAAGTGCAGTGGCGGTGATGGCGGCTGCGACCGGGGCCGACCCTGCCGATCCCGCCGCGGTCGACCCCGTGCTGAAAGCCGTTCGCAGGAGGCGGCGGCCGCTCAAGACGAGAGGGATGAGCGCCGGCACCACCACGTGTCGCTGTTGACAGCGTTCGAACGCGGCAACCACGCCGGGATCGAACTGGCGCCCGGACTGCTCCTTCACTATCTCCATCGCCCGGCCATGACTCATGCCCCGGCGATAGGGCCGGTCGGAGGTCATGGCGTCGTAGGCGTCGGCGACTGCGATTATGCGAGCGAATAGAGGAATGGCCTCGCCCGCGAGGCCGCGGGGGTAACCGCGGCCGTCCCAGCTCTCGTGGTGATGCAGCACTGCCCCAGTGAGGTGGCTCCTGCCCAGAGCCGAGACGAGCCGGGCTCCGACCTCCGCGTGCTCTTGCACGGCGGCGAGCTCTTCGATCGTCAGGGGTCCGTTCTTCTTGAGCACGTCGTCGGGTACCCGAATCTTGCCGACGTCGTGGAGTGCCGCCGCCTCCGCCAGCTCCTCGAGCTCCCTCTCCTCCAGATCGAGCTCGGCGGCGATGCGGCAGGCCTGGCGAGCGACCCTGCGGGAGTGCCCGAGAGTGTAGAGATCCTTACGTTCGAGTGCGCTCGCGAGCTTGGTGAGAATCCTGAGGTCATGCCTCGGCCGCAGCTCTCCTGTCCAATCGGGCCGATCCGAATGCAGCAGCTCGTCGAAGTCCAGGAGGCGAGTGCCTGTCGCCAGGCGCCGCTCGGCGTGGATGCGCGCGACCCAATTCCACAGGAGCAGGTCCGAGAAGTTGCGCTGATAGCGCGCCCCTAGGGCGCCGGCCGCCAGCGATGCCGCCACCGTCAATAACCCGGAGAGATAGAGAGGCGGGTTATGGGGAGCGGCGAGCGACAGGAACAGAATTCCCGCAGCGAGGGGCACACCCACGGCCCATGTCGTAGCGACCATGGAGCGGGTTAGCCCTGCCTGTAGCTCGTGACCGACTCGTGACAAGGTCCATCCTCTGCGCGCAATACGTAGTCAGTCCGTGACTATACGCTATATTCCCTGAGATTTCCAGATCAAATTTCGGTCTCGCCTGGCGGGCCGGCCGCCCTTTCGGGCAGGTTTGGTACAAAACGCGGGCTATAGGCCGCGCGTTTCGTCCCAAAGTTGGTCCGCCGGGTCAAGGGGAAGGGCCACGGGCCGGGGTCCGGGCGCCCCTACCAGTCGATTAGCCGCCAGATGGCGGGCTGGAGCTCCCCGGGCTCACCGATCTCGGCGAACAGGGCGACCGCTCGCTTCAACTCCTCCATGGCCTCCTCGTGGCGTCCCAGACCGTGTAGGAGGTCGGCGAGGTTGTTGCGCAGAGCGGCCTCGCGATGCCGGTCCCCCAGAGTCGCGCAGAGGGCCAAGGCCTGCTCGGTCAGCTCTCGGGCATGAGCCGCGTCACCCGCCACCCGGTGGGCGAGGGCGAGGTTGTTGAGAGCAGCGACCCGGGCGGCCGGGTCGGCAGCGGCCTCCGCGTAGGCGAGGCTTCTCTCCAGCTCGGCCACCGCATCCGCCCCCCCACCCGCGACCATCCCCAGGATGTTGTGGGCCTGAGCGAGGGCGATCAGGTCCTCGGCCGCCTCCGCCAGCCGCAGTGCCTCGCGGCCGAGCTCGACCGCATGCGGGTCGTCGCCCCTTCGGTGGGCGGTCAGGCTTTGGTCCGCCGTTATCCGGGCACTGAGGGCCTCTTCGGGCCCCGACGAAAGGGCCGCCTCGTAATGGCTGTCGGCCAGGTCCCATTTTCCGGTGCGGTGGTGCACGTTACCGATCTTATGTTCGATCCGCGGCAGGCGGGAGGAGGAGGGATGGTGGGAGGAGGAGGGATGGACTGTGGAGGAAGGGTGAGCCGCGGCGGCCTCGTAGGAATCGAGTGCCCGCCGATACTCCCCCGCCAGGGTGTGGAGGTCGCCCATGGCCTCGTGGAGATCTCCGATCTGAGGGTGGCCGTAGGCAAGCGCCGCGCCGTAATGGGACAGAGCCTCTCCGTTGGCATAGAGGTTGCGGGCCTCGTCCCCGGCCCGCAGGTACCACTCCGCCGCCTCGGCCAGGTTGCCTGCCGCCTGGTAATGGCGGGCCACTACCCCAGGACGACCGCTTCCCGTGCCTCTTCGCACCCCGCCCGCCAGTGCGTCGGCCACCCTGGCATGGAGCAGCCTGCGCCGCGCCGCCGAGGTTTCCTCGTAGATGAGCTCTCGCACCTTGTCGTGGCTGAAGTCGTAGAGAGGATCTGAGTCGGACGCCCGTTGCTCGACCACAAAGCCTCGCTCGATGACCTCCTCGAGAGCGCCCACCGCTTCGTCCTCGCTGCGCCCGCTCACCGTGCGCACACTGTCAAGCTCGAACGAGCCGCCGATGACGGCAGCCGCCCCCAGCAACTGGCGGCCAACCTGCGACAGCGGAGCCAGCCGGGCATGCAACAGATCCCGTATGCCGCGCGGCAGCGGCCATTGCTCGCCCCCATCACTTTCGGGCAAGGCGGCCAGATACTCCATTACAAAAAACGGGAGCCCGTCGGTCTCGGCATAGAGACGATTCACGAGGTCCCCCGTTGCGTCGGGAGCGAGGACCGTCACGAGCTCGGCTATGTCCGCGCGGCCCAACCGCTGCAATGGGATCGAGGAGCCCGATCCCGTCAGGGTCGCCTCCGAGAGCATCAGGGCGAGGCGGTGGCCGGGGGGCACCTCCTCGCGACGCCACGCCGTCAGCACGAGCAACAGCCGCTCGCGCAGGCGATGCAGGAGATAGGACAAGAAATCGAGCGACGCATCGTCGGCCCAGTGAAGGTCGTCGACGAATATCGCACCGGGACCTCCACTACAGCAGGCCGCATCGAGGGCCGCCGCAACCCCCTCGTACAAACGAATCCGGCCGCCGGGCTCGTCCCTCGCCGTCGGTGGCGGTGCGGCCTCGGAGCGCAGCTCGGCGAGCTCGGGTACCAGTCGGGCGGCCTCCTGGGCCCAGCGAGTGGGCAAATCCATTGCCCACGCCTGATCATGCTTCAAGGCCGTGCGCAGAAGCTGAGAGATGGGAGCCAGAGCGAGGGCCTGCTCGCCCGGGTAGCAGCGTGCCGACAGGATCTCGGCCCCCTGCTCTCGTAGCCGGTCGAGCGCCGCTTCCACCAGGCTCGACTTTCCCACTCCGGCCTCGCCTTCGACCACCACGAACCGACCTTGCCGGGACGCATCGACGAACGCCTGAAGGAGCTCCCCCAGTTCCCCCTCACGCCCGACCAGAAGCCGCTCGATCCGTGAGGATGCCGGCGGGCCGGGCGGTTCCGGGGGCGGCTGTGGCGCAGGCGCGGGGGGCTCCAGCTGCCCGCTTTCGATCGCCCGGTAGAGAGCGGCCGTCTCCTCGAGCGGTGGTACGCCAAGCTCGCGATCGAGCACCAGAACGCACTCTCTGTACTGGCTCAATGCTTTGGAGCGCAGCCCTTTCCACGCATACAGTCGCATCAACGCACGGTGGGCCGGCTCGTGAAGAGAGTCGAGCTGAAGCCAGCGCCGCGCGACGTCGACCGCCGACCCAGGCTCCCCAGCGCCGATCAGCGCGGTCACGAGTCGCTCCAGAGCTTCACCGACATCGCGGCGGAGCTCCTCCGACTGAAAGAACATCCAGTCTTCGAACTCGGGCGAGTCGCGCAAGAAGAAGCCCGACATGAAGTCACCGCGGGAGAGCTCCGCGGCCTCGCTGAGGTCCGAGATACAGCGCCGGCAGACATCGGTGGCGAGGTGGTCGTGGGCCCGGGCTGCGCCGATCAGCTCGAGGAATCTGGCTGTGTCCAGCCACATGTCCTTGAACTCGAGCGACACACGGCTTCGTCCCGCCGCCAGGCCCGAACCCCCCAGGCCCTTGCGCAGGGTGGAGAGCGTCCGCCGAAGCGCGGCCCGCGCTCTGTCCTGGTTGAGATCAGGCCACAGCAGCGCAGCCAGGGCATCGCGGCCGTGAGGGCGGCCGGTGATCGTCAGGTAGGCGAGCAGGGCTACTGCCTTGCGCGTATCTACCTCGACGGGGGTGCCGTCCAGCTCGATCCTGGGCGGCCCGAACAGCCAGATCTTCAGCCGGGTCATGGCTTCGTAACGTAGCCTGGCGTGAGGGCATGGTCGTAACGATCTGAGCCCGGCATAGTCTCGACTGCCGGTTCTAGATGGGGCCTCTCAGAAGAGCTGCCCCGAAGGCCAGTCCGGCCAACGTCATGAGCGTGGCGATCATCGCGAAGAACAGCAAGCGTGTCTGGTTGATCAGATCCATGCGCAGGCCGCCGATGCCTTCGTGCAGGGCGGCCAACACGCGATCGCGAGAGCTATCGATCCTGAGCTCGGTGCGCCGCTCCATCTCGACCAGTCGAAGCTCGTAGCCGTCCATGCGGTGGCCGAAGCCGATCATGTGGTGCTCCAAGCCCGTGACCCGTTCCTCGAGACGATCGAAGCGCACGTATACCGCGTCGAAGCGCTTGTCGATCCCGTCGAAGCGCTTGTCGATCCCGTCGAAGCGCGGCTCCAGGGCCTTCAGGTCCTGCTTAGTGGCAAGCTCTTCCCAGGGCAGATAGCGCATGAGCGTGGTTGCGTGCTCCCTTCCCAGGACCGTTTCCAGCCGGTCTTCAAGGCCCCGGCGGGCTTCCTCGTCTACCGCCATTTCTCCTATCCTAACCTCGGCTCTGGGTGTGCGGCCCGAGGTAATCGTAGGTGGAGGGTGTGACATGAGGGCTTGGGCGGTTTCACCGAGAGGCCACCACTCGGCCGAGAGAGGATGACCATGAGCGAGCTGCGTACGAACGTTTGCAATGTGCTGGTGATCGGCGCTGGGGCTGCAGGGCTGCGAGCGGCAATCGAGGTCCATCGCTTGGGAGCCGAGGTGGTGGTGGTGGCAAAGCGCTCGAGCCGGGACGCTCATACCGCTCTCGCCGCCGGGGGAATCAACGCGGCCTTGGGAACGCGCGACCCAGAGGACACATGGGAGCAGCACTTCGCCGATACGTACAGGGAGGGCTACTACCTGTCGGACCCACGGGTGGTCGAGATCGTGTCGAGAGAGGCCCCCGCGGCCATCCACGAGCTGCTCGAGTGGGGTTGCCCCTTCGCGCTCCTCGAGGACGGGCGAGTTGATCAGCGTTTCTTCGGCGCTCACACGTACCGGCGGACGTGCTACGCCGGCGACTACACGGGCAGGGCGATGCTCCATACGCTGGCGGCGAAAGTCGGCGAACTGGGTGTACGGATCGCCGACAATCACTACGTCTCGAGCTTGCTCGTGCACGAGGGAGCCTGTTTTGGAGCGCTTGCGTTCGACCAGGATTCCGGCGAGCGGACCGCCTTCTTCGCCGATGCCGTGCTCCTCGCCACAGGAGGACACACGAGGCTGTGGCGCCGGTCTTCGTCGCGTCGTGACGAGAACAACGGCGACGGAATGCATCTCGCGCTGCGCGCCGGTTGCCGCCTTCAGGACATGGAGCTGGTGCAGTTCCACCCGACCGGGATGGTCGGTACCGAGGACCTCGCCGGCACCCTCGTGACCGAAGCGGTGCGAGGGGAAGGGGGTCGCCTGTTCAACTCGGAAGATGAGCGTTTCATGACGCGCTACGATTCGGACCGTATGGAGTTGTCGACGCGCGATCGCATCGCTCTCGCCAACTACACGGAGATAGCAGAGGGCCGAGGAGGTCCTCATGGAGGGGTCTTTCTCGATATCTCCCATCAAGACAAGAGCTTCATTCTGGACAAGCTCCCGCGCATGTATCGGCAGTTCATCGAGCATCAGATGCTGGATATATCCAGGCAGCCGATGGAGGTGGCACCCACGGCTCACTATTCCATGGGGGGAGTCGTCGTCGATTCGGAGACGCACGCCACCGATGTCGACGGTCTGTTCGCGGCAGGTGAAATCGCCGCCGGTCTGCACGGCGCAAATCGCCTGGGTGGGAACTCACTGACCGAGACGGTGGTCTTCGGACGTCGTGCAGGACATGCAGCTACAGAGCTCTCTCGCAGCCGCGAAGCACAACTGCGTTCCCGGCGAGCTCTCGATGCGGCGCAGGATGATCTCGACTCGTTGGTTCACGATGGAGACGAGATAGTTCGCCCCGTTCAACGAGCGCTGCGAGATGTGATGTGGGAATGTTGCGGAGTTGTTCGCTCGGAGGAGGGGCTCGAGCAGGGTCTGTCTCGGCTCGAAGAGATCGAACAGATGATGGGTGACATCGACGTTCGTCCGACGGCCGAGGGCTTCGGTGACTTGGCACATGTGCTGGATCTGCGTGCTTCTCTGGTGGCGGCGAGGGCGACGCTGCTCGGAGCGCTCGAACGCCGGGAGTCGCGAGGCTCCCACAACCGCTCGGATCATCCGGCGATCGAGCCGAAGCTTCAGGTCAACTTGCGGGCCCGGCTCGATCCCTCGGGTGAGATGCAGCTCGAGTCTCACCCGGTTGCCGCGCTGCCCCCGCACCTGGAAGGGACTCTGGCGGCGGCAGCGGAGCTCGACAGCGCGAGAGGACTGCTGGAGTGAGCCTTGGTGCTCGAGTCAACCGGCTCGCAGGACGGCCGCCAGCGTAAGCATCAGGCCTGCGGTTGAGAAGAAGAACACACGGGTCTGGGCGGCGAGCTGCTGGTGAAACATCGCTACCAGGCGGCCCTCCATGCCCTCGTTCTTGCCGTCCATCACCGCGATGAGTCGGGGCCCGAGGTCGTCGATCTTGCGCTCGAATCCATCCATCCTGCCCTCGAACCGCTCCATGCGGGTGCCGAACCCGTCCATGCGCCGGTTGAGGCGGTGCTCGAGGTTCTCGAGATCGAGCTTGGTTGCCAGCTCTCCGGGAGGCAGATGCTGCATCATGGTAAAGGCATGCTCCTCTCCCAGGACTTCTTCCAGCCGGCGTTCAAGGCCCCGACGGGCCTGCTCACGTGGTGGTCCGGAGCGAAATTAGCGCCAACACGGAGAGCGTCCCTGGGCGCCGAGGGCAAGGCGCGAGGAGTCGAGCGTACCTGGAAGGTACGTAAGCGAAGAGCAACGCAGCCCTCGGTGATGCAGGGCGCTCGAATGTGACGATAATTTTCGCGACGGGACACTTGGGACATTGTGCCTCCCTTTCTCGCCAACTGCAACGCGGTGTCCAGCCCCTATTGGAAGAAATTAGCGAGGGGTGTGACAAGTACTCGAAGAGACGTTTTTCGAGGAGGGAAATGCCGTAACGATTTGCAGACGGTCGGGGGGTAGAAAGGTAGACAAATGACTGCGCTCACGAAATTCCTGAGACGGAAACCGAAGGTGGAGCAGCCGCATGAGGTGGCCGGGCCACGGACTCCGGTGGAGTCGGCGGCCGTTGACATCTCCCCCAATGACCCGCTCATCGCCTATTTCCAGAGTGCAACGGGTGCGGTCGAGCTCGACGGGCTCGAGCTGGAGTCGCCGGCCAAGGAGGCTCTCAAGGAAGCGGGCATGAGGCTGGTCGTGCCCCTGATCAGCCAGGGAGAGCTGATCGGGCTCCTGAACCTCGGCCCCCGCCTCAGCGAACGCGACTACTCGGGAGACGACCGCAAGCTGCTGGACAACCTCGCCGCTCATGCCGCTCCCGCCGTGCGAGTGGCTCAGCTCGTGCGCCAGCAGGAGGCCGAGGTGCGGAACCGGGAGCGTATCGAGCAGGAGCTGCGGGTGGCTCAGCTCATCCAGCAGCAGTTCCTGCCCAAAGAGCTCCCCAACCTCCCCAGATGGCAGGTGGCCGCCTATTACCAGCCCGCCCGGACCGTGGGCGGGGACTTCTACGACTTCATCGACCTCCCCGACGGCCACATCGGAATCGTGGTCGGCGACGTCACCGACAAGGGCGTGCCCGCGGCGCTCGTGATGGCGACCACGCACAGCATCCTGAGAGGGGAAGCCCCCCGGCTTGTATCTCCCGCGGAGGTGCTCAAGTATGCCAACGACCGCCTCTATCCGGAGATCCCGGCCCGCATGTTCGTCACCTGTCTCTATATGGTGCTGAACCCCGAGACCGGCCACCTTCGTTTCGCCAACGCAGGACACAACCTTCCCTATGTACGGTCGGAGGGCAGGGTGACCGAGCTGCTCGCCACCGGTATGCCGTTGGGACTCATGCCGGATATGACTTACGAGGAGAAAGAGGCGGTACTCGAGCCGGGGCAGAGCCTGCTGCTGCACTCGGACGGACTCGCCGAGGCCCACGGTCCCGGAGACGAGATGTTCGGCTTTCCCCGGCTGATGGGTTTGGTCGGTGTGTCCGAAGGCGGGAGCCCGTTGATCGACCGTCTCTTGAACGAGTTGCACTCGTTTACGGGAGCAGACTGGGAGCAGGAGGACGACATTACCCTCGTTACCCTCGAGCGCTCCGCGGCCCCCCTATCAATGTCGGCGTCTGCGTCCAACACTGCGCACACGCTCGCCGAGTTCACGGTGGCGAGCGAACCCGGCAACGAGCGCCTTGCGATGGAGCGTGTGGTTCAGGCGGTAAAGGAGCTGGGCCTCGAAAACAGCCGGCTCGAGCGGCTGCGAACTGCGGTCTCCGAAGGGACGATGAACGCGATCGAGCACGGTAACTTCAACCGGGCGGATTTGGATGTGACGGTGCACGTCGCCGCCTCCGATGAAGAAGTGATCGTGCGAATAACCGATCACGGCGGGGGCCGCGAGATACCCGGAGAGGTGGAGACGCCTGATATAGAGGCCAAGCTCGACGGCCTGCAGACGCCGCGGGGCTGGGGGTTGTTTCTGATCAAGAACATGGTCGACGACATACAGGTCAGCAGTGATGAGCACACCCATACGATCGAGCTGTCCCTCAAGCTGAAAGGAAACGGCCATGGCAGCTAAGCTCTTCGGCGCCACCGTCAGAAGTCACGACGGAGTCGCCGTCATCGATCTCTCCGGCGAGGTCAACGCGGGGGCCGACGCCCGGCTTGATGCCGCCTACTCCGAAGCCGCCGCCACGGGTGCCTCTTCGGTTCTGTTGAACTTCGAGGCCGTCGACTACATCAACAGCACGGGCATCGCACTCATCGTCGGGATCCTTGCTCGCTCAAAGAAGGAGCAGCGAGAGGTGCTGGCGTGCGGGCTCAGCGAGCATTACCGAAAGATCTTCGAGATCACCCGAGTCGCCGACTTCATGCATCTGTTCCAGGACGAGCAAACAGCGATCAAGCAAGCTAGCTGAGGAGGCACCGACGTGACCGACAACACATTGAGCATAGAAGTGAGGCCGGCGGGACAGGCGACCAGTGTGATCGACATCAAAGGAGACGTCACCGCCGACTCAGAAGATGTCCTCACGGACGCCTACACCGAGGCGAGCGCCCAGAAGATCCGAGCCATCGTCCTGAACTTCACGGGGCTCGATTACATGAACAGCTCGGGCATAGGCTTGCTGGTGACCCTCCTGGTGCGGGCCAATCGTCAGCGCCAAAAAGTGATCGCTTATGGGTTGAACGAACACTACCGGCAGATCTTTCAGCTAACCCGCCTCGATGAGGCGATCAGCATCTGCGACGACGAAGCCACCGCGCTACGCGCAGCCGGCGCGTAGGTCGAGAGGAGGAGCAATGAGCGTAGGTTTGCCGCCAGAGGACCCGAAGGCTCAGGAAGCCGTGGGTGAGGTGGAGATCCCAGTCGCAGTACCGCGCGACGCGGAGCACTGGGCCAAGCTCGTCTCCACTCTCGATGTCACCAACGCCCCCGAGGGCGCTGTGAACAGAAACGTCACAGGCAAGTCCCTCGTGTCCCCGATCCAGGGCTTCGGCAAGATGTGGCAGAAGACCTACAAGGTGCCACTTCGTGGCGCAGAGGCAACACCGGTGGAAGTGATAAAGGAGTGGAAAGCCAACTTCCCTTCGTTCTGGCCGCCGCGCAACTTCTTCTATGGAGGCTTGACGGGCATCGCTCCCGGGGATGTCGCGCTGCTCAATCTCACCATGCCGGGCCGCCTCAAGCTCTCCACTGGGGTGTTCGTTCTATTCGCCGACGACGAATCATTCACCTTCATGAACCCCCAGGGACACATGTTTGCCGGTTGGATAACCTTCAGCTCCTATCGGAAGTCGGACGTCACCGTTGCCCAGGCGCAGGTCTTGATCCGCGCCAACGACCCCATCTACGAGATCGGCATGATGCTGGGAGGGCACGGCAAGGAGGACAAGTTCTGGAACCAAACACTGACCAACCTGAGCCGGCATTTCGGGGCCGACGAAGAGGTTGAGACGCAAATTGTCTGCGTCGACAAGAAACGCCAGTGGAGCAAGGCCAAGAACGTATGGCACAACGCCGCGATCCGCTCGGGAATTTACATGGCGGGAACACCCTTCCGTTTGATGGCGAAACCCTTCCGAGCCGACAAACAGCTCTGAGCTACGACGCGGTCGTCGTCGGGGCGGGCCCCAACGGGCTCAGCGCGGCGATCGAGCTTGCCTCCGCCGGCCTCAGTGTGGTCGTGCTCGAAGCGGAGGATTCGATTGGAGGCGGCACCCGCTCGGCCGAGTTGACCTTGCCTGGGTTCGTACACGACGTCTGCTCTGCCGTACACCCGTTGGGGGCCGCCTCGCCTGTGTTCCGAAAGCTGCCGCTGGAAAGGTACGGGCTTTCCTGGATTCAGCCCGATCTCCCGTTGGCTCACGCGCTGGATGGGGGCCGCGCCGCGGTGTTGTACCGATCGCTCGAGGACACTGCCGCCGGGCTCGGCGACGATGGAGCCGCATGGCGGAAGCTGTTCGGGCCGCTATTGAGGGGCTTCGACGACGTCATCGCGTACTTGCTGGGACCGGCCATTGCCGGCCGTGTGTCCCGGCCCCCGACCATGACTGCGTTACCGGGGATGCTGCGCTTCGCGGTCTCGGGACTGAGCTCGGTCACCGGTCTGTCTAAGCGCAGCTTCTCGCTAGAAGAGGGCCCGGCGCTGCTCGGCGGGATGGCGGCGCACGCCATGCTCCCGCTCGACGCCAGCCCGACTGCGGGTTTCGGTCTGCTCATCGGGCTTCTGGGCCACGGCGTGGGGTGGCCGGTGGCCGCGGGCGGCTCCCAAAGCATCGCCGACGCCCTGGCCGCCCATCTCCGCTCGCTCGGAGGTGAGATAAGGACCTCTCACCGAGTGCGCTCGATGAACGACATCCCCACTGCGCGTGCGACGCTGTTCGATCTCACGCCGAGCCGCGTGCTAGAGATCACCGGCGACCGCTTCCCCACACGCTTCCGTAAGCGCTTGCAACATCTTCCTCACGGGCCCGGTGTCTTCAAGCTGGACTGGGCACTCGACGGCCCCGTGCCGTGGATCGCCGAAGCGTGCCGGCGCGCCGGGACCGTGCACCTCGGCGGGACGCTTGCAGAAATGGCCGCGGCGGAGGGTGCGGTCGCCGCCGGGGGTCATCCCGAGCGCCCCTATGTTCTCATTGCCCAGGCCAGTCTGTTCGATCCAAGCCGCGCTCCCGCCGGCAAGCACACGCTGTGGGGCTATTGCCACGTTCCCAACGGCTCGAGCGTCGACATGACCGCGGCGATCGAGGCGCAGGTCGAGCGCTTCGCCCCTGGGTTCAGGGATCTGGTGATCGCCCGCAGCGTCATGGGACCGGCCGCCATGGAGGCGCACAACTCGAACTACGTGGGCGGGGACATGAGCGGCGGCCTCCAGGACCTGCGACACATGTTTGTGCGTCCCTCCGCACGCTGGAACCTCTACACGACCCCCAATGAAAGCATCTACATCTGCTCGTCGTCGACACCGCCGGGAGGTGGCGTGCACGGGATGTGCGGTTACCACGCAGCGGGGGCCGCGTTGAAGCGGTCTTTCGGGATAACTCCAGGTTGAGCTAGAGGACGGCTTCCAAGAAGCGCCGGGTGCGCTCGTGACGGGGGCTCTTGATCATCGTGTCTGGAGGACCTTCTTCCAGGATCACACCATCGTCGAAGAAGCACATCCTGTCGGCGACCTCGCGTGCGAAGCCCATCTCGTGTGAGACGACCATCATCGTCATGCCTTCCTCGGCGAGCTTTTTCATAACGGTAAGTACCTCGCCGATGAGCTCGGGGTCGAGCGCCGAGGTGGGTTCGTCGAACAGCATGATCTTCGGCCGCATGTTCAGGGCCCGGGCGATGGCGACGCGTTGCTTCTGTCCCCCGGACAGCCGGATCGGATACTGCTCGGCCTTTTCCGACAGCCCTACTTTGTCCAGTAACTCCTTGCCTCTCTCAGTAGCCTCCTTCTTGGACTCACCCTTGACCGTCACGGGGGCCTCGATGAGGTTCTCCATCACGGTGAGGTGAGGGAACAGATTGAACTCCTGGAAGACCATGCCTGCCTTCATGCGAATCTCCCGGACGTTGGCTTTACGGGCCCGGTCGGCGTAGCCGCACTCCATGCGGGTGCCGTCGACCTCGATGCACCCCCCAGTAGGTTCTTCCAGGAAGTTGATACAGCGCAACAGTGTGCTCTTTCCGGAGCCGGAGCGGCCGAAGATCACGACGACCTCTTTAGGCTTGACGTTGAGCGAGACGTCCTTCAGGACCTTGAGCTCCCCGAAATGTTTCTCGAGGTTCTCCACTCTGATCAGATCAGCCGTCATGAGCTTCCTCTCTGACATGCCCTCGGGCGTAACGTTTCTCGAGCTTCCCCTGGAAAAACGAGAAAACGCCGGTCAGGAACCAATAGATCAAAGCTGCGATCGCAAGGGTCTCGAAGGCCCGACTCTCTGCTTTGCCGACTACTTGTGCCCGGTTGAAGAGCTCTTGTACCGTCCCCACTACGCCCACCAGCGAGGAGTCCTTGAGCATGGCGATGAAATCATTGCCGGTGGGAGGGATGATCACGCGCACGGCCTGAGGGAGAACGACACGCCGCATCGTCTGCCCAGCGCTCATCCCAAGAGCGTGCGCGGCCTCGACCTGGCCGTGGCCGATCGACTGAATCCCCCCTCGGAAGATCTCGGTCATGTAGGCGCCGTAGTTGAGACCCAGAGCCAGGATGCCGGCGAAGATCACGTCGTACACCAGAAACGGTTCAAGAAAATCCGGTACACCAGGTTTGAACGCCAGCTGAGGAAACGCGAAGTAGATGAAGTAGATCTGCACCAGCAGCGGCGTTCCCCTGAAGAAAGATGTGTAGAAGTTGGCGATGCCGTTCAGCACCCCAGATCTGGAGAGCCGTCCCAGGGCCCCTAGCAGAGCCAGCGGGATCGCCAGTGCTATGCCCCCAAAGCACAAGATCAGCGTAAACCAGGTTCCTCTTGCGATGTAGGGAAGCCACTCCCGCATGAATGAGAGATCGAACTGAAAAACCAAGACAACCAAGATTCCCATGATGACGATCACGCCATATGTCAGGTACTTCTTGGACGTAAATGAGAGCCTCGGCGGGCGCGCCGTATCCGTCTTCCTCACGCCACCAACGGCTGCTTCGGCCATGGTCCTTATCCTAGCGAAGGAGAATCAGCTGGTCTTCTTGCTCAAGTCCGTGCCGTCGTACCACTTCTTGGCGAACTCGGTCAGGGTTCCGTCCGAATGCATCTCTTCGATGATCTTGCTGACCTCTTCGAAAAACGCTTTGGGATCCTCGGGCGACTCTTTGTCGACTGCTACTCCTAGCGGTTCATAGAACAGAGGAGCGCCCACGATCTTGATCGGAACGTCGTCACCGATCGCCTGTTCGAGCGTGGGCAGCGCCGACATGACCGCATCGAGCCTGACGCCGGGACCGACCGCGAGCTCCTGAATCGCGGTCGAGTCGGTGTCGTAGGTCTTGATGTCGGCGTCATCGACCACGTACTCGGGCGACTCGCCGGGGATGTTCAGCTTCTTCTGTAGATAGAACTGATAGCTGCACTCCACGCAGACCCCGATCTTCTTGCCGTCCAGGTCGCTCTCCGTATCCTGAATGTCCGAGCTCTCGGAGTGAACCGCGATCGAGGCGGGTGTGAAGTAGTAGGGTGGCGTGAAGTGCAGGACCTTCTGTCGTTCGGGCGTGATCGTGATCGAACCGACGCTCAAGTCCCATCTTCCGCTCCACCCCCCCGAGATGATTGCATTGAATGGAGGGGTCTCGTACTCGACTTCGACCCCCAGGCGCTTGGCGATCTCGTTGGTGACATCGATGTCGAAACCTTCGAGCTCGCCGTCGGGCGTGCGAGATGACTGCGGCGGATAGGCGGGGTCCGTGGACGCTATGAGGGTGCCTCGCTCCTTGACAACTGCAAGGAGGTCGTTGCCCTCTTTGCCCGCGGTGCCGGAGTCGCTCCCTCCGTTTCCGCCATTTCCGTCGCCGGCGGTCGTCTCTCCTCCGCCGCAGGCCGCCGCGAACACAAGCAGCAGCATCGATACCAGAACCAGAGCTCGCATCCGGCGCATTCGCAACTCCCCCGTTGTTGTTTCCCCGACGTTTTAGTCGACTTGCTTGAGACAGGAGTCTACCGGCTGGTGCGGGTAGCGTCTCCGACACATGGAAGATCCGCTGCGGATCATCGGGGACGATGACCAGTCAAGGGACGGCGATGTCGGCCTCAGCGGCGACGCCCTAGTCACGCTGTTCTCCTGGCTGGTGCTCCTGCGCACCTTCGACGAGCGAGCCGTCGCCCTGCAGCGCCAGGGACGGATCGGCACCTATCCCACTTTCTGGGGCGAGGAGGCGACTCAGGCAGGCCCCCTGCTCGCCCTGCGGGACGAGGACTGGGTCTTCCCCTCTTACCGGCAGAACGCGATCGGACTGCTGCGCGGTTTGCCGGCGTCGGTTCCGCTCGCCTACCGGCGGGGCTACGGCGGCAGCCACGGCTTCTGGAACCCCCGGCGCTATCGCGTCGCCCCCATGTGCGTCCCGATCGGAACCCACCTCCCTCACGCCGTCGGACTGGCGTGGGCGGCCAAGCTTCGAGGGGAGGACATCTGTTCGTTGGTGTGGTTCGGCGACGGCGCAACGTCCGAGGGAGATTTTCACGAGGCCATGAACTTCGCCTCGGTGTTCGCGGCCCCCGTGATCTTCTTCTGCGTCAACAACCAGTGGGCGATCTCGACGCCCTTCTCCCGTCAGAGCGGCACCGCGACGGTCGCCGAGAAGGCGGCCGCATACGCTATGCCCGCCCTGCGCGTCGACGGCTTCGACCCGCTCGCTTGTTGGTCGGCCACTCACGAGGCAGTGGAGCGGGCCCGCGCCGGAGGCGGCCCGACTCTGATCGAGGCGGTGAGCTACCGCATCGGCCCCCACGCCACCGCCGACGACCCGAGCCTCTACCGGGACGAGTCCGAGGCAGCCCGCTATCGGTCGCTCGAGCCCGTGGGGCGCATGGCCGCCTACCTCCGTCGCAACGGGCTGCTGCCGGCCGAGCTCGAGGCGGACATGCGGACAGAGGCCCGGGCGGCCCTGGACCAGGCGGTAGCCGAGGTGGAGTCGATCCCCCAACCGGGGGCCGAGATCATGTTCGAGCACCTCTACGCCTCCCGACCCACGAGCTTGATCGCGGACCGTTCTGTTTGTTAGGGTCGCTTGCGCTAGGGAGCAGACATGGGAAGCCAAACAGAGGAGGGGCCGTGGCCACTTACATAGCACTGTTGAATTGGACCGACCAAGGGATCAAGAGCGTCAAGGACACCGTCGAACGGGCCGAGTCTGTCGAGGGCTTGGCCCAAAAGATGGGCGCTCGCATGTCCGCCATCTACTGGACCGTGGGTCCCTACGACCTCGTCGCGGTGCTCGACGCTCCCGACGAGGAGACCGCGCATGCATTTCTTCTTCAGGTGGGCGCTACGGGCAACGTGCGCAGCACCGGGATGCGTGCTTACAACGGAGAAGAGATGCGGGGGCTCCTCTCCAAGCTGGACTGAGCGGGAGCTAGGGGCGGACGGCCCGGGTAGTCAATCGCGCTCGGCGCGCCTGGTACGGATTCCGTACTCCCAGGCGCGCCGAGCGCGATTGACTACCCGGGCCGTCCGCCCCTAGCTCCCGCTCAGTCCAGCTTGGAGAGGAGCCCCCGCATCTCTTCTCCGTTGTAAGCACGCATCCCGGTGCTG
>DASRPA010000274.1:0-9863 GCA_035646635.1 Actinomycetota bacterium | reverse complement strand
GCATCCGCCCAGCGGCGGTCCTGTGGGTTGGCCAGCTTGTTGAGCGTCTGCCACGCGATCAACATGGCCATGACGACGGTCTTGCCGGTGCCCGTTGCCATCTTGAGGGCCAGGCGGTAGAGGCCCGGATTGGCGTCGTCGTTGAAGCGGCGCAGCTCCTCCTCGATCCAGCCGGCGTTGTCCTTGCGGGCGACCTCGGTGATGTAGATGGCCGTTTCCAGAGCCTCTATCTGGCAGAAGAACAGACGGTTCTCGCGCGCCTCGTCGGTCCAGTAGTCGAGCAGCCGGCGAGTCGTTTGGGTAACCCCGCCCCGGCCCCCGTTTCGCCAGCGGCCCACCTGGAAGCGGATGCGGTTGATGGTCACGTTCTCCTCGACCCGGTCCTTGGTCCACTCGGTGTCGATGACCGACTGCACGCCCTTCTTCTTGGAAGCCGGGATCGGCATGAAGTAGGAGCTGACCCGTCGCTCCGCGACGACCTCGTCGGTGATGCCCTCGTCGGAGAAGCGGAAGTGACGCCCCGGCTCGTTGAACGGCGAGTTGAGTATGGGATTCTCGATTACGACCTGAGCCATATCGCCCTCCCTTCCGCTCGGCCCTAAGTCTCAGGATGTCAGACGCCTGTGACGACTATTCGTCTTTGGCTCGGGCTTCTTGAGGTTGGTACCCCGAGTTGATTTTCCGCAATCGGTCGCTCATACTAATCTCAACTACTAAGTGAGAGAGTTGAGATGCAAGATATAAAGGAGCAGCTGCAGGCCCTCCTCAACAAGCCGGTGGAGTCGGCCGCCGACGCCGATCGGGCCGCCGAGGCCGCCGAGGTTCTCGCCGCCTACCTTCGGGCGATCGAGGGCGCCCGCCGCCTGCTGGGCGACGAAACGGAGGCCGATCCCGACGCCCGGCCCCCAGGCGACTTCGCCGGGTTGACTCTGCACGACGCCGCCGAGCGAGTGCTGGAGCGGGCGGGGAAGCCTCTGCACGCTCGCGAGCTGGGGAGGAGGATAAAGGCGGGAGGTTGGACTCACCCACGCGCGCAGAATGCGAAACCGGACCTGATTGAATACCAGCTCGCGGCACGGCTCCCCCGCCACCCCGATCGCTTCCGCAGGGTGGCTCCAAACACCTTCGCGTTGAGCAAATGGGACGCCGCCGCTCCATCTCGCCCTAAGCCGACCATGCCGCTGTTCTCCTCGAAGGAGGGACCCAACGCCGACGAAATCGGGGACCTCTGGGAAGAAGTGGCCACGGCGCATCCGTGGCGTTAGTCGTGGACACGGGCGTTCTCCTCGGAGCCCTTAACGAGGAGGACCGAGAACACCACCGTTGTCACCGTCTGCTCATGGGTCAATCCGAAGCACTGGTGGTGCCCGGACCGGTTCTCGTAGAGCTCGACTATTTCCTCAGGAAGCAGACCACGAGGGACGAGTGGACGACGTTCTGTGAGGAAGTGAAGGAAGGTCGGTACCTGCTGTATGAGTTGGACGTGGACAGCCTCCTCGCTGCGGCACGGCTCCAGGCGCGCTACAGCGACCAGCCCATCGGCCTAGTGGATGCCTCGGTGTTTGTCACCTGCGAGCAGCTCGAAGAGGACAAGGTGGCGACCCTCGATCACAGACACTTCGGCGTGCTGCGCACCGAGGAGGGTGGGGCGCTGCGGCTGCTGCCCGACCTGGCCGAATAGGCGACTCCAACCCCTTCGCGTTTTGAGCGCCTCCGAGTGCCGTTTTCGGCCCTCCGGCGCCCACAAAAGATTGTGGGGCCCTTCTAATTGAGTCCTTATGTCCTAGAATAAGGACATCGTTACGTTGTCTTATAATCCAGACACTGATACTATGTCCGGAAATGCAGATGAGCCCGGAAACACCCAGCAGCGACGCTCCTTATCGCGTGTACACGCCGGCGTCGCTCGGCGCGGCCATTCGGCACTACCGGCTCGAAGCCGGCCTGTCCCAAGCCGAGCTGGCGGAACGCGTCGGGCTCAATCGGACCTACCTCTCGGACTTGGAACAGGGTAAAGAGACAGAGCAGGTCAAACGAATTCTGCGATTGCTCAAGCAACTCGGGGTGAGAATGACTCTCGAGAAGGCCGACTGGTAGTGGCTGGGAAGCTTTCCGTCTGGCTGTACGGGATGAGAGTCGCTTCCATCGACCAGGAGCGGGGCCGCCTTAGGCTCACCTATACGGAAGAGGCGCTAGGGCGATATCCGCCCGGCGTCCCGCTGCTCTCCCTGTCGCTCCCGCTGACGCCGCAGCGTTATACACACGGGGTCGTACGCCCCTTCCTTGACGGTCTGTTGCCAGAAGGAGAGGCGCGCCGGGCAGCTGCAAACGACTTCAACGTCCTCAGTGAGGACACTTACGGTCTCGTTCGAGCACTCGGGCGGGACTGCGCCGGTGCCCTGGTGATCCAGCCCGACGATGAGCCGGCTCCGCCGCTGCCAACGACGCTCACGGCCACGAGGCTCAGCGATTCGGAGATCGGCGAACTGATAGCGAATCTCCGATACGCCCCGCTCGGTGTCGCAGGTCGAGTGCGCATCACCCTCGCCGGTGTTCAAGAGAAGCTACTGCTGACCCGGATGCCCGACGGAAGCTGGGGCCGGCCGGTGGATGGGACGCCCTCGACTCACATCCTCAAGCCGGACATCACCCGCTTCCCCAATGTGGTCGAGAACGAGGCGTTCTGCATGCGGCTCGCTCGTAACCTGGGACTCCCCGTTGCGCATGTCGAAACCGCCACAATGGGCGGCCGCAGAGTCATCGTCGTCGAGCGTTACGACCGAATCGTTCACACGGACGGCTCGGTCGAGCGCATTCACCAAGAGGACTTCTGCCAGGCGACCGGCATCCTCCCCGACAAGAAATACGAGGAAGATGGCGGGCCATCGCTTCGCCGAATGGCCGAAACCCTCCAGGCGGTCGCCGGTCCCGACTCCCTCGAGCTCCTCCTGCGCGCCGTAACCCTCAACGTCCTAATCGGCAACGGAGATGCCCACGGAAAGAACTTCTCGCTCCTGCACGACCCCTCGGGTGTGCTCCGGCTGGCACCCTTGTACGACCTCATCTCGACGATGGTGTACGGCGACGACCGTTTGGCCATGTACATCGACACCGTCCAACGGACCGATCGCGTGACGGCGGGTCGGATCATCAACGAGGCGGGCCGGTGGGGGATATCCGAGAGTCGCGCGGCCGAGATGGTCGGCGACGTGCTCGACCGTGTTCCCGCGGCGGCCGAGGCCGCGCGGACAGAGGCAGAGACGCCCCCCTCCGACGTCACCGCGCTTGTCGGCTCGCAAGTCGCGCGGCTGAGCGTTTAGTGTTGACGTCTGGCTTTGATCGCGCTCGGGACGGGGATTTGGTTCGGGATTCGCAGATACCTCAAGCACCGTAACGTTCGATGAGACTTCCAGCAGGGCTGAGTGCTCGATTATGTGGGTGCCTTTTGTCGGCTCGCATCTAGAATCGACTCTCTCGCTCAGAGAGCGCTCGCCGCACGGACGCTGGCTTGTTTGTCCGGCGCTCCCTTACGGGCTCTTTCCACCCATGATCAGACATCGGTTGGAAGGACATCGACCAGCCAACTGTGCGCCTTTCTCAGGAGTCGCGCCACCAAGTCGAAAGTCTCTTGTCGGCGAGCCTCGGAACAGTCGCGATAGGCATCGCGCCGGACTTCGATCATCACGGACTTGACCCGTCTCTCGTGATGGTAGAAGGTCGTCGGCACATAGGTGCCGGCGAAGGGCGAGTCCAGGGCGACGCTGAAACCCGACTCGCGAGCCCCAGTAAAAAGGAGATCGAGGAGATCGGTCGGAGTGTGAAAGGGGTCGGTGCCGAAGTCGATCTGCGGCCTATCGCCTTCAGGGCTCTGCTCCCAGGGGAGCGGGGCGGGGGGATAGGAATGCGCATCGATGATCAAGCACAATCCGAAGCGAGCCAGCATCTCCTGGACACATGCCTGCACCGCTGCGGCGTACGGATCGTAGTAGCGCTGGAGAAGCTCCTCACGCAGGATGGGGTACCGATCCGGGTCTCGTAGCAGGGTCCCGTCGCATGTTTTCGAGTAGACGGCCCCGGCACCGAAGGCGGCGGCCGGTTCCTCCTCGTCGGCTCGAAAGCGCTCCGGGTCGACGACCAACCGGCTGTACCTATTGACGAGCATGACCCCGTTCAGTGCGACAACCGGCTCGAACAGGACATCAACTTCATGATCCGTGACCCGTTCGAGCTCGACCTCCAACTCGGCGTCCGTCAACAGAATGTCCGCCCTGATGTCAGAAGGGATGACGCGTGAAGCGTGTGGAACGTGGACGACGAGGGGCACATCGCATCGCTTCACAGATCCACGTAGGGTGCAAGTCATTTGCGTCACCAAGCTCAAACAGTTGTCATGGCACGAACCACCATGTGCTTGTGCTCACTTCACTCGACGTTCATGAATCAACGAAACAAGAAGGGCCAGTCGTCCTACTCGGGCTCGGATACGTCGTTCAGGGGCCGGCCCACCCTCGCGGCGAGCTCCTCCACGACGACTCTCAGATCGCGGGTGACGCGAACTGGCAGCCGCTCTTCATAGACGTTCAAAAACTCACGGTACTACCAGAGCTGTGGAAGACCACCCTGGTCCTTGATGGTGAATCGCTTCCACAGCTCATCTCCGACCTCAATGAAGTCGGAGAGGATCGCCCTGGAGTTGTGCAGCTTGTCCGCGGCCGAGATGAGTACGACCTCAATTGGCTCGTTCTTCAGCTTGTTGAAATATGCCTTCTTGCGCTGCTTCCATGGAGGCTTCGGCGTTTCGTCGGTGTCGCTGAGCCCCTTCACAAACTCGGCCACCCGGCCATCGAAGCGCCGGTGAATCTCCGCAGCGGTCTGTCCCGAGTGTCCTTGATCCTCCACTGCGTCATGCAGAACCGCTGCGATCGCCTGGTCCTCGTTACCTCCCCACTCGATTACGGTGCCCGCCACGATCAGCAGATGACCCACGTAGGGGATCGACGTTCCCTTCCTCAACTGGGCTCGATGAAGCTCTGCCCCGTACACGAGTGCGTCCTCGAAGCGCGGGCCGAGGATTCCTCGACCGTCGACATCGCTGCTCTTGGGGGACACGACTCTCAACCTTGTTCAGCCGGCCAGATTCGATCGAGCGCCTTTGAGAACGTACGGCTGGGGTGGGCATGAGGCAACAGGGGTACCACTCTCTCAAGTGCCTCCTCTCCGCTCACACCCAGCCTCTCGGCGAGGTACGCAGCGGCCACCGTTGGCGTCCTGTTCTCCGCTCTGACGCAGTGGACGAAGACGGTTCTATCCTCGTCTCGCCGCTCGGCGATCCACTCTGCCAGATCGTGCAGGACGAAGTCCAGATTCGGATTGTCTTTGTCGTCGGCCGAGTCGACGAGCCATACCTCGTGGTGCTCGCCGGCCCCCTTCCCCCAATCGTCGGTGCCCATACGACAGAGAGAGAGCACGGCATCTGCCTTGTCACTCACAGCCTCCAGACCCGCCGCGTCGCCGATGAGGACCCGAGGGATCATCAGGAAGAGGCACCGCAGTTATCGCCACCGAGGCTGGCTGCTGGCCGGTGTTGCCGCCGCCATGTTCGGCGGCCTGCTGCCGTCCGCCCGTGGGGGCTGCGTCGGGCCGCAGCTCGAGATCGTGAAGCCCTCAGCACAGGGCGACCGCCCGGCACGGCTGACAGTGGGCGAGAGCGTCACCGCCAAGGGGCTCTACTGGCTCATTGGGTGCGACGAGCGCCGGCCACGCCGCTCCGCGCCGGGGCCGCCAATTCAGCACGGCCAGCAGCAGCACTATCAACCCGACGAGTGTGACTCTCTCGGTTCCAATGCTCTCGTGCCAGACCAATGCCTCGGATGAGCCGGTCAGCGACAGGCCGGCTAGCGAAGCTTGCACGACGACGAGCACGACTTGCACCGCCGCTCCGATACGCAGGGCCGGATTGATCCACCGCCACCGATTCTTCTGCTTGGTTGCTGTTCTTACATCAGTGCCCACAAGTTTGACCCTCCTCCGTTGATGTCGAAGTATTCAATCGCGCGTTGTGCGCGTGCGATTACCGAATAGGTACTCCAGAGCGCGTCGTGCGCGTTTGAGTACAGCCCCATTAGAGCCTCGCGAAGCCCGGCCGCAGCTTAGCTGCGGTGTCGGCCAGCATTTCGGGCAGCACTTTGGTCTCCCCCACCACCGGCATGAAGTTCGTGTCCCCACCCCAGCGCGGAACGACGTGGACGTGAATGTGGCCCGGGACGCCGGCCCCCGCCACCTCGCCGAGGTTGACTCCCACATTGAAGCCTTCGGGGCTCATGGCGGCGCGCACGACCTCGATCGAATCAGTAGTTAGGTCCATGAGCTCGTGGCGCTCTTCAACAGAGAGCTCGTGGAGATCTGCGGCATGTCTGAGGGGGGCGACCATGAGGTGGCCCGAGTTGTAGGGGAAGGCGTTGAGGATGACAAACGCACCGGGGCCCCGATAAACGATGTTGGCCGCCTCGTCATCGTTCTCTGCGAGGTGGTCGCAGAAGATGCAACCCGAGGACCCCCCGGAGCCCTCAGAGCTCTGGGTCATGTATTCCATGCGCCACGGGCTCCACAGCCGCTCCACTAGAGAGAGGGTTCGAGTACCCGTTCGGCGATCTCGTGGCTCAGGCCCGCGCTGAAGTCCTCGAACAGCACGCCGCGCCGCTCCGCTCCCGATCGCGGCCTGACCGCAACCGTTCCCGAAGCCAACTCATCGTCGCCGACCACGAGCATGTAGGGCACCTTTTTGAGCTGATGGCGCCTGATCTTGGCGCCGAGCGTGTCCGACGAGTCGTCGACATTGGCCCGGGCGCCGGTTGCCCGTAGCCGCTCCGCAAGCATTCGGGCGTGGCCCGCGTGGCGGTCCGAGATCGGGATCAGCACCGCCTGCACCGGCGCCAGCCAGGTCGGAAAGGCTCCCGCGAAGTGCTCGACGAGGACGCCGACGAAGCGCTCGATGGCGCCGAACAGGGCGCGGTGGATCATCACCGGGCGCACCCGCTCGCCGTTATCCGACACATAGGAGAGGTCGAAGCGATCGGGGGTCTGGAAGTCGACCTGGATCGTGCACATCTGCCACAACCGTCCGATCGCGTCGCGCACGTGGACGTCGATCTTGGGTCCGTAGAATGCGCCCTCGCCCTCAGCCACTTTGTAATCGAGCCCCGCCTTGTCGAGCGCCTGGGCAATCGCGTCCTGCGCCTGGTCCCACTGCTCTTGGGAACCGACCGCCTTGTCCGGCTGGGTCGAGAAGTGGACCTCATCCGGCCCCAGGCCCACGGTCTGATATAGCGCTTTCAGGAAGTCGATCGCGGCCAGTACCTCGTCGATGACCTGGTCCCGGCGGCAGAAGATGTGGGCGTCGTCCTGAGTGAGCCCCCGCACACGCAGGAGGCCGTGGACCGCACCCGAACGCTCGTAACGATAGACGGTACCGAGCTCCGACAGGCGCACCGGCAGCTCGCGATAGGAGCGGGTCCGCGAGCGGTAGATGAGCACGTGGAAGGGGCAGTTCATGGGCTTGGCGAAGTACTCGGCCCCCTCGAGGGTCATGGGCGGGAACATGTTCTCCCTGAAGAAGTCGAGGTGCCCCGAGGTCGACCACAACGTGGACTTGCCGAGGTGGGGCGTGTAGACCGGCTGGTAGCCGCGCTCCACGTGCATCTTGCGGGAGAGGTCCTCAAGCTCCGAGCGGACGATGGCGCCGTTCGGGTGCCACAGCGCCAGGCCGGGCCCGACCTCGTCCTCCCACGAGTACAGCTCGAGCTCGCGCCCGAGGCGGCGATGGTCGCGCCGCTCGGCCTCCTCGAGACGGTGGAGGTGGGCCGCGAGCGCGTCCTTCGACTCCCACGCGGTCCCGTAGATACGCTGCAGCATCGGCCTGCTTTCGTCCCCGCGCCAATAGGCGCCGGCCGAGCGCGTGAGCTTGAATGCCTTGATGCGCCCGGTACCGGGCAGGTGGGGGCCGCGGCACAGATCGGTGAACGAGACATCTCCGCTCGAGGGGTCGAGGTTGCGATAGATCGAGATGATCTCGCCCTCGGCCCCCTGCTGCTCGAGTGCGTCGGCGCCCTCGGCCACACCCGCGATGATCTCGAGCTTGTAGGGCTGGTCGGAAAACGCCTCGAGCGCCTCCTCCCGGCTCACCTCCGAGCGCTCGAAGCGCTGGTTGTCTTTGACGATCGTCCGCATCTCGGCCTCGATCGCCTCGAGGTCCTCGGGCGTGAAGGGCCGTTCGACCTCGAAGTCGTAGTAGAAGCCCTCCGCTATGGGGGGGCCGATGGCGTACTTGGCCTCAGGGTGAAGGCGCAGCACGGCCTGAGCCAGAACGTGTGCCGTCGAGTGCCGCACGATCTCGCGGCCGCGCTCCTCGGTGGCGGTGACGACTTCTGCTTGAGCCTCTGCGGGCGGGACGAAGGCGAGGTCGCGAGCCTTGCCCTCGACGACGAGCGCGACCGCGCCCTGGGCCTGGGCCTCCTTGGCGAGGGCGAAGCCGTCCTTGCTGCCGTCCGGTCGTAGAGCACTCATGTCAGTCGACGATGCTATCCGCCCACGCCCGCTCGAAGTTGTCGTAGTCGCTGCCCACGGTTGCCTCGAGCGCCCGGCCCACGTGGTAGGCGGAGGTTCCCGGGGCGAACTCGACCCGTCCGAGACGGAGGTAGAAGCGGGCGAGGCGCCGCTCGCCGAAGCGCTCGGCGAAGAAGTCGGCAGCGGCCAGCCCCTCCTGATAGCTGCGATAGATGTCGGTGCCGTCCCCGGTCAGGAACTCGAAATCGCGCGGCAGCTCTCCGTCGAAGCGCCCGGCCGCGATCTCATCCTCGAGAAACGACAGCCGGGCCGAGTTCTCGGCCTGAGCGACGTGCTCGGCGAGCCCCTCCTCGACGAATGTCGGCACGAAGGGCCCGGTCACCGGCCGAGTGGCGATGTGGAGCAGCTCGTGGGCGAGGACCGAGCGCAGGTAGGCGTCGTCGCGTCCCTGGATTTGCTCCCAGTTCAGCATGATGCGGTAGCCGGTGAGGTCGTAGCCCTCCCCGGCCTCGTAGGTCGAGTAGGCGAAGGCGACGAAGTTGTCCAGAGGGAAGGTCGCCTGGATCATGCGGGCGAGCTCGTCGGCCGAGGCCGGCACATAGATCAGCACCCGATGACGCCACGGCACGCTCCATCCCCGATCCACTTGCGCAAGCGCGTCCTCGGCGGTCGCCAGCAGGCTCGCCGGCAGCTCGACGCAGGTGAGCCCCACCCCACAGGGATGGCGCATCAGCGAAAAGTGATCGCCCTCCTGCAGCTCGACGGGCCCGAAATCCCACAGGTGGCGCACCGAGAAGAGGCCGAGGTCGTCGAGGTCCGAATCTTCGGCTATGCGCCACTTCCCGGAGCGCTTCACGAATGTCAGGTAGTACTCCTCCACGGCGGGGCGCTCGTCGAAGCCCTCGATGCGGTAGCGCTCCTCGACCAGTGCGATGACCACGTCCTCCGCCCCCCGATAGCGAGCACGATCTGGGGGCCGGGCGAGGTCGCCTGCCCGCTCCCAATCGGCTTCGAGCTCGTAGGAGGCGAACGGAACGCCCCGGCTCCAGGCGAAGAAGTCACGCTGTCGCGCCCTGAACGCAGACGAGTCCGTCGAGAGCCCGGCCAGGAAGGCCGCTTCGTCGCCCTCGAGGTAGGCCGCGGCGCGCTCGTCGAGCAGCTCCTGAATGGCGGCGCGCTCATCCCCGGTCTGGGCCGCGAGCGGTGCCGGCGCCGCCGCCATCAGGGCCAGCGCCAGGAGGGCCGGGACAAGCCTCCTGAGTGCACCTCCCCGTAACTGCGCTCGCATTCGAACGCCCCTG
>DASRPA010000273.1:0-10841 GCA_035646635.1 Actinomycetota bacterium | reverse complement strand
CCGGGCCCGCCGCAACCCGCGCAAGCAGCGCCGACGCGCCGCGCGCGGAGTCCACGAGTTCCGGGATCGCGGTGTCGATCCCCACGGTGGCGATCAACCTGGCGCCAGCCGACGCGGCAAGCGCGACCGCGAGATCGGCAGATTCCAGGCGAGAGTGACTGCTCACGTGCCGGACGCCCAGCGCGCCCAGCCGGGTCGTCGAAGCCGCGTTGGACTCGCCGTGAACAACGACTCGAGAGGCGCGCTCCAGCACCTCGTCGGACACGCCCTCAAGCGGGCCGACGATCACGTCGATGCGATACTGCTCCGCCACGTCGTTCGCAGCGTCGCCAGTGACAATGACGATCGGGCTCAAGTCGCGCACGACGGTGCGTAGCGAGGCCAGTTGATCCTTGTACCCCGGCCCCGCCGTCACGACGAGCACGTCCTTGTTGGCAAGGTCGAGATCGAGGTGCGGCACCGCATCCCCATCGGCAAGCGCGGCGCCGTCCCTCTGGACCAGGTCGAGTGCGCTTGCGGTGAGTCGCGGCACTTGCGACGCGGCCCCGGTCTTCGCCTTGGCCAATTGCCGTTGGATGAGCGCGGTATCCACGACTCGACATTCGACCTTGTCCGAACCCGTCGTGACGACGGCAAGAGGGCCATCGGCATCGGGCTCGACAGTGAAGTCGACGCTCGCCTCGTCTCCGTCGGCCGCTGCGATCAGGCTGCGGTGGGGGGCGTCGATGAGCGGAATGGAGCGGGCCGCGAGCCGGGCGGCCCCGCGCGCCTCGAACCTGCCGGTGAGGCTCGGAGACACGTTGATGACGCACAGTGGTTCGCGATCGGCCAGCAGTTCCGCGGACGCAGCGTCGAGGTCCGACCTGTCGATGACCGCAATGTCGCCGCGCTCAAGCCTGCGCGCAAGTGCGCGGGGATCGTGCCCCACCCGCAACGGGGCAGAAAAGGTCGTGGGAATGCTGATCTTGCGAGAACGACTCATGCAGTCATGTTGCCACGTGCGCGTTCTCAAGGAGCTCCACTGCGTGCGCGCGCGCCGATACTGAGTCTTGTTCTCCCGACAGGAGGCGCGCGATCTCGGTGATGCGGTCTTCTCCCGCAACCTCGCGGACGT
Organism: Actinomycetota bacterium; assembly: GCA_035646635.1. Taxonomy (GTDB): domain Bacteria; phylum Actinomycetota; class CADDZG01; order CADDZG01; family WHSQ01; genus JACDAL01. The sequence goes on along the minus strand of DASRPA010000273.1, from coordinate 9,727 downwards.
GCGACACGGTCACAGCACCGTCGGACGCCTTCGACACCACGACGTGGTGGGCGGCGCACGCCGCCACTTGGGCGAGGTGAGTCACGACGAGCACCTGGTGGGTGCGCGCCAGCGCCGCCAAACGCTGCCCCACCGCCTGTGCGGCCTTACCGCCGACTCCCGCGTCCACTTCATCGAACACGAAGGTGTGGGGTGGCCCTCCTGCCTCGGCAAGCGACACCTCGATGGCGAGCATGATGCGCGACAACTCGCCGCCCGAGGCGGCCTCGGTGACGGGTCGCGTCGGTGCGCCGGGGTGGGCGGACAACAGCAATGACACGTCGTCGGCGCCGAACGGGCCCGGTTCGCGCGGCTCGACACGCATCTGCACCGTGGCATCAGGCATCGCCAGCAGGGACAATTCCGCCTCAACGTGCGCCGCGAGCCTCTCAGCGGCCGTGTGACGCCCCGCAGTGACCTGCTCGGCACACTCGAGCATCCGGGCTTTCGCGTGGTCGTGCGTCGCCCTGGCCGCTTCGAGACGGTCCTCCCAGACCGCGCCGACGCCGAGCTCTTCGGCAATGCTCGCGCGCAACGGCTCGAGCTCATCTGCGGCCCGTCGAAACCGGCGCTCCGCTGCACTGATGATCGACAGCCTCTGGTGCATGGCGTCGAGCCGCGCCGGTTCGGCCTCCAGACGATCCAGGTAGGACGCGAGTTCCTGAGCGGCATCGGTGGCGCCATACAGGTAGTCGGCAACGCGGGTCGCGAGTGCCTGGAGTGAGGGATCGTGCGTGGCGGCCTCGTCGAGCGCGCGTCGCGCCGCATCGAGTGACGCTGCGGCGGTGACGTCGGTCTCCCCTGCCAAGACATCGTGCGCCGTCACCGTGAGCGAACGCAGCGCCTCGGCGTGCGCCAACACCTTGCCCGTGGCCTCGAGTTCGGCCCTTTCTCCCGGTTGCACGGCGGCCTCGTCGAGCGCGGCCAGGTCGTCGGTCAGCAGGGTCAGCCTGGCGCGTTCCAAGTCCTCCGACTCGAGCATGCGCGCTAATGCGTCGGCCGCCTCCCGCCACGCCGCCCACGCCGTGCGGTACCGGGCGAGCGCTTCGCCATGGAGTGACCCGGCGTACGCGTCGAGCAGCTGGCGCTGGCGCGCTGGGGTGCGCAGCCGCACCTGATCGGCTTGGCCGTGAACGGTCACGAGTTCTTCGCCTACTTGAGCGAGGAGCGCCTGGGGCACGGTGCGCCCGCCGAGGATCGACCGGGACCGGGTCGTGGATCCGACGGTGCGCACGACCGTGACAGTTCCGTCCTCGTCGAAGACCGCCCCTGCGTCGACGGCCAGGGCTCGCCCCTCAGACGTCTCGGGTACGTCATAGATCGCCTCGGCAACAGCCTCTTCGGCGCCCACGCGGACCGCGTCGGGTGTGGCCTTGCCTCCCAAGATGAGGCCCAAACCGGTCAGCACCATCGTCTTGCCCGCGCCCGTCTCACCCGTCACCACGGTCAACCCGGGGCGCAATGGGAGACGCGCGGAAGAGATCACTCCAAGCGAGGTGATCGACAACTCGTGTAACACGCCTACTCCTTGGGCGCCCGGTTCGCGCCGCGCCAGCCCTTGGTGTCCAAGCCGAACTTGCGCACCAGGCGCTCGGTGAACGGTGCGTCGGACGTTCGGGCGAGCCTGACGCGCTCTGTTCCCAGGCGCACCTCGATCCGGCCGCCACGGGCCACGGCAATAGTCTCGGCGCCGTCGAGCACCACCAGTCCCTCGGAGGGCGAGCGTTCCAGCACCTCGACGGCGAACAGTGAACGGGGCCCCACGACCAAGGGGCGCGCGAACAGCGCGTGAGCCGCCAAGGGCACCAGCAGCAGCGCCTCCACATCCGGCCACACCACGGGACCCCCTCCGGAGAAGGCGTGCGCTGTGGAACCGGTGGCGGTGGAGATGACGACGCCGTCACAGCCAAAGCTGGACAGCGGGTGGCCGTCGACCTCGACGGCAACATCGAGAGTTCGCAGCAGTTCGGAGCGCTCGATGGCGGCCTCGTTAAGGGCCCAACCAGATTGGACCGTGCCATCGGGCTGACGCACCACTACCTCGACGGTGCGGCGATCCTCCACCTCGAACTCGCCCCTGGCGATGCAATTCACGGCGTGCGCGACGTCCCCACGCTCGAGTTCGGCGAGAAAGCCCACGTGACCCATGTTCACACCGAGCAATGGCGCGCCGGTGCCGCGGGCTTCCCTGGCGGCGCGCAGCATCGTCCCGTCCCCTCCGAAGACCATGACGGCGTCGATCGGACCGTCACGGTTGTCGGAGCACACCTCAATACCGCGCTGCTCAAGTTCCGCGCGCGCGAGAACTGCGGCCTCGAGTGTCTCGGGCCGATGCGGGTTCGCAACAATCAGAATGCGACGGGTCATGGACTTCCTTCGACGAGCTCGGCGATCTTGACGCTCAGCGCATGCCCGGCGAGCACGCGCTCTTGCGCCGCCCCCCTAGCCTGCCATGACTGACTGACCCATACGAAGAATTCCACATTGCCACTTGGACCAGGCAACGGGCTGCGCTCGACGGCTCTGACGACGAGTCCCTCGCGTTGGGCGCTTTCGCAGACCGCAGTGACGGCTCGGGCGTGCAGTGCCGACGAGACGACGACCCCGTGCTTGTCGAGGCCGTTCTTTCCCACTTCAAACTGCGGCTTCACCATCAGGAGTAGGTCCGCATGATCCGCTGCGACCGTGCGCAAGGCGTGAATGACCAGCGTCAGCGAGATGAACGAGAGGTCGGCGACCACAAGGTCGGCCCCCGAGCCGGGAGAACCCTGCTCCATGTCTCGGACGTTCAGGCCCTCGACCACGTCGACCCTCGGGTCGGCAGCAACGACAGGTGACATCTGCCCATGCCCCACGTCGACCGCGGTGACGTGACTGACTCCGCGTTCCAGGAGCACTTGGGTGAATCCGCCCGTTGAGGCGCCAGCGTCAAGCGCACGCCTGCCGGCCACGTCGAGGCCGAGCGCGCCGAAAGCGTCGAGTGCTCCGATGAGTTTGTGGGCGGCACGAGAAACATAGTGATCCTCAGCGCCCGCCAGTGCGATGGCGACACCATCCGCGACAATGCGACTCGGCTTGGTCTCGGGCTCACCGTCGACGAGCACGGCGCCCTGCGAAATCAACTCTTGGGCGTGCGACCGCGATCGCGCGAGCCCGCGCGCGTAGACGGCGCGGTCAAGCCGCATCGGCGGCGAGGCTCAGGATTCCTCGCGCAAGCGCGAAGCGAGGGACTCTTGGATCTTGTCGAAGAACTCCGCCTGCTCGTCCAGGTCCTCCGGGACCTCGCTGACGGCCTCTAGCGCCTGTTCCACCTCGGGGGGATAGTGCACCTCACCCAATGGCTCGCGGACTTCCTCGAACTTGCTCATGTCAAAACCCTATCCCGAAGTCAGGAATGCTTCCACCGTCAACCTGTACCCCGCTATCGGCAGCTGCCCAGGCCGCAGCGCACGCGGCACGGACGGCGTCAATGCCGGTGCCAGAGACGATCAGTTGTCGGCCATCCACCCACGCCGATGCCAAACCTACGCTCCACGTCACGCCTTCCCGGCGCGGGACGGGGTGTGGTTCTGCCAGGCATTCAAGGGTTTCGCCAAGATATGAGGGGCGCTGATCCCTGGGCGCAAGCACCGCGTCTGCAGGAGAGGACACTCCAGTGAAGACAAGGAGCCCCGGCATCCCGGCCGCCCTCGCGCCCTTGAGGTCGGTGTCGAGCCGGTCGCCGATGGCGAGCGGCCGCTCGGAGGCAACCGACGCCGCAGCGAGGTGAAACATCGTGGGCTCCGGCTTGCCGGCCGCGGTGGGGGCCACTCCCGTCGCGTTGACGACGGTGCCCACCAACGAGCCGTTTCCGGGCGCGATGCCCCGCTCGTTGGGAAGCGTCAGGTCCAGGTTCGAGGCAAAGAACCTGGCACCCGCCTGCACCGCATAGGCGGCTTCGGCGAGGTCTCGCCACGATACTTCGGGGACGAAACCCTGCACCACGGCGTCGGGACTGTCATCAGCGGACGCGACCAGTGTGAACCCGTACTCGGTCAATGCGGAGCGCAATCCCTTGCCTCCCACAGCCAGCACCGTAGCTCCCGGGTCAAGGTCGGCGGCCATCAGGCGCGCCACCGCCTGCGCTGCAGTCAGCACCTCGTTCGCGTCTGTGGGGATGCCAAGGCTGGTGAGGTGGTCCGCCACCTCGTGCGGTTCGCGGCTCGCGTTGTTCGTCACGAAGACGAGACTCATGCCCGCGTCGCGCGCAGCTTGCAGGGCCGCCGGCGCCGTCGGGATTGCATGAGGGCCCCGGTAAGCGACGCCGTCCAGGTCCACCAAAGCGGCGTCGAAACTATCCTGCAAGGGGCCATCTGACCCCTTCAACATCGACTCAGGCATCGGCATCGTCCTCTAGGTCGTAAACAATAACTTCCACCTCGTCAACGTCCACGGTCGAGGCGAGTTCCCCTTCGACCAATGCGGAGCCAGACGCAGTTTCCCCAGGTAGCTCTCCGGTAGCGTCCAGACCCGCCGCAACACGGATCACTGATCGCGCCTCATCGACGCGCTTGGCTTGGTCGGCGTCGACTGCCTTGATGCGATCGAGTGCCAGGAGCGCGGCATCGAACTGCTGCAGATCGGCACGTGCTCCGGCAACCACCAAATCCAGTTCCGCCCGACTCATCGGGTCAAGACCCTTGGCGTCTGCAGACTGAGCGATTTCGAGGGCCTTCTCGGGCCTGCCCAAGCCGCGTTCACAGTCCGCGACCAGCGCCAAGTGCTCGTGCGAACCGCTCAGACGTGTCACGGTACGGAACTCGCGCAACGCTTCCGCATAACGCCCGGTCGCGTAGGCGGTCAGTGCGGCGGCTTCGCGCACGACGTCCACGCGACCCCCACGGGCGAGTGCCACTTGCGCGTGCCGATAGGCCAGTTCTGGATCGTCATCGATAAGTCGACCCGCCATCACCAGATGACGAGCGACATCTTCTGCGTTGTCCTTGCTGAGAGTACGAAGCCTGCCATGGGCATCACGGTCGAGAGCCTGACCAGTCACGTCCTCCGGAACATCGGGGACGTCCATGCGGGTCTGCTGGGGTCGCGCGTCTCCGCCGTCGCGCTCACGCCGAGGGGCGCGCTCCTCGCGATCGCCCTTGTACCCTCCGCCATCGCGCGGACCCCGACTCGGGCCGCCACCACGGCGGTCGCTCTCGCCTCGGGGAGGGCTGTCACGACGCGGTGCGCCGCCCTCGGAGGAAGACGAGCCTGTTCCCCGATAGGGACGCGTCTCACGATCGCCGCGGCCGGCGCCGTCTCGCGTGGGGGCGCTGTCACGACGCGGTGCACTTCGAGGAGCGGACCGATCTCCGTCGGCGCCTCGAGAGGAACCGCGATCGGCGGATGAGCTTCCGTTGTCTGAGCCGCGATCTGGCCGACTGGCGCCACGCTGATCTCGCCCGCGTTCGCCCTCTGTACTTCGTTCGTTGTCGGCCACGACATCACCTTTCACACGGTCGTTTGAAAACTGTACGCGTACCTGGGACGACACGCATTCGGGAACGCAAAAATGCGCGTAGGGGCCGCCCAAAATTGGGCGGCCCCTCGCGAATGAATGTCCGACAGCGTCCTACTCTCCCACACCATCTCCAGTGCAGTACCATCGGCGCTGAGAGGCTTAGCTTCCGGGTTCGGAATGGAACCGGGCGTTTCCCTCTCGCTATGACTGCCGAAACTCTATGGAGTTACTTCGGTTTCCCGACCGTATCTCGGGAACCGCACAGTGGACGCGTAGCAATACATTTGAAATCTTGAGTGTAATTAAGTTATCGGCCTATTAGTACCGGTCAGCTTCAAGAGTCGTTAGTCCTCTCTTCCACATCCGGCCTATCAACCCAGTGGTCTTCTGGGGGCCTCTCGGACCGAAGTCCATGGAAACCTCATCTTGAAACGGGCTTCCCGCTTAGATGCTTTCAGCGGTTATCCCTTCCCAACGTAGCTAACCAGCCGTGCTCCTGGCGGAACAACTGGCACACCAGAGGTTGGTCCACCCCGGTCCTCTCGTACTAGGGGCAGCCTTTCTCAAGTTTCCTGCGCGCGCAGCGGATAGGGACCGAACTGTCTCACGACGTTCTAAACCCAGCTCGCGTACCGCTTTAATGGGCGAACAGCCCAACCCTTGGGACCGACTTCAGCCCCAGGATGCGACGAGCCGACATCGAGGTGCCAAACCATCCCGTCGATATGGACTCTTGGGGAGGATCAGCCTGTTATCCCCGGGGTACCTTTTATCCGTTGAGCGCTGGCGCTTCCACTTGCCACCAGCGGGTCACTAGTCCCGACTTTCGTCCCTGCTCGACCTGTCAGTCTCACAGTCAAGCTCCCTTGTACACTTGCACTCGACACCTGATTGCCAACCAGGCTGAGGGAACCTTTGGGCGCCTCCGTTACTCTTTGGGAGGCAACCGCCCCAGTTAAACTACCCACCAGGCACTGTCCCTGATCCGGATTACGGACCGAAGTTAGATATCCAGAGCGATCAGAGTGGTATTTCAACAATGACTCCACCTGTACTGGCGTACAAGCTTCAAAGTCTCCCACCTATCCTACACAAACCGCACCGAATACCAATACCAAGCTATAGTAAAGGTCCCGGGGTCTTTCCGTCCTGCTGCGCGTAACGAGCATCTTTACTCGTAATGCAATTTCGCCGAGTTTACGGTGGAGACAGCGGAGAAGTCGTTACGCCATTCGTGCAGGTCGGAACTTACCCGACAAGGAATTTCGCTACCTTAGGATGGTTATAGTTACCACCGCCGTTTACTGGGGCTTAAATTCGAAGCTTCGCCTTGCGGCTGACCTCTCCTCTTAACCTTCCAGCACCGGGCAGGCGTCAGTCCGTATACATCGTCTTGCGACTTCGCACGGACCTGTGTTTTTAGTAAACAGTCGCTTCTCCCTGGTCTCTGCGGCCCTCAAACGCTCCGGCAGCAAGTGCCTTCACGCCTTAGGCCCCCCTTCTCCCGAAGTTACGGGGGTATTTTGCCGAGTTCCTTCACCATAATTATCTCGATCGCCTTAGTATTCTCTACCTGATCACCTGAGTCGGTTTGGGGTACGGGCGGCTAGAACCTCGCGCCGAGGTTTTTCTTGGCAGCATAGGATCACCGAATTCCCGCCTAAGCGGTCACCATCGGGTCTCAGGCTATATGAGCTGCGGATTTACCTACAGCTCGCCCTACACCCTTAGACGTGGACTACCATCGCCACGCTCGGCTACCTTCCTGCGTCACCCCTGTTAATACGCTTGCTTACTACGGGTTTGGGTCGCGCGCTACTCCACCGCTCCCCGAAGGGTTAAGTGGCATCGGGCGCTTAGCATTACCTGATTCGGCATTGGCGGTTCTTCGCCGGTACGGGAATATCAACCCGTTGTCCATCGACTACGCCTGTCGGCCTCGCCTTAGGTCCCGACTTACCCAGGGCGGATTAACCTGGCCCTGGAACCCTTGATCATTCGGCGGACGGGTTTCTCACCCGTCTTTCGCTACTCATGCCTGCATTCTCACTCGTGTGGCGTCCACGGCTGGATCACTCCGCCGCTTCACTCGCCACACGACGCTCCCCTACCCATCCACACGCTTGGATCCGAAGACCAGGCAATATGTGAATGACACAACTTCGGTGGTGTACTTGAGCCCCGCTACATTGTCGGCGCGGAATCACTTGACCAGTGAGCTATTACGCACTCTTTCAAGGGTGGCTGCTTCTAAGCCAACCTCCTGGTTGTCTGTGCAACTCCACATCCTTTCCCACTTAGCACACGCTTAGGGACCTTAGTTGGTGTTCTGGGCTGTTTCCCTCTCGACGAAGAAGCTTATCCCCCTCCGTCTCACTGCTGCGCTCTCACTTACCGGCATTCGGAGTTTGGCTGACGTCAGTAACCTTTTAGGGCCCATTGGCCATCCAGTAGCTCTACCTCCGGCAAGAAACACGCAACGCTGCACCTAAATGCATTTCGGAGAGAACCAGCTATCACGAAGTTTGATTGGCCTTTCACCCCTATCCACAGCTCATCCCCTCCATTTTCAACTGAAGTGGGTTCGGTCCTCCACGACGTCTTACCGTCGCTTCAACCTGGCCATGGATAGATCACTTCGCTTCGGGTCTAGGACATGCGACTGAAACGCCCTATTCAGACTCGCTTTCGCTACGCATTCCCCTCTCGGGTTAAGCTCGCCACATATCACTAACTCGCAGGCTCATTCTTCAAAAGGCACGCTGTCACCAGAACAAAGCTGGCTCCAACGGTTTGTAAGCAAACGGTTTCAGGTACTATTTCACTCCCCTCCCGGGGTACTTTTCACCTTTCCCTCACGGTACTTGTTCACTATCGGTCATGTAGGAGTATTTAGGCTTATCAGGTGGTCCTGACAGATTCACACGGGATTTCTCGGGCCCCGTGATACTTGGGATACTTCTCGGACCATTACGACATTTCAACTACAGGGCTGGCACCTTCTATGGCTGGGCTTTCAATCCCATTCGTCTATATCGCGCTGTAATCCTTGCAGTACGGCAGTAACTGCTGAAAAGTCCCGCTACCCCGACCATGCAACGCCTGCCGGCTATCACACATGATCGGTTTGGCCTCTTCCGGTTTCGCTCGCCACTACTTACGGAATCGCTTTTGCTTTCTCTTCCTGTGGGTACTGAGATGTTTCACTTCCCCACGTTCCCTCTACCCGCCCTATATATTCAGGCGGGAGTCACTGAGTCGTCTTGCAACGCCCAGCGGGGTTTCCCCATTCGGAAATCCTCGGATCACAGCTCTATTATCAGCTCCCCGAGGCTTATCGCAGATTTATACGTCCTTCTTCGGCTCCAGATGCCAAGGCATCCACCGTTTGCTCTTAGAAAATTGATATCACATGAGTATAAGAATCGATCGCGGCACCTAAATGCCGAGATTGACCAATGAATTATTCCCCACAACCAAAGCTGTGAGGGTCATCGTTTATTTCTTGTGATCCGACCTTTCGGTCGAATCTAAGATGCTCGCGTCCACTGTGTAGTTCTCAAAATACGGGCGGTATCCTCCACCACACCCCCGAAAGGACGTGATACCAGGATCCGTCAGACCCAGACACCCTCACGGATGCCCCAGGCCCTAAGGTACGAACACGAACCTTTCAGTCCGGGCCCGGTCCCTCAGGACCCAACAACGTGCACAGACCAGCACCCCCATAAACCCTCGTTCCTACCAACCGAAGTCAGCGTACTGAAGAGAAAACAGTTCCTCTGGTCACAATGTCAATGTTCCACCCATGAGCGCCGTCCACCCCGAACAGGGCAGTACGACTTGGCAACATAATGCGTTCCTCACTAACTCTGTGTATACCGCAGAGACGAAAAAACGCGTTGCACATGCTCCTTAGAAAGGAGGTGATCCAGCCGCACCTTCCGGTACGGCTACCTTGTTACGACTTAGTCCTAATCACCAATCCCACCTTCGACAGCTCCTCCCCTTGCGGGTTAGGCCACTGGCTTCGGGTGTTACCGACTTTCATGACTTGACGGGCGGTGTGTACAAGGCCCGGGAACGTATTCACCGCAGCGTTGCTGATCTGCGATTACTAGCGACTCCGACTTCATGAGGTCGAGTTGCAGACCTCAATCCGAACTGAGACCGGCTTTTTGGGATTCGCTC
>DASRPA010000272.1:0-8557 GCA_035646635.1 Actinomycetota bacterium | reverse complement strand
ACGCCGGCATTCCGGGGCCGGAGCCCACCTGTGACGTAATCTCAAGCCTCCGCAAGCCGAACTCTGCCCTGGTACAGATGCTGCTAGCAAGGAGCTGGGATGATCAATACAACCGTCGTGGGGTCCTACCCCAAGCCTCCTAGCGGGAAAAAGCCGGGAGCGAGTATCCCGTTTGAGCTCAGAAGGGTCCTTCGGTCCCTCGAAAAGGGCGAAGCTTCCGTCGAGGATCTCCACCAGGCGCAGGATCGTCTGGTCACCGAGGTGATTTCGGAGCAAGAAGAGGCCGGCGTCGACGTGGTCACCGACGGCCACGTCCGCTGGGACGATCTCGTGACCCCATTTGCGAGCCACATGGCCGGGATCGAGCTTTCGGGTCTGCTGCGCTACTTCGACAACAACGTCTACTACAGGCGCCCTGTGTGCGTCGGACCGGTGGAATGGAGAGGCCCGGTCTCGGTTGATGCCTGGCGTTACGCCGACTCCGTGGCGACCAAACCAGTCAAGGCGGTGATCCCCGGCCCCCTGACCATCGCCCGACTCTCGCTTGACGATCACTATTCGTCCCACGAAAAGTTCGTGCTTGCTCTCGCTCGGGTGCTGGCCCAGGAAGCCTTCGAGCTCGAGGCAGCGGGGGCGCGCATAATCCAGATCGACGAGCCCGCGCTGCTCGACGCCCCCGAGGATCTTCCTCTAGCGAGGCGCGCGCTTGGCGCCGTCGTCGCCGAACTGAAGCTGCCTCAGGTCGTCCTGGCGACCTACTTCTCAGACGCGAAGCGACTCGGAGCCGACCTCTTCGACATGCCCGCCGATGTTTTCCATCTCGACTTCGTCTCGGGCCCGGAGAATGAGGAGCTCATTTCTCTGATTCCCCCGGAGTCGAAGCTGCAGGCGGGTGTCCTGGATTCTCGAAACACCCTGCTCGAGTCCACATCCGACGTAGGCGCCTTCGTCCACAGGCTGTTCGAAGAGTTTGGCGCCGACCGGTTAAGCCTGGCACCATCGGCGGGCCTCGAGTTCTTGCCGCGCGATAAGGCGCGATCCAAGCTGGAGCGTCTGACCCAAATAGCAAGAAGAGCGGGTGAGTGACATGTCCGGCATCGACCTACCAGGAGCGGGCCTGTGGACGACATCGGTTGGCTCCTTGCCGAAGCCCCCGTATTTAACGCGAGCCCGCGCCAAATACGCTCGCAACGAGATCGCCAGAGCGGAGCTGAGAGAGCTCGAGCGGCAGGCGACCAGGGAATGGATCGATTTCCAGAACAGCATCGACACCGATGTCGTCGTGGATGGCGAACAGTACCGAGGCGACATGGTGGCGTTCTTTGCAGAGGAGTTGCCCGGCCTCGAGATCGGGGGCCTAGTGCGCGCATACGGCAATCGCTACTATCGCAAGCCCGTCGCCACTGGACCGGTGGGAAGAGAGCATGCAGTCACGGTTGAATGGTGGGAATTCGCGCAGTCGCTCACAGACAAGCCCGTCAAAGGCATGCTGACGGGTCCCTACACGATCTGTGACTGGTCCTTCGATGAGCATTACGGGAACCGGAGGGCGTTCGTTCTAGATGTGGCCCGGGCGATACGCGATGAGGCTCTGGACCTGGAGGCCGCCGGCGCCCGCTTCATCCAGATCGACGAGCCCGCTGCTTCCACTCGCATGGATGAATTCAGCCTGGTGATCGAGGCCATGGAGATCATCACTGCACCGCTGCGCGCTCACACCATCACCCACATTTGCTATGGGGACTTCCACGACGCCTATCCCAAAATGCTTGACATCCCCGTGGATCAGATCGATCTGGAGCTGGCGAACTCCGACTACGCGCTTCTGCAGAGCTTCGGGGAGCACCCCTTCACAAGATATTTGGGCCTCGGTGTGTCCGACGTTCATTCGCACGTCCTGGAGCCAGTCGAGACCATGGTTGAGGGCATCCGCCGCGCCCTCAAGCTGTTGCCGGCAGACAAGCTCTTCGTCGATCCCGATTGCGGGCTCAAGACCAGGACAGTCGAGGAGGCGCAGGCGAAACTCACGAACATCAAGAAGGCTGTCGATATCGTTAGGGCAGAGTCCTAGTGGCCCGACGGGGCACTAGGCCCGGAGCGAAATTGGCGCCAAAACCGAGAGCGAGAACGCTCGAATGTGACGATATCGCCCGCGACGGGCACAAGCGGTGACGAGGAAGGTGAGCGATGAAGATCGAAGCAAAATGCGACACGTGCGGGAGAACCTTCCTGTTGTCTCAGATCGGCCCTGACTCAGACGCCCCCGGTCGATGCCCCTTCTGCGGGGCCCGATTCGCTCGCCACTACTCGCCGGTCCTGGTCGAGACCGTCAAGGAGGCTGAGCTGGCCGTAGCGCGGGCTGTGCAAGTGCTGGGACGACTTCAGTCGATGGAGACGGGGTTCGATATCGACATCGAAAAGCTCTTGAGCACGCTGGCGGAGCAGGTGCGCGCCCACGAGGTTCCCAGCAAAAGCCCTTCTCGATGATCCGATGACGGACACGGACGCCTCGGATATCGATTTACTGCTGGTAACCGACGATCTGCGGGTTCAAGAGGAGCTTCGGTACGCATTGCCGGCGGGCGTCAGCGCAAGATTCGCCGCGGACGCGCGCTCTGCTTGGAAGGAGCTGCAGACCGTGATTCCGTCCGTGGTGGTTGTGGATATCCAGACGGGAAGCGCAGGAGGATACGGGCTCACCAAGGACATGGGCGCCCGGCCGGAATTCGCGCAGGTGCCCGTAGTCATGCTCTTGGAGCGAGCCCATGACTCGTGGCTAGCTAAGCAAGCAGGAGCCGTTTCCTTCGTTTGCAAGCCGGTGGCGGCAACCTCGCTCGTGCGGCAGTGTATTGAGGCCGCAACGAGCCTCTCACCCAGCCGCTGACAGGCGTCAATCCACAAAGTCGCAGGTCAGACCCCTTGCGCGCTTCCGAATTACATGGCTAGAATTACAAGTCTGTAATTGATGCCGGGTTTCGTCCGGGGCCACGGGCGAGCTCGAACACAACTGGAAGGCCGGGGCATGCAACGCATCACCACTAAGCTCCTGCAGCCTGTCGAATGGCAGAGCGGGGCTCGTTGTGTCGAAGTTGATCCAGAGATTTTCTTCCCCGAACGCGGCGGCTCATCAAAGGCTGCGCGTGCTGTGTGTGCACTCTGCGAAGTCCGCGCCGACTGTCTCGAATACGCGCTCAATAACAAGGAACAATTCGGTATCTGGGGCGGCACATCAGAAAGAGAGAGGCGCAGAATCAGAAAGGAAAGAGCTCGTCGAAAGCTTCGTGCAGCGTCCTAGAACATAGGTTTCCTAGCGCTTGATTACGAAAGAATGCTTGCACCTTTGCTCATAACATGCTAACTAACTCTATATGCGCAATCGTGCGCGTAAGAAAAGAACGGGCTCGTGACTCAGAACTCGTTCGTGATGAGCGATCGGAGGTGCACAGTTGGCTGTCAAGAAAACTACGGGCCGCAAGCCAACCTCGGCCCGTAAAGCCGCGGGCAAGAAAGGGGCTGCGACACGAGCCCGCAAGTCTGCGACTCGCAAGTCGGCGGCGCGCAAAGGGGCTGCGACACGAGCCCGCAAGACGGCGACTCGCAAGTCGGCGGCCCGCAAAGGAGCGGCAACTAGGGCCCGTAAGAAGACCACGGGTCGCAAGAAGTCGACCGGGCGCAAGAAGTCCACGGTGCGCAAGGCGACCGGCCGTAAGCCGGCAAATGGTCGTAGAAAGTCGACAGGCCGAAAGAAGTCGACAGGCCGAAAGAAGTCGACAGGCCGCAAGAAGTCGACAGGCCGCAAGAAGTCGACAGCCCGCAAGGCGACCGGCCGCCGCAAGTCGGCGAATGGCCGCAGAAAAGGCACCGCATCGTCAAGCACCTAGTCAGTCGATAGAACAGGGGCCCGGCTGCAACATGGCCGGGCCCTTGTGTTCCGGCGGCGCAACGACCCGGCTCTAGTACGGGCGCCATCTCCATGCGGAGTAGCGTTGGGGACGTGAGCGACTACGGGTACGCCGTCGAGATGGCCGAGGGCTACGACGAGGCTGTGCTGAGAGCGCGCCTGGCTCTGAAAGGCGAGGGTTTCTCGATCATCACCGAGATGCACGTCGGCGGTCTCCTGGGACCCGATGCCGGCGAGGAGCGTCAGTACCTCTTCATGGGAGCCTGGGCTCAGGCCTCACCCGACACCCTTTCAGACGGTCTGCAAGTGGCCGTTCACATTCCCTGCAATGTTGTCGTGCAGGAGGCAGGCGAAGGTGCCATCGTCGCCGCCCTCGATCCGGCCTCCGGGGGCGACGTCTCTGACGATGGGTTCGTGACCGCTTCCGCGGCCGCGCGTGAAGCGTTGGGGAGAGCATTGCGGCGTCTGGGGGAGCAGCTTTGAGGGACGGTGACGTTGGACTAATCGTGAGCTCCTTCTTGGAGCGGCTCGACGAGGTGGTCGAGCGCAGCGTGGAAGCAATCTCCCACGCAGTTCCTTCCTACGCTCGAGCCGGTGACGCACACATGGAGGACGTGAGAGAGGCGGTTCGAGAGAACGTCTTGACCCTGTCCACGACCCTTTCTCACCAGAGAGCCGTCACCTCCGAGGAGCTCGCCTCGATTGAACGAGTAGGCGCGCGCCGAGCAGAGGCGGGCATCCCTCTTCAGGATCTGTTGAGGGCCTATCGGACCGTCGTCAGGACCTGCTGGGACGTGCTGTCTGAAGAGTGCCGCTCATCGAAGGGGGGAGCGCTCGAAGCCAGCCTGGTCCTCGCAGAAGCAGTCCTGCGCTATACCGACCAGGTTTCGACCACTGTGGCAGATGCCTATCTGAGTGCACAGAGAGCGATTGTGCGGGAGCAGGAAGGGGCTCGCCGGGAGTTTCTGGCCGATGTTCTCTACGGTGTCGAGGCACAACCCGAAGACATATTGAGGCGGGCTCATACCTTCGGATACGACCTCTCGGAGGACTACATGGCCCTTGTCGGCCGGGGTCCCGAGCAGGATTCGCGCAAAGAGGCGATGGTCGCAGGTGCCGTCGCGCGGCTCTACGGCCCTTCGAGCGCCGACCCGATAGTGCTCCAAAAGGCAGAGCACACGATCGCTCTCGTGCCGGTGGCGGGCGAAAGCGATCCTGCTGCGATGCCCGAAAAGCTCGTTGCCGAACTGACGGGCGACTGGCGTTTCGGTGTCGGCGGCCCAGAGCCGGGGCTCGAGGGAATCAGGCGCGCGTATATCGAAGCACGCGAGGCGCTCGAGATAGGGATGGGACTCGAGCTCTCAGGTCTCGTGTATCGATTCGATGACCTGCTTCTCTACCACTTTCTACGCAGCGAGCCTGCGCTGCTCGATCGCTTCGTTGAAACCACCCTGGGGCCTCTAATCGAATACGACGAGCGCCGCAAGGGCGAGCTGATCAAGACACTCGAGGCTTATTTCAATGCAGATGGAAGCGTGAAGTTGACGGGCACAGCGCTGTTCGCGCATCCGCACACGATCAGCTACCGGCTGAAGCAGGTCGAACGGCTCACTGGGTGGTCTCTGCGGAGCTCCGAGGACAAGCTGAGACTCCAGCTTTCACTGCGGGCTCACCGGCTGGCGCACAGCCGGCGCGAGGCAAGCGAGCCGCCCACAGGGTAGCCTGCCGCCCATGGCTCGTCGGGTTCTCATAGTCGGCTGGGATGGCGTGGACTGGAAGATACTGCGCCCGATGTTGGAGCGCGGCGAGCTCCCTGTCTTGAGTCAACTCATGAGCAGAGGAGCTTACGGGGACTGTCTTTCGAGCGTTCCATCGCACTCCTGGTGTGCATGGCCTTCGTTCATGACTGGTTTGAATCCCGCCGGACATGGCGTCTTCGACATCCTCGAGCACCGGCCCGGCGTTTCCAGGAGGCTGCCGGTCACGTACAGGTCCATCAAGGCTCGGACTATTTTCGACGACCTCACTGCCGCAGGCAAGATTTCTTTGGCCCTGAACATCCCCCTTACCTTCCCGGCCCCCGAGATCTCAGGCAAGGTGGTGGCAGGAGGCGTTCTGCCGGCCAGCCGCTCCTACACATGGCCGCCGGAGCTACAGGTGGAGCTCGATCACAAGGCGCCGTTTCCCGTGAACGGAATGAGCTGGACTACGTTTCGAAATCGACCGGAGTCCTTCCTGGACGAGACGGCGGCGATAACTGCCAAACGACAGGCAGCTTTCGAGTATCTTCTGGACACCACGGATTGGGACTTTGGCGTGCTTGTTTATGTCTCCACCGATCGCATCCAGCATTGTCTGATGGAGTACATCCACCCGGAGCACCCTCGTTACGAAGGACTCAAGGACTCCCCGATCGCTCGCAAGACCGAAGGCATCTACAGACAGCTCGATGATGGTCTCGGCGAATTGCTCAAGAGAACAACCGACGACGATCTGGTCATGTTTATGTCCGACCACGGTCATCAGGCTTGCACGCGCACTTGCACTATGGATAAAATCCTGCAAAATCTCGGCTACCTGCGTCTTTCTCGCGGATCCTTTGCCTTCAATCTGATCAGGTGGGGGCCCGGCCGGCGCGTCGCCCGGCGCATCTACGATCTTTTGAAGCTGCACGGCAAGGTCTCCATACCTGCGTCGCCCATCGAGTGGTCACAGACGAGGGCCTATACCAGCGTGGTTTCCACAGGAGAAGGCGTCTCGGTGAACCTCATAGGAAGGGAGCCGGAGGGCATTGTGGAGCCGCGCGACTACGAGCGTGTGCGCGACGAAGTAGCGCAGGCGTTGTCTGAGTTCCGGGATCCCGAGACGGGCGCGGCTCCTATTCAAAGGATCTACCGAAAGGAGGAGGTGCTGAGCGGGGAGTTCCTCGACGTGGCCCCCGACCTGCTCCTTGTGCCCGCCCCGTTCTACTCGCTCACACACGCCAGAGGAATGGTCGAGGAAGCGGACTGGCTGTCGGGTGACCACCGTCTCGAGGGGGTCCTCGTCGCCACCGGCCCCGAAGTGACTCCCGGCCCTCTCACCGAGGCGGCCCGGCTCATAGATCTCGGCCCCACCGCGTTGGCGAGCCTGGGCGTGCCCAGCGCGATTCCCCGCGACGGCAAGGCGTTGGGAGCGCTGGCGGGCTCCGTCACCCTCCAGACCGTGGAGGGCTCGGCCGAGGCGCAGCGAATCGCAGGAGAGGCAGGACTCAGCTCCGATGAGGAGAAAGAGGTCGAGGACCACCTGAGGGGCCTGGGCTACGTCGAGTAGTCGGCGGTCGGCCGGCGGTGGGACCGATGTCGCGTTCCGGCAATACGATCGGAGTCCGGCCCAACTTTGAGCCCGTGACCAACTGTGGTGTGGTTGACGGCGCAAAGTTTGGCGCACGGGGCAGGGTTCGGGCCGTCTCAACTTCGCCGTAACCGCCTGCGGTTTCCTCGGGGAAGGGCACTTAGACTGAGTGGATGCGTGTCGGCCTGGCACTTCCTCATTACGACTCGAGCTTCGAGGGGCGCCCCGCCTCCTGGGACGGGGTGCGCCGCTGTGCCGAGGTCGCCGAGCGCTCGGGTCTTGATTCGGTCTGGGTCTCAGACCATCTCTTCCTCGACTACTCGAAGTACGGGGGCTCCACCGAGGTCCGAGGAGCTTTGGAATGCTGGACCACGATGTCGGCGCTGGCGGCGTGCACTCAGAGGATCAGGATCGGCTCCCTGACGCTGTGCAACGACCTGCGCAACCCCGCCGTGGTGGCCAAGATGGCCGCCACGCTTCACCTGCTGTCGCACGGGCGCTGTGAGTTGGGCCTGGGCGCGGGATGGTACGAGCCCGACTACCGAGCGTCCGGAATCGAGATGTCCCGCCCGGGCGTGCGCATCGACAGGCTGGCCGAGGCAGCAGAGATCATCCGACGGCTGCTGCAAGGCGAAGAGCTGTTCTTCAAGGGGGACCATTACGTCTTGGACGGCGCTTTATGCCGTCCCGCGCCGCAAGATGGGGGGCCGCGGTTGTGGGTGGGGGGCAAGGGCGCTCGGCTGCTCGACGTCGCGGCTCGAGTTGCCGACGGCTGGAACTTCTCGTGGCTCGGCTCCCTAGAAACCTACGCAGAGCGCGCCGGGGTCGCCGATGAGGCATGCCTGAGGCACAACCGGGCCCCCGACGACCTCGCCAGGTCGGTGGGCGCCTATGTCCTGGTGGGGCGGGATGAGAAAGACGCGATCAAGCGCTTCGAGCGACTGGCCGAGAGAACCCCTGCAGGGATTCTTTCGGGAGATAGCTCTCGAGGGGCAGTATCCTGGGACGAGTTTCGGCGCAACCGTATCGCCGGCGGAGTTCCCGAGGTCACCGACCGCTTGGGAGCGCTCCGGGAGCTGGGCGTCCAAGAGGTGGTCGTCGGCCTCGGCGCCGTGCCGTTTCAGGTGTCGGACGAAGAGGACATCGAGTTGATTGGGACGGAGATTATTCCGGCCCTCAGAACCAGCGATCCGCTGGAGGATCGCGAAAGAGAAGGACTGGAGGTCGAAGGGAGATGAGTTTGCCAGGCGGTCCCGAGCTATTCATCATCTTGTTCGTGATTTTGTTGGTCTTCGGCGCCTCGCGCCTGCCCAAACTGGCCCG
>DASRPA010000271.1:0-8519 GCA_035646635.1 Actinomycetota bacterium | reverse complement strand
CACAAGTACCGTTCCACCCCAGAAGAGCTGCTCGATGCGAAAACGTTCCGCGTCGGGCTCCCTTCCCGCTGCTTCCATGCGCCGCTCGAGCGCCGTTCGGGAGCCGGGGAGGCGGCTCGACACAACCGCTGTGAACCTCTGAGTCAAGGCCCCCTGGCTTCGCCGAGGGCGGGCCAGCAACGAGCTCGGCTTCCCGCGCAGCCCGCTTAGGTACGGCTCGACACGTTCAGAAAGTCGGGAGCCGGCAAACGGAGGAAGCGCAAGAACGGCGATCGTTAGGCCTGCGGCCGAGAGCGCCACGAGCAAGGTGATCATTCGCTTAACCGCCCCGGCTCGGGAAGCCGGGCCGCTCTCAACATCAGCCGATAGCCCAACGTCGTCACGGCTGCGCCGGTGGCAACCACCATGGCGCCCGTCGATGAGTTGAAGGCCGCCGCGGCTTCCGGTCGAGCAGACATCAAGAGCAGGACTATCCACGGCGCTGCGGCCGCCACGCGCGCCGCCGTCACCGTCCACGACCAGCGTGCTTGTACTTCCTTGCGCACGCGCAGGTCCTCTCTGACGAAGTCGCTCAACGTCCTGAGAACTCGCACCAAATCGGTACCGCCGACATCGTGAGCGAGTCCCAAGGAGACAACGACGCGATCCCCCACCGGATCGGACAACTCTGATCTCAAGCGGTCGAGCGCGGCATGGAAGCTTCCCGAAGCGCGGTAGGTGGCCGCGAAGGAAGTAAAGCCGGGCCTCAGCTCTTGGGGGCCGCGCTCAGCCAGCGAGGCGCAGGTCTCGGGCAGAGAGATGCCCGCACGCACGCCGGCGATCACCGATGCGATCGCATCGGGCCATGCTTCTCTGAACGAATGCGCGCGGCTGCGCCGGCGGGCTCGAGCCCAGGCGAAAGGTATCCATAACGCCACCACCGAAAAGGCCGAGGCAAGCACGAAAGAAGCGGTGATCCCGGCGACCACCACCAGCGCGACCCCGCCGGCCCCCGCGCTAACGGTCAGCATCCGCCCCCCGGTCATCGCCGGCAGCCCGGCCTCAGCAGCAAGCCGGTCGAGACTCGCCAGCGGCCTGTTGCGGGCGATGCCTGCTGCCGTCAAGCCGTCGTAGAGCAAGAGCAAGCCGAGAGCACCGAGGACGGCCACCACGGACCTCATCGGAGGACCTCCGATAGATCAATTCCCACTGCTTCGAAGCGGTCGGGGTGAGGAGGCCGATGCCCCGTCCACTCAAGCCCCGCCTGGGAGCGCTCGAACAGCGATGTGGTCTCGATACGGTCTGCTTCGAGCCGCCCGGTCACTCCCAGCACCTGCATCGTGCGCCGGCGGCCTTCTCGCTGGCCGAGATGAACGATCAGGTCGATCGCCGCGGCGACCGTTGGGACAACGAACGAATGGCTGACGTTCTCACCGGCAAGCAACGGCAGCGTCTGGAGCTTGACGAGCGCTTCGTGCGCGCTGTTTGCATGTATGGAGGTCATCCCGGGGAACCCAGAGTTGAGGGCGACGAGCAAGTCGAATGCTTCCTTGCCCCGCACCTCCCCCACGATGATTCGATCCGGGCGCATTCGCAGGGCCTCGACAACAAGCCTTCTGAGATCGATCGCACCCTTGCCTTCGAGGTTTGCCTGACGAGTCTGCAGTGACACCACATCGGGCAGTCCCACCTGGAGCTCGAACACCTCTTCGCAGGAGATGACGCGTTCGCCGCCCGGAACGCAGCCGGCGAGGCAGTTGAGCATCGTGGTCTTGCCGCTTTGGGTCGCTCCCGAAACGACGATGTTCAATCCTGCCTTGACCGACGCGTCCATGAAGGCGGCGACCGCCGGATCCATGGAGCCAAGCCGCACAAGCTCCTCCAGGCGATGCGCGCGGACCACGAACTTTCTGACGTTGATGGCCCAATGACGGCGCGTGATGTCGGGTATCACCACATGAAGCCGAGACCCATCGGGCAGCGTCGCGTCGACGAACGGAGTCGAGAGATCGAGCCGGCGCCCGCTGGTGCGAAGCATGCGTTCAACGAGGTCGCGAATCTCCTCCGGCTCGAGCGTCACATTCGTCAGCACATGGCGACCTCCGCGCGCGCAGAAGATGCTCGCCGGGGAGTTGATCCAGATCTCTTCTACTTCGGGATCGTCGATGAGCTCCTGAAGAGCACCGAAGCCCGCAACGCGATCCAACACCGCCTTTCGCACGGCCGCTCGATCGCGGATGACCGGAAGGTTGCTCGAGTGCATGCGGAGCTCGTACTCGCCCAAAACCTCGTCGACGAGGCGGCCCACTGAGGAGGATGAATCGGTGGCAGGATCGACACCGCGTCGCCGGACGAGTTCGCGCACTTCCTCCTCGACGAGGACCAAGGCTTTCTCCACTTATCTCCGGCCCCCCATTCGGCTGAGGACTCCTCGCGGGGGGACTACTCCTCCTACGGCCGCCGCGAGATCCCTGATTCCCGCAGGAAGCTCGGGGCCGCTCCACTTTCCGTTCTGCTCCAGGCGCTGCAGACAGAGTTGAGGCCTGTCGAAGAGGACGGCCCCCACGCGCTTGCCGGTATGGCGCCGCACCAGCTCGGCGACCTCCTTCTCCTCACCACGGCGCGCACGGTTGAGCACCACGATCACGCGCTCCTCGGAACAGATCTGCTTGAGGCTCTCGAATCCCCACAGGAACGACTTGATGCCGAGGGCGTCCGCGCGCACCACCGCCACGACATGGTCGGCTGCAGCCGCGGCGGCGCGGGCCATGCGGTTGCGCCCCTCTCCCGCCCCGGGGTAGGGGGAAGGATCGGGTTCGAGACAGAAACCGACGTCGCAAACGGTGAAAGCGAAGGAGGACTGCGCAGCACTCAGCAGCCGGCGCCAGCCAAAGTCGGATATCTCCGCCCACAACTCCGCTCTCGGCAGACCGGGGATCACTACCGGGCCACCGGGGGCCGCGCGGCGCAGGTCTGAGGCCAGAGCTTGGGCATCGAAACCCTGCTTCGCCGCAGCGTTGGCGGCCCATACGACCGTGGGCAGCTCTTCGACGATCCCGAACGCCTGAAGGACATCTCCACCGTAGGGATCTGCATCGATCAGCAGCGTGTCCGGTGATCCACGGCTTAACTGGAGGGCGAGGCGAATCGCAATCATCGTGCGTCCCGGGGCGCCTTTGGGACCCCACACGGAGACCAGCCTGCCTCGCCGCGACGGAGACTCAAGACTTGCCGCCGGAGCTAGGGGTTGTGTGCGGCAAGCCGCCACGATGTCGTCGACCTCCTGCTCGGAGTCCAGCACCGTCACCCCTCGAGCGGAGAGCTCGTGCACCGCCGCCGGGTCATCGCTCACACCGACGATGCGAACGCCGGCATCTGAAGCCTCCTGCATCGCCTGAGGGTCGAGCCAGGTAGGAGCCCCCACCGAGACGACTGCATCGAGCTCGAGACCCCGAATTGCACCAAGCAACTCAACGCGATCGAGACATCGCATCACGAGCTCGACGGCGGGATGGGATCCGATGCGCACCGCAAGGGCGGGCTCCAGCTGTGGATCGCCGCTGAGGGTCACGACCCGAAGGGCCCTCATTCGAAGTCGCCGGCTCGAATCGTGATGGTCGCGGGGCCCTCGGAAGGACCGACAGTACGGACGACGTCTATCTCTCCGGTGCGCAGGGCGAACGCAACCGCCGCCGCCCGGCTCGGGGACGCCGACACGACGATCCCCACCGCGGCTTCCCCGCCCACCACCAGTCCCGACGCCTCGATGACGTCCGAAACCTCAGCGTTGCGCAATATCGATGTGGTACGGGCTCGTACATCTGCCGCATCGAATGTTGCGTAGACGTCGACTCGATCTCCCGGGCGCAGGGAGCCACCCACGGCGTGCTCGGGGCTCACCGGGATGCTGATCGAGCTGATTCCCGAAGCCGACCCCGCGGGGGCAAGAGAGAGCGCGGGAAGAAGCTCGCCCTCGCGCAAGGAGCGGGTCGTCAGCTCGCCTCTGACCTCCGCGGCGGCGGATGCGTAGCGGGCGAGCAACGTCGAAGGAAGCTTGACCGCAACGGGCTCCAGATCGGAAGAGGTCAACGTGGAGTTCGCCGGAAGGTCTCTCGCCGCCGCCCACACCAGCGTCGTCGCCCGTGCCTCGCTCAACACCCTCTGGCCGCCGGCGAACGCGGCGCAGAAGAGCACGAGACCAAGGGCGCTCCTCAGATTGACCCAGGCCGGTTTGGAGAGCCGGCGAGCTACCGGAACGTCCACCGACCCCTCCGGTTCTTGTGGACGCTGCTGGACGTCAACGTACGCCAATCCAGCCAAACAGAGGCTAGCTTTGCTAAGCTCCTACCATGAGCAGCGCGCGCGACGCCGGCGAAGGACCCGGCGTCGCGACCCGATTCATGACGCTGGAGGAGGTCGCCACCTATCTCAACGTCAGCGTCGCCCAAGTCTACGCGCTGGTAAGAAGCCATGAACTGCCCGCCATAAAACTTGGGGGCCGGGGCGTCTGGCGCATCGACAAGAACCAGCTCGAGGCCTATCTCGAACGCCTCCACGCCGAGACCAGAGAGTGGATCAGAGCGCATCCGATGACCTCTCGCGCAGAAGAGTCATCTCTGTGAGGGAGGCCCGGGGAACGTAGCGCGGCCCCGCTGCGGCCATCACGCATAGATAGTCCGAGCCCGCCTCGGCAAGCCTGCCCCGCAGCCCTCCCGCCGCAGTAACAATCTCGACGTGGGCACTTCGACGAGTCCACTCTCGGGCTAGCGCAATGAGGTCGCCGGCAAAGCGCATCGGGGCGGCACCGGAAGCCTTGGACTGAAACACTGCCGTCTCCCAGGTAAGGACTCTGGTCGCCGGCTCACCGATGCCACAGAAGTCGTCGCCCAGCAGTGTCACGGGATGCCTGGCGCCACCGGATAGGTGCGCCTCTATGCCCTGCGCCAGACGCAGCACCTCGATCAGGGCTCGGCCCTGACGGAGGCTGAGCGCCAGATCAGCGGCGGCCTCGTCCTCGGAGCGAACCATGGCGGCCTCGAACGAAGCGGCCAGGCTCGTGATGACTGGATCCAGCTCGGGAGACTCAGCCCCCACCATCGCCCACTTTCTCCCAAGGAAAGGATGATTCTTCCATACTTTCCCGCTACTACCGTCGTCAAAAGGAATTTCTTGACAACTGTTGATGTCGGATGCGAGCATACAGCCGCAACCAAAGGTAAACAGATACAAGTGGAGGCTAATAGATGTTTCTGGAAGATTCGTGGGCAGACTCGGTGGTCGCCCCTCTGCTCGGGGCCTCCTGCCTGTGGGCGCTTCTGCGGATCATGGCCTCGTGGCCCATCAGGCCACGGAGAGCTTCTGCACGCGCTCGCGCACGGCTCCGGGCCCCTTTCACCTCTGTTCTCAGCTGCGCGGCAACCCTACTGAGCACCCCTCCTGCCTTCTCGGCGGACCAGGCGCCCTCCCCCCGCCGGTCGGTCGAGCCCCCCTGGTCACGGACGAGCGGGTTCCCCCCTCTTCGCCCGCTCGTCCCGACCAGGGCAATCGATCCGCCGCCGGACGATGATCGAGTTGTCGACCTTGACGGATTCGGAGCGGGCGCCTCCTACCGGCCCCTTCAACAACCGAACCCGGCCGTCGCCGGACGTGGACGTGAAGGACGAGGGCAGGGAACCCTTCTCTTCCCCAGCCAGATCGAGCCGGAGCCCCAGCCGCCCCCGGCACTCACCGAGCAACCAAGCCATCCGCGTCCTGCTCCCTCAGGCGAGTGCCGCGGACGCTACCAGGTGGCTGCGGGGGACTCTCTGTGGACCATCGCCGGCCGGGTTCTCGACACCGACGATGCTCGCCGCATCGCCCGCTACTGGCCCCGCATACACCGCGCCAACAGCAGCCTGATCGGAGCGACGCCCAACCTCATCAGGCCCGGGTGGGTGCTCGAGATGCCGCCGGAATGCGATTGAAGTGCGGCCCGCGCACCCGGCCCCCGCGGTGCCCTTCCCCAATCATCCTGCAGGTCGTCGCCCGAGTCGGCCCTGGGAGTGCGGCCTCAACCGACTAGGCGATGACCTGCCAGGATGACAACCGGTAGCCCAGCGCGCGTTGCGCTCTTGAGGGTATCGAGGTGCTCCGACGGGGTTCCCCTCAAACCCTTCCCCACCGGGGCGCAACGTCCGCATTCGCCGAATTGAGGGTATTGACCGTAGGCAGCTGAGCGGGCCACCGGCTCTCTGCCGTTCAGCGTAGTCCGTCCCAACATCGATCGGACCTGCGCTTGGCGGAGGGCAGAGTAACGTGACGCCATGGAGTCGAAAGCGTACGCGCGACGATCCGTGAAGCCCTGCCGCGTGCCGGCCTACGACCGCTGTGACGAGGAAGACCCAGCGAACTGACGCCCCCGTGCGTCAACCACGCAACGAGTCCGTCCTCACCACTCCGCTATTCAGGAGGTCACAGCCATGCCCAACCACCCCCTAGGCAGCCGCGTCCCCATGTTGGTCGCGGCGACCGCCTGCTGGGGAGTCGGCACCGTCGTCACCAAGCAAGTCCTCGACGACGTCGCCCCACTCACCCTGCTGCCCATCCAACTCGCCGCCAGCTGCCTGCTGCTCGCCGGAGTCGCAGTGCTTACCCGCACCCGGCGCGACCGGTTCAGGTGGTCACCCCAGACGCGCGGGCTCGCCGCCCTGGGTGTCCTCAACCCCGGCCTCGCATACGCTCTCGGCCTCCTCGGCCTGACCTCCATCAGCGCCAGCATGTCGGTGCTCCTATGGGCAGCCGAACCCGTTCTCATCCTGCTGCTCGCGGCGGCCTTGCTCCGTGAACACATCCCGGCAGCCCTCGCCGCCGCTCTCGGAACTGCGGTCGTCGGAGTATTCCTGGTCGTCTATCAGCCCGGCACCGCCGGCGACGCCGCCGGAGTTGCCCTTACCGTGTCCGCGGTCGGCGCATGCGCCCTGTACACCGTGCTCACGCGCCGCCTACTCCTCGACGACGCGTCCTTGCCTGTGGTGCTCGCACAACAAGTCGCCGCGCTCCTGTTCGCGGTGTTACTCGCCACGGCGGTGCAGTTGGCCACCGGCTACGGATGGTCGCTAGGAAATCTGCCCGGCGCAACATGGGTCGCTGCGGCCGCATCGGGCGTGCTCTATTACGGGCTCGCATTCTGGTTCTTCCTCGCCGGCCTGCGCCGGGTACCCGCATCTGTGGCCGGCGCCTTCTTCCCACTCATCCCTGTCTTCGGTGTGGCGGCCGGGTACCTCGTCGGGGAACGGCTCGCAGGCCGTCAATGGACCGGCGCAGCCATCGTCGTCATCGCTACGGTCGCAATCGCCGTACAGCAGACTCGAGCCGTCCAGACAGTGGCCTGAGCCGCTCAGCGCGGCGCCCCTCGTTTCCACGGCGCTCAACCCGTGTGTTCTAGCTGCAGAACCATCTTCCAGAAGAGCCGCTAATCAGTAACGCGTGGCGCGTCGCGCGCTTGTGGGTACGCGGAATCCGTACTCCCAGGCGCGTTGCGCACGTTCAAGTACGTGAGGGACAAGTGCGTTCGCGGGCTCTAGTGTGATCCGCTCTCATGTTAGTGACCAGAAGACAGAGCCTCAGAGCCTCGGACCTCGACGGCGAGCCCGTGGTGCTGTCGCTGGTCGTGGCGAAGAAGCTATACCGCTGCCCCGGCTGTGGGGAGCGGATCGAGGTCGGCAGCGACCATGTCCTCGTCCGTCACGAGGCCCGCTCCCGCCACCAACACTGGCACCAGTCCTGTGCCGCCGACATGGCGCGGCGCGAGCTCAGGGGCGTAAGAGAGGTGCCGGCCGAGCGTTCTCGGCTCTCGCCCGGAGCACGCCGGCAAGCTGCGTTGAGAAAGCGGCGGCGCGAGGACCGCCGCTGACGCTTTGCGCGAAAGCTCCCAGGGGTATCTCGCAAGGTACTTTGCATCTCTGCCCACACCCCATGTGGGTACAGCTTCAATGCTGCCGGAAGCTACGCCCTTGAGAACTCAATAGTGTGCCTGCCGGAGGAGATCAATGTCTTCAACTAGGAGTCTTAATGCTCCTTAGAAAGGAGGTGATCCAGCCGCACCTTCCGGTACGGCTACCTTGTTACGACTTCACCCCAATCGCGGATCCCACCTTCGACGGCTCCCTCCCCAAGGGGTTGGGCCACCGGCTTCGGGTGTTACCCACTTTCGTGGTGTGACGGGCGGTGTGTACAAGGCCCGGGAACGTATTCACCGCAGCGTTGCTGATCTGCGATTACTAGCGACTCCGCCTTCATGGGGTCGAGTTGCAGACCCCAATCCGAACCAGGCGCGCTTTTTTGGGATTCGCTCCCCCTTGCGGGATCGCAGCCCTTTGTAACGCGCAATGTAGCATGTGTGCAGCCCTAGACATAAGGGTCATGCTGACTTGACGTCATCCCCACCTTCCTCCGAGTTGTCCCCGGCAGTCCCCTTAGAGTCCCCGGCATTACCCGCTGGCAACTAAGGGCAGGGGTTGCGCTCGTTGCGGCACTTAAGCCAACACCTCACGGCACGAGCT
>DASRPA010000270.1:0-13407 GCA_035646635.1 Actinomycetota bacterium | reverse complement strand
CTCGGCGCCCATACGTAGGCCGTAGCTCCTCTCTTGGGAAGCCTGCCGGGGTCAGTCCGGCTCGACGATCAGGAAGCGGTTCCCGTCGGTGTCGCGCAAGAAGAACTGCGGCGATACGGGATCCCCAACGGTCACCTCGATCGAGACAAACCCCGACCTGCGCTTCCCCACGCGCGCGATCTCCCCGTCCACGTCAACGCCTCTGGCGCGGAGGGTTGCGTGGTCAGCCACGATGTCCTCCGTCGCGAACGCGCAATGAGTCTCGTCGCCGCCGGCGGACTCACCCTCGCTCGGGGGGGCCAGCGCGATCGTGTTCGCCGCGCCGGGCGGGGCCACTTCGATCCAGCGATTGCCCTCGCCGTAGGGGAAGTCAGCGCGCTTCTCGAACCCGAGCTTGTCCAGGTAAAACTCCAGCGCTCGGTCCTGGTCGGCAACTGGGACGAACACGGCCCAACCTCGTTGATGTGGGTCGTGTTTACGGTGTCGGTCATCCTTCGCTCCTTTCGCGTGATTGCGAATCTCTCATGGTTAGACCTGGCAGCGGCCCAACACTCATCGCTGCGAATCCGAACCACCGCATCCAGGGGCCAGACGTAACGCCGCCCCTCGTCACACATCACCCGCCGGAGAGCCCGCCCGGCTCGATCACGCCGGCCTCAACTGGCCCCACCCCGGCCCGACCGACGCCATGCTTGCGCGTGGTCGGAGACAAAGGGGAGACAAGGCTCAAGTCACCGCACCTTTGCAACTGACAAACCTGGGGCATTTCCAGGTCTTTTCGCAGTCCGCCCGAGAAGATTCGAACCTCTGACCTTCGGTTCCGTACACACTAGCCCAATTCGTCAGTATCGGTGGAGGGCTCCGGGGGGCCGACTCAAGGAACATTCGCCAACCTTGGACATGTCCATTGCCTAACTCAAGAGGAACCCAGCGGTTGACGCCTGAAGGAGAGGCCGGCCCCACCGCTCTCGTGCAGCCGGCCAAGGGACGAGCGGCTAACCTCGTCTTGGGATGGTAGTGGCGCCGGCGGAAGGGAGAATTTCTTCGCCGCAGGTGTCGAAGTCCGGCTCTCTCGTTCGTCCTCGGATCAATGACAGAGTCCCGGCCCCCCGGCCGGGCCGAACCGAAGGAGGAACCATGCGCTACCTGTTGCTCATCTACGGGCCGCAGTGGGACCAGAGCGGGGTCAGTCCAGAGCAGATGCAAGCGGTGATGGACGAGTGGACGGATTTCACCGCCGACGTCCTGAAGCGCGGCGTCTCCGACGGAGGTGAGGCTCTCGAGCCGGTCTCCACCGCCACGACGGTGAGAGTGCGCGACGGCGAGAAACTCATAACCGACGGACCCTTCGCCGAGACTAACGAGGTCCTCGGCGGCTACTACCTCCTCAACTGCAAGAACCTCGACGAGGCAATCGAGATCGCCGCGCAATGCCCGGGCGCCCGCGACGGCTCGATCGAACTGCGGCCGATTACGGAGTTCGGTGACGACTATCAGAAGACGGTCATGGAGCGGGCGGGCCTCGCCAGCTCCTGACCCGTCGGTTGCCCCCGGCGCATTCGAGGTCGCGACCGCCCGCCTCTACCGCGAGGTGTGGGGCCGGGCGGTCGCCGCTCTCATACGCACGCTCGGGGACCTCGACCTCGCCGAAGACGTTCTGCAGGAAGCCTGGGTCGTCGCACTCGAGCGCTGGCGACGCGACGGGATCCCAACCGATCCAACCGCGTGGCTGTTGACCACCGCTCGCAACAAGGCGGTCGACCGGATTCGCCGGGCGACCAACCTGAAATCGAAAGAGCGTCTCCTCATGGAACCCGATAGCACGGACCCCTTTGCCGAAATGCCGGCTTCTTCGATCACCGATGATCGCCTCCGCCTCATGTTCACCTGCTGCCATCCTGCCCTCTCTATCGAGGCGCAAGTGGCGCTCACATTGAGAACACTGGGTGGTCTCACGACACCGGAGATCGCGAGTGCATTCCTGGTAGCGGAAACCACGATGGGCCAGCGTCTCTCGCGCGCCAAGCGCAAGATCAGGGTTGCGGGCATCCCCTACGAGGTGCCTCCCGACCACGCGCTCCCCGAACGACTCGCGTCGATCCTTGCTGTGATCTACCTCGTCTTCACCGAAGGCTACGCGCCGTCGTCGGGCGCACAGCTGGTACGCAGTGAGCTATGCGAGGAAGCAATACGCCTGGTCCGTTTGATGGTCGCCCTCATGCCCGACGAAGCGGAGGCTCGCGGGCTCCTCGCGCTCATGCTCCTCCATCACTCCCGTCGCAGATCACGACTCAGTCCTTCGGGAGACCTAATCCTGCTCGAGGACCAAGACCGAACGAAGTTGGATCGAGCCCCAATCGACGAGGGGCTCGCCCTTGTGGAACGCGCCCTTCCGCTCGGCACACCCGGACGCTATCTGCTTCAGGCGGCAATCGCGGGCGTTCACGCGGGCGCCGATTCGTTCAAGGCCACCGATTGGGCTCAGATAGTCGCTCTTTACGGGCTGCTCTATGAGAGAGCGCCTTCCCCCGTCGTCGAGCTCGAATCGTGCGGTCGCAGTTGCGATGCGCGACGGACCGATCGTTGGCCTCGACTTGATCGACAGGCTGATGGCCGAGAAGCGTCTCGAGCGGTTCCATTTGCTCCATGCGGCGCGCGCCGACCTCCTTCGACGGATGGGCCGAGACAAGGAGGCAGAAGTTTCCTACGAACGAGCACTCGAGCTGCAGCAAAGCGCGCCCGAGCGAAGGTATCTCGAGAAGAGGCTGGCCGAGGTGCGCGGCTCGGCTTGACCAATCTACCCAGAACGCCGCAAGTTCAGAGCTCAGCCCACCTCCGCAGGCTGCCGGGCCGTGGTGTCCACCGTCGACACCGGCGGCAGCCCCTGGGCGGCGCAGGGCGCCCGGCGGCCGGCTGTGCGACCCACTATGACGTCGGCCGGCTCCCGCATGCGCCTCAGCAACACCGTGACGGGGATCGCCGCTAGGAGAACCACGCCCCCTACGAGGTAGCCGGCCGCTACCGATTGCAGACGCGACAGGTAGCCAAGACCCAACTGGCCCCCCATGCCCCCAGCACTCCCGACAAGAGAATCGAACGACACCACAGTGGCCCTCTCTTCGGAGGGGATCACCTCGTGAAGATAAGCTTGCTTGACCGGCATCCACACGCCCAGAGCTCCGACGGCCACCGCCAGCAAGCCCACCGCGGCCCAGAAAGTCCCCACCACACCTACCCCTATGGCCGCAACCGCCATCACTACCGACGCCCATAGCAGCAGCGTCGTGCGCTTGCCGCAGAAGCGAGTGAAGTATTCGACCAGGTAGTTGCCTAGGATGGTGGCGCCCGCGATGAGCGCGGCCACCGCACCCGCCACCCACGCCGCATCTCGTCCCAGGAGCTCAAGAAAGTAGGGCTGCCAGGCATAGAAGCCCCACATCAAGAAGCCGCCCTGGATAAAGGAGGCAATCATCAGGAGCCTGACCGACCGCCGGCCCCAGCCGTAGCGAAGACTGGCCCGGAGCACCCGCGACATCTCTGTGGGCATGGCGGACAGCCCCGCAGCGCGAGGGACGAAGCCGATGTCGTGCATGGACATGAAGGCCACCACGAACACCGCGGCCAACAGGGCGGATCGGGCCACAAACGGCCATGCCAGGTTGATTTCGCCGAGAAGCCCGCCACCGACGGTGCCGATCAGCATGGCGAAACCCGACACGATCGAGCCCCGAGCGAACACCTGATCGAGCTGCCCCTCGAATCCCGTCGCCTCCAGAGCATCCACGAGCCAGGCCTCCACCGCTCCCGAGTAGAAGCTGAAGCCGACCCCCAAGGCGATCGAACAGACTACGAACCACATCAGGCCCCCGCCGGAGACTGCGATCGCCACATAGGCCAGGGTGCCCGCCAACAAGGTGATAGCGCTCAACAGGAACGAAACCCGGCGGCCGCGGGTATCGGCCACGATTCCGGTCGGGATCTCGAAGATCACCATCCCCCCGGTAAACGCCGCATTTGCCACGAATGTCTGGAAGATGTCGAGGCCGGCGTCGAGCAGAAAGAGGGTGTTTACCCCCCAGATGAGGGATGCCGACAGCGTGTAGAGGCCCGAGATGACGAGGTAGGTGCGGACGACTCGGGAGGCCGTTGCGACCGGGATGACGCCCTTCACGAGCCCACACCTCCTAAATCCTCGCGATCACCGGCTCGAGCCGTCATCGGAGGCTCCCCTAGTGACCATTTACCATCACTCGACACTTGGAGGGGCTACGCGCCCCGGACCGCCTCCCCACAATTTGGGATTGAGAGCGCCCTGAGTGGGAATAACCGTGGGATGGTCCAGCGTTATTCCATATATCCAACTTCTGCCGTCTTCCCCTTCGGAGGATATTCCTTTACCATGGTGGAAGGGTTTCGGTGCCACAACGACGACGACGGCCTCTCGTGTCGCGATCTGCCCACATGGGCAGGCCAAGGCGCGGCCGGCGCAATTTGAGGCCCGTCTGGAACCATGATGATGCCGTTGAGAAAAAGGGTTGATGCACATGAGTGAGGCCACGCGGCCTTATGAAGCGAACCGGGAGGAGGCTGCTCACGAGGATCTCGTGCGGCAGTACCTGCGCGAGATCGGACAGTACCCCCTACTGACCGACATCCAGGAAGTCGAGCTCGCCCAGGGCATCGAGCAGGGCGAGAAGGCGCAGGAGAGGCTCGGCACGGCCAAGAAGCTGACGGCCAAGCAGCGCCGCGACCTCGAATACGATGTTCGCAAGGGCCGCGCCGACAAGCGCCGCTTCATCCAGTCGAACCTTCGTCTCGTGGTGTCGATTGCCAAGAAGTACTCGGCTGCGGGACTCCCCCTACTGGACCTCATCCAGGAGGGCAACCTCGGCCTGATGAGGGCCGTCGAGAAATTCGACTGGCAGCGAGGCTTCAAGTTCTCGACTTATGCCACATGGTGGATCCGGCAGGCCATTACCCGTGCCATCGCCGACAAAGCACGCACGATCCGCATCCCCGTGCACATGGTGGAGACGCTCTATCGAGTGCGCAAGGTACAGAGCGAGCTGCTTGAGAAGCTGGGCCGTGAGCCTCTCATCGAGGAGATCGCCGCCCAGGCGGACCTGACTCCCGACAAGGTTCGGGAGGCCTTCCGCGTGCTGCCCGAGCCCGTCTCCCTGCACGAGCCCGTCGGGGACGAGGACGCAGAGCTCGGCGACTTCATCGAGGACGAGGACATAGAGGGCCCCTTCCAAGCGGCCGCAGTGGCGCTGCGCCAGGAAGACCTCTGGAACATGTTGGGTTCCCTGTCGGAGCGCGAGCGCAAGGTTCTTGCCCTGCGTTTCGGGCTGCTCACCGGAGAGCCTCGCACCCTCGAGGAGGTCGGGCGCGAGTTCAGCCTCACGCGCGAGCGCATCCGCCAGATCGAAGCGAAGGCGCTCTCTAAGCTGCGCCATCCCAGCACTCCCGGCAAGCTCAGGGACATGGTCACCATCTAATTGGGGATGGTCACCACCGTCGTACTCGCCACCTGCGATATTCACAGAGTTCCCGAGACGGCCCAAGAGATTGCCGATCTTCCGGAGGTTTCCGAGGTCTATTCGGTGGCGGGCGATTTCGATCTCGTCATCATGGTTCGGACGCGCCGACATGAAGATCTCGCCCGGGTAGTTACCGAGGGCATCGCGCGGGTTCCCGGAGTCGAGCGCACCCAGACTCTCGTCGCCTTCAAGGTGTACTCCCGCCACGACGTGGAGGCCTTGTTCTCCATAGGCCTGGAGGGCGAGGCGGGGTTCGAACAAGAACCTCTCTAAGGTGCCCCGTCGCGGAAATCATCGGCACATTCGAACGACCCTGCATCACCGATGGCTGCGTTCCACGGCTCCGCCGAGGTCGGAATTGGGATTCAATCTGGCGCGCAGGATCGCTCTCGATGTTAGCGCTGATTCCGCTCCGGACCACTAGGTCGTGAACGCGCTGATCGCGCATTACGACGAGGTGGGCCTCAAGGGAGGCAACCGCCACCGTTTCGAGGACCGGCTGATGGCTAACCTCAAACGAGCGCTGCGCGCTACGGGGTATCGCCGTATGCGTTGCACTGTGGGCCGCATCACAGTCGACTTCAAGCCCCCCGGCCTGGTGTCGGAAGCGGCCGCTAGAGCCGTGTTCGTATTCGGCATAGCCAACGTCGGAGCCGGCCTCAGAGTGGAGCCCGACCTCTCCTCTATCGGCAACGCGGCGATGGAGCTCATGCCGGTGGGAAGCTTCACCTCTTTTGCCGTCAGAGCACGGCGGGCCCGTTCCTCCTGCCCGGTCGACTCACGCCACATCGAGCGGGCCGTCGGCGCGCTGATCCAGGAGCGAACCGGTGCGCCGGTCGACCTCAGCAACCCCGACGCCACCCTTCACGTCGAGTTGTTCTCCGACTCGGGCATCGTCTACCGGGACCGGCGTCCCGGGCCGGGCGGGCTCCCGGTCGGCACCTCGGGCAAGCTCGTCGCATTGATGTCGGGCGGCATCGACTCGCCGGTGGCGGCGTGGCGAATGATGAGAAGAGGCGCCGAGGTCGAGCTGCTGCACTTCCACGGCCGGCCCTACACGGACGCCTCTTCCGTGACCCAGGCCCTCGATCTGACACGAGCCCTGTCCCGCTATCACCTCGCCACGACCCTGCACCTGGTCCCCCTGGGCGAGGCTCAGGCAGAGGTAGTAACCCACTGCCCGCCCCGGCTTCGGCTGCTGCTCTACCGCCGCCTGATGTTGAGGATCGCGGCGGCACTCGCCGACGAGCGCGGGGCCAGCGCGCTCGTCACCGGGGATTCCCTCGGCCAGGTCGCCTCGCAGACACTCGACAACCTCGCCACTACCGACGACGCAGTCCCGGGCCGCCAGGTGCTGCGGCCGCTGATCGGATGCGACAAGCTCGAGATCGTCCGTCAGGCGGATGCGATTGGCACGCTCCAGATATCAAACCGGCGACATCAGGACTGCTGCGTACTGTTCAATCCACGCTCGACGTCGACACACGCAAGCCCCGAGCAAACAGAGGCCGCCGAACGCACGCTCGACATCGATGCGCTCGTAGGAAAAGCGCTCGCCGGCAGAGAGTCTCAGGTAGTCGAGGCGATGTCGCCGCGCTGAGAGTGTTCGCGAGGCAATCCTTCGCCTCCCGCGAACGGAGGCATCAGCGTAACCTCGGCCCCCTCTTGCAGCCGTTGATCGATTGGAGCCTGGCGCCCGTCCACGAGCACCGCGAACACGAGCGCGGGCGGCGCGCCCAGCGACTCGACGACATCGCTCACCGACGCCTTGTCCGCGACCTCGATCTCGGCGCGGTTGCCTACCGATCCCGGCGGCAGGTGGGCGCGCATGGCCCCGAAGCAGACGATCCCAACTCTCACGACGCCAGCCTAGTCCCACTCGACCGTACTCGGCCGCCTCGCCGCTCGGGGCCAATGCGCAAGCCGCTTTGCTACTTCTCTACGGGCACCCCCACGAGGCTGCCGTACTCGGTCCACGAACCGTCGTAGTTCGTGACCTGCTGGAAGCCGAGGAGCTCATGCAGCACGAACCACGAATGCGAGGACCGCTCGCCGATCCTGCAGTAGGCGATCACGTCCTTGTCGCGCGTGATGCCCTCGGCCGAGTAGAGAGACTCGAGCTCAGATGTGGACTTGAACGTGCCATCCTCTTTCACCGTCTTTGACCAGGGGATGTTCGCTGCGCCCGGGATGTGACCCGGAACCTGTGCCTGCTCCTGCGGCAGGTGCGGCGGGGCCAGCAGTTCGCCGCGAAACTCCTCCGGCGAACGTACATCGACCAACGAGCCTTCTCCCGACGTCGCTCGCCTGACGACCTCGTCGCGAAACACGCGCAGCTCGGGTCGCTCGGTGCCGATCTGGGAGTTGCCCGCGCCGGACTCGGGGGCCTGGTCGGTCAAGGCGCGGTTGTCGAGCTCCCACTTCTTGCGCCCGCCGTTGAGCAGCTTGACGTTGTCGATGCCGCGATACAGAAACAGCCAGTACGCGTAGGCGGCGAACCAGTTGTTGTTTCCCGAGTAGAGGACGATTGTCTGGTCGTTCGACACTCCCCTGGCGTTCAGCAGCCCTACCATCTGCTCGCTGGAGATGAACTCGCGCCGGGGCGAGTCGTGCAGTTCGGTAGACCAATTGATCGAACTGGCGCCGGGTATGTGCCCCTTCTCGTAGGCGGTGGTGTCCTCGTCAACCTCGATCACCGCGAATCGACCCGAGTCAAGCTCCTTCTCGAGCTCGTCGGTTTCGATCAACACGTCATTAGCGTAATCAGCCACTACTTCCTCCCTTTCTCGTTTTCTTTGCTATCTCGATGAGCTCTTTAATGCGCGTTAGTTGGTGCGAAGCGTCGGCGAGCATGCGCTCGAGCACCCGCACCTCGATCTCGAGTTCGTCGACCGGAGCGGCGACGTGCTCGGCGGGAATCTCGACGCCCGCCTCCATCAGAGCGCCGGCCTCGCCTTCCCATGTGAAATAGACCTTTGCCGGCCTGCCCTTGTTGCGCCGACGCGTCTCGAAGGACAGAAAGCCGGCCTCCGCCATCAGCTCGAGGTGCGCCCTCGCCACGTTGGGATGAATCGCGAAGTGGTCGGCGATCTCCTTGACGGTCTTGGGCCCCGAGCACAGCAGGTGCGACAGGATCGCCGCGCGCGTGGGCAGCGACAAAACCTTGGCGGTCCTGGTTGCCGAGTCGTCCCCCAGCGGCGTCACCGGCCTTTAATACCAGATTTTGGAGTATTAAGCAAGTGCGAATAGTGCTTTCTCACGGGCCTGTTCGCCGAGTGGTAACAGGATGTTCTATATGGTCATCTGGCCACCACTCGGCTAGGGATCCGGGGCTAGGGATCCGGGGCTAGGGAACCTCGTCGAGTCCCTCGAGCAGCGTGTTCCACCCCAGCAGCGCGCACTTGATGCGCACTGGATACTTGACTACTCCCTTGAGCGAAACGAGGTCTCCGAGCTCGTTGATATCGCCCGGCTCCTCCCCCGCCATCATGCGCTTTATGGACTCAGCCACCGCCCGCGCCTGCTTGACATCGAGGCCCTTGACCTTCTCGGTCATCATCGACGCGCTCGCCATGGAGATCGAGCAGCCCTTGCCCTCGAAGGCGATGCCTTCGAGGTCCTCGCCGTCGAACTTCAGATAGAGTTCGAGCTCGTCTCCGCACAGAGGGTTGTTGCGCTCGAGCTTGACGTCGTGAGGATCGAGCCGTCCGCGATTGCGCGGAGTCCGGTAGTGATCGAGGATCACCTCTTTGTAGAGCTCATCGAGGCTCATGCGAACCATCCCTTCGCCTGCTCCAACGCGCCCATCAGCACATCGACGTCCTCGCGCGTGTTGTAGATGTACAGAGAAGCGCGCGCGGTGGCGGGCACCCCGAGGCGCCGCATCAGCGGTTGCGCGCAGTGATGACCGGCGCGTATGCACACTCCTTCTTGATCGACGATCGTGGCGAGATCGTGAGGGTGAACATCGGCGACGTTGAAGGAGATCGCGCCACCGCGCTGCGCAACGTCGAAGGGGCCATGGACCTCGGCCCCCACTGCGCTCAGCTGTTCGAGCGCATACGCGGTGAGCTCCATCTCGTGAGCGCGCACGGAATTCATTCCCAGGGACTGCAGATAATCGACAGCAGCCCCCAAACCCACGGCCTGCGCAATGTTCATGGTCCCCGCCTCGAACTTGTGCGGGATCTCGTTCCACGTGGAGTGATCGGCAAAGACCTCACGGATCATCTCGCCTCCGCCGTGGAACGGCGGCATCTCTTCCAGCAGGCGTTCCCGGCCGTAAAGAACGCCCGCGCCGGTAGGGCCGCACATCTTGTGCGACGAGAACGCCAGAAAGTCGGCGTCGAGCTCTGAGACGTCCACCGGCATGTGAGGCGCGGCCTGCGCTGCGTCGACCAGAATAAGGCCGCCCACGGCATGAATCGCGTCGGCGAGCTGCCTCACCGGGTTGATCGTTCCGAGCACGTTCGACATCAGCCCGACGCACACGAGCTTGGTCTTGTCGGTGACGTAGTCCCCCAGCAAATCCATGCGCAGCATGCCGCCGTCGCCGACCGGAAGATGGCGCAAAGTTGCCCCGGTTTCCTGAGTCAGGAGTTGCCACGGAACGAGGTTGGAGTGGTGTTCCATTTCGGTAACAAGAACCTCGTCGCCTTCGTTTACATTCGCCCGCGCCCACGAGTAGCGCACGAGGTTGATCGACTCGGTGGTGCCTCTGGTGAACACAATCGAGCGAGGGCTGGGGGCCCCGATGAAGTGGGCGCATTTGGCCCGTGCACCTTCGTAGGCAGCGGTAGAGCGCTCGGCGAGCTCGTACACGGCGCGATGGATATTGGCGTTCTCATGCTCGTAGAACTCGACGATGCGCTCTATTACCTGGCGGGGCTTCTGGGAGGTGTTGGCCGAGTCGAGATAGACGAGGCGCTTGCCGCGCATGCGCGTCTCGAAGATGGGGAAGTCCTTGCGAACGACCTCGGGATCGAGGGTCATAGCTCTAGGGAGTCCCTTCCTCGCGCTCGACCTCTTCTATGTCCCGCGCCGACAATCCCAGCTCCTTTGCCAACCCCGCATAGCCTTCGGCTTCAAGCTGTTCGGCGAGCTCAAAGCCACCGGATCTTGCGATGCGCCCGCCCATGAGGACGTGGACCACGTCGGGACGAATGTAGTTCAGCAGGCGCTGATAGTGAGTGATCAGGACGATGCCGACCTCGGGGCCGGCGAGCTTGTTGACACCGCCGGACACATGCTTTAGCGCATCGATGTCGAGCCCCGAGTCGGTTTCGTCCATGATTGCAAGCTCCGGAGACAACACCGCCATCTGAAGGATCTCGTTGCGCTTCTTCTCGCCGCCGGAGAAGCCCTGGTTCACGTAGCGGTCGACGAGCTCGGTGGGAATCTCGAGCAAGTCGATCTTCTCCTGCAGAAACAGCCTGAACGCCATCGCCGCCTTGGGGTCATCGGGATGGATGGCGTTGTAAGCGGTGCGCAGGAAGTTCACCACCGAGACACCGGGGACCTCGGTCGGATACTGGAAAGCCAAGAAAATGCCCGCCTTGGCACGCTCATCGGGCGCTAGGGGCGAGATGTCCTCACCCTTGTAGAGCACCTTACCGGCGGTCACCTCGTAGCCGGGGCGGCCTGTCAGCACATAGGCGAGTGTCGACTTGCCGGATCCATTGGGGCCCATGATGGCGTGAATCTCGCCCTTGCTGATGGTGAGGTCGAGACCTGTAAGGATCTCTTTGCCCTCCACCTCGACGTGAAGGTCCTCGATCTGCAAAAGTGTTTCAGACATATTTAGCGCTCACTCCTCGGCAGTCTTCTCAGGGCCGACCGAAACGAGGTCGCCCTCAACTTTCACTTCAAAAGCCACTTCGGGCTTGGTTGCGGGCAGTATGCGCACGGAACCGTCCGTAACGTTGAAACGGGAGCCGTGCAGCGGGCACTCGACCTCGAGCTCGTCGGGGTCGAAGTCGCCCTCCGTCAGATACGCCTCCTCGTGAGTGCATATATCAGATATGGCGAAGACATCGACGCCGACACGATAGAGACCTACCAGCTCGCCGGCTACAGAGACCTGCTTCATGCCGCCGTCGGGAATCTCATCGAGCTTCGCAACGACTCGGAAACCTGCCTTCACGCAGCCACCTCGAGGCTTTGACCGCCCTCGACCTTGGCGGCGATCGCTGCTGAAAGGCCCTCACGGACCTCTGCAACACGGATCCGATCGAGGACGTCGCCGAAGAACCCAAAGACGACAAGCTTCTGCGCGGTCACCCGGTCGATGCCGCGGCTCATCAAATAGAAGAGGTGCTCCTCCTCGACCGGCGACACGGTGGCGCCGTGGGTGCAGCGAACCTCGTTCGCCTCGATTTCGAGCTGCGGGATCGAGCGCGCCATCGATTCCTCCGACAGCAAGAGGTTGCGGTTGGCCTGGTAAGCATCGGTACCTTGTGCGCCCCGTAGAACCTTGATGAGCCCCGAGTACTCCGAGCGAGACTTCTCTTTGAGCGCGCCCTTATAGAGGAGGTCCGAGGTGGTGTGGGCGGCGTTGTGGGACTGAAGGGTGCGCTGTGCGAAGTGCTGCTCGGAGTCGGCGAAGTAGAGGCCGAGCATTTCGGAGAACGAGCCCTCCCCCTTGAGCACCGACTCGACCTGGGTGCGGGCGAACGCCGAGCCGAGGTTCACCGCCAGGCTGCGAACTGTTGAGTCGCGCTGGCCGGTGAAGCGCTGAGTTTGAAAATGGTGAACGCTGCGTCCCCATTGCTGCAACGAGATGTAGTTGACCGTGGCCCCCCGGCGCGCCTCAACCTCGACGATGCTGGCACAGATGGACGGCTCGGACAGATCCTTGGAGCCGAAGCGATCTACGAAGGTGAGGCTTGCCAGCTCGTCGACGACGATCGTCGTGTGCGGGAACACCGAGCCCCCGCCGGCCACCCTGCGGGCGATCGACAGTGGCAACTCGACCTCGACACCCTTCGGTACGTAGACCAGGACCCCATCGGAGAGAAACGCCCCGTGCAGCGCCGTGAACTTGTGCTCCTCGATGGGAACCTCGGTGAAGAAGTGCTCCTCGAGCAGCTCAGGGTGGTTCTGGGCCGCGCTCCACAGGTCGGTCACGACGACCCCCCGGGCGGCCGCCTCGGGCGACAGCTCGGGTAACCCCTCGGTGGGGACGGGGGCGTCAAAGCGGTCGAAGTCGAACCTCCGCACGTCCGTGTAGCGCCACTCCTCGCCCTTAGGGTCGGGCGGGTCGAGCTTCTCGAAGACGTCGAACGCGGCCATGCGGCGCTCGGCCAGCCAGGAGGGCTCGTGGAGGGATCGGGACAGCCTCTCGGCCGCCTCTCTGTTCAGCTTGTCGGGCATACGAAGGGGCACCTCTCCCGGAACCGGATCGAAGGGGCTGCGCTCGGCGACTTACAAAACCCCACTTTGTGAACCCATTCACGATAACAGTTAGGGTCACCTAACGTCGAGCCATCCATAGCTCCCGGGGGAGGTTGTGGCGCCCGGCCCAGCCGACCGGCCCCGCCCCTGAGGCTGCTGGCGGCCACCAGAACCTCCCAAAGCCGCGGCCATCAACCTCCCGACGGGAGCTTAGTGTTCCGCTCCGGAAATACGGTCAGCACCGAGGGCGGTCACTGCGCCCTGGCTTAGGCGCGAGGGGTGAGCCTACCTGGAGGGTACGTGAACGACCAGAACCGACGCTTGTCGGGTTGCCGGGTGCTCGAAATGCGACCGTTTCACCGTGCACCAAGAAACGTAAGTACTGAGCGACCTCAGCGGAGGACAGGAGTCGGAAGGATGGACTTGAGGTGAAGAAGCATCGCTGGATCGTCGCAGTCGTGTATCGGCTGTCCGA
>DASRPA010000269.1:0-11063 GCA_035646635.1 Actinomycetota bacterium | reverse complement strand
ATCTCTGACCTTGCCCGACCCGATGTGTCTCATCCCGATTTTTCGGTCCCCTCTTTTTAGCTCAGAGCGCCTCCAGGCGCTCGAAGATCACGTCTGCGTTCTCAACGTAGCGCGCGTTGTCGAAGCAAGCCTCGATTTCCGACGGATCAAGGTGTTGAGTGACCTCGGGATCGGACTTGAGAAGCTCGAGGAAGCTGCGTTGTTCGTCCCATGCAGTGGCGGCGTTGCGCTGCACCAGCTCGTATGCGCGCTCGCGGGGCAGCGACTTCTCGAGCAGCGCCCCCAGAACGCTCTGTGAGTGCACCAGTCCGAGGGAAGCGTCAAGGTTTTGGAGCATCCTCTGCGGCCGCACGACCATGCCGGTCACCACCCAATTCATTCGCTCCAACATGTAGTCGAGCAGGATGCAGGAGTCCGGCAGGGTTATGCGCTCGACGCTCGAATGAGAGATGTCGCGCTCGTGCCACAGGGCGACGTTCTCAAGCCCGGTCTGGGCGTGGGCGCGAAGCAGCCGGGCGAGCCCGCAGATGCGCTCGCACACTATCGGGTTGCGCTTGTGCGGCATGGCCGAGGAGCCCTTCTGCCCGGCGGCGAACGGCTCCAGCACCTCCGATACCTCGGTGCGCTGAAGGTGGCGGATCTCCTGGGCGAAGCGCTCGAGTGAGGCACCGGTGAGGGCGACTGCACTCAATAGCTCGGCGTGACGGTCGCGCGCCACGACTTGGGAGGCAGCATCCTCGATGGAGAGGCCGAGCCGGTCGCAGACATAGGCCTCGACCTCCACGGGCAGCTGCGAGTAGGTGCCCACGGCCCCCGACAGTTTCCCGGTGGCGACGGCATCGCGGGCCCGCCTCAGGCGGCCGCGGTCGCGCTCGAGCTCGAATGCCCACGACGCCAGCTTGAGGCCGAAGGTGGTGGGCTCGGCGTGGACACCGTGGGTGCGTCCGGCCATGAACTTGTCTCGATGCTCCAAAGCCTTCACCCGCACATTCTGAGTGAGCCTGCCCACACCCTCGATCAGCAGCTCGCAGGCATCGCGCAGCGCCACCGCGGTGGCTGTGTCGACCACGTCCGAGGAGGTGAGGCCGAAATGGACGTGGCGGCCTGCCTCGCCGGTGCTCTCGCGCACGCTCTCGACGAACGCGACCACGTCGTGGTGGCGGACGGCCTCGATCTCGGCGATGCGGGTCTCGTCGAACGAAGCGTGTGCCTTGAGCCCCGAGAGCTCCTCCATCTCCACCTGGCCCATTCGGGCGCGCGCCTCCACCGCGAGCAGCTCGATCTCGAGCCAGCGGTTGAACTTGGCGCGCTCGGAGAAGATCTCGGTCATCTCGGGGCGGCTATAGCGAGGGATCACGGAGGCATCTTAGGCCGGAGTCAAGCGTGTGGTCCGGCGCCTCTCCGGCCGCTCAATCCCCCCGCCCACTCAATCCGCCCTCGCCAGCCCCGAAAGGGTGGCAAATGACCGCGGTGTGCGTCTACCCACGAAAATCCGTGGGTAGAGGTCCATGGTTCGCCTCTGCCACCCTCAGTGCCGAGCCGGCTCAGGAGGTCGCGTAAACGCTGAAGGCCGGCACCAGCCAGACCCCACCCACGAAGTGCCACAGGTAGGTGGCGGCCTTGAGCGCGTCGGCCATCCTTGAGACAGTCGATTCTGCGGCTAGCTCCGGCGGCGAGCCGCAAGGGCGTCGATAGCTGCGATCGCATCTCTCTGCAGCGCCGCGGCCTCCTCGTGGGAGCCCGCGATCGAGGTGAGCCCGAGCTTTCCCAGAGACGTGAGGGGGCCGAGCATGTGCAGGGTCACCCCCCTGCGGTGCGCATGGTCGTAGCCGGCGCCGGCGGCCCTCACCGCGCCGATGACCTCTGCCGGGGCAAGGCCCACATAGTCCTGTGACTTCAGGTTGTCGGTCGAAACATAGGCCCGGGCCCGGCCCTCGGCGACGAGCTCACCGGTGGCGTGCTCGTAGCGGCCCGCGGTGGCGAGCTTGGCCATGAGGAATGGGTGAGTAGTCCCGCCGGCCCGCAGATTGATCTCGCTCAGATATGGAGCCTCGCCGGGGACCACCACGAAATCCATCCCGAAGCCACCGAAGACGCCCGCGTCGGCCAGCACCTCGGTGATCCTGATTGCGGCCTCCTGGATCGCCAGGCGATAGTCCTCGTGCGCCGGAAAGCGGCACCCCAGATAGACCTGGCCGTCGGGGCCTCCGAGGATCTGGTCGTGGGTGGAAACGACCTCGAAAGCCCCTCCCGCCGCGATGCGCATCTGGACGCTGGGAGAACAGAGATCGCTCGAGCGACGGAGCTCCTCGACGATAGCGCCCTCGGCTGCGATCTTGGGCGCGAACGACGACCACGTTTCGCCGACCCCGCAGAACGTCGTGCGCGCCTGCTCGAGCTGAGAGCTGAGGCCCGCTAGCTCCACGATCGCGTTGCCCTGTCCGGAGAAGCCGTTGTTGAGCTTGATTACGACGGCGTCGGACTCGGGGCGCGCCGCCCTGATGCGAGCGATCGCTTCGTAGACCTCGGTAGTCGAGCGCAGGTCCTCGGCCCCCTCGAACACCGGCACTCCGGCCTTGCGAGCGACCTGACGGCCACCACTCTTCGAGCCGAGCCACACGTCGCCCGGGTGCGGCCCCCAGATGGGGACTCCGAGATGCTCGGCCACACGGCGCTCGAGCTGCGTGACGTTGAATGGCAGGATGTAGGCGTTGTCTCTATTGCCGATGGCGGCGCCCACGTCGTCGAGCACATCGGGGTTCTCGAGCAGCTTCTGAGCCAGCGACAGCGGTCGGCCGTCGCCCACGCAGAAGAGGTGGAGCCGCTGGGAGACCTCGGCCCTGGTGGCTCCGATGAACGAGAGGTAGTAGTCGATGATCGCGGGATCGATCGGCAGGCAGGTCACGTAGACCACGCGTACGTCGGGGTTTCTCAGTAGCAGCAACGCGAACAGCGTGCGCTCTTCGTAGTAGGCGATGCCGGTGATCTTGATCAGCTCGGCAGGGGGATAGGTGATGGCGGGGATGACCACGATCGTGCCCGCGTCGATCTCCGAGAGACCGCGGCCTTGGTGCCGCTGCACGAGACCGGCCTGGAGCTCCTCGAACGCGGTGGTCATGGGACGCAAGGTTAGAGGTAGGGCCGGGCGGGATTGTTTCTCGTCCAAAAGCGGGCTCGCATACCATTTTGGTATGCTTACCGCATGACAAGCGAACAGATAGCGGTGCGGCTACCCAAGAACCTCCTGGCCAGCCTGGACGAGCTCGTGGGCGATGGCGTATACGAGAGCCGGGCCGCGGCCGTCCGGGCGGGCATCGAAGCGATCACAAGCTTGGAGCACCGGCGCATGATCGATAACTCCATCGTCGACGGATACACGCGAAACCCACCCACGTCCGTGGAAGAGGCTGCCGCGCTCGAATCGTTGCGCGCGGCCATCGCAGAGCAACCGTGGTGACCTCGCCACGACGAGCCGAGGTGTGGTGGGGTGAGCTACCTGAGGTGGGGCGGCGGCCCTTCCTTGTCATGACCCGCAACGCAGCAATCCCGGTCTTGAACGCCGTGCTGGCAGCGCCGGTCAGCCGCACGGTCCGGGGCATTCCGACTGAGGTGAGGTTGGGACTCGAAGACGGAATGCCCGTCGAATGTGCGGCGAGCCTCGACACCCTGCGCGTTGTGTCGAAGGCTCACCTTGTAGAGCGGGCATGCGTACTGAGCCCCGGCCGCA
The DNA here is from genome assembly GCA_035646635.1 of Actinomycetota bacterium. Taxonomy (GTDB): domain Bacteria; phylum Actinomycetota; class CADDZG01; order CADDZG01; family WHSQ01; genus JACDAL01. The sequence goes on along the minus strand of DASRPA010000269.1, from coordinate 7,336 downwards.
TGGCCGAGGCGTGCTCGGCTTTACGCACGGCGGTCGACTGCTAAAGCCTGGTGAGAGGATGTCCTGATGCCGGCCGAAGTTGAAATCATCGAAAAAGTTACCGGCTGGGTGGCTCAGGCGAAGGAGATAACCGTGCTGACCGGGGCCGGCTTGTCGACCGACTCCGGGATACCCGACTTTCGAGGCCCCCAAGGGTTGTGGACGAGGAACCCCACGGCCGAGCGCCTCTCGAGCCTCCAGCACTACATGGAGGACCCCGAGGTGCGAGTCGCTGCGTGGCAAGCGCGCCTTCACCACCCCGCCTGGACGGCGGCGCCCAACCCCGGCCACTGGGCCCTGGCGGAGTTGGCACGGCGCGGCTCGCTCACGACGCTGGTGACCCAGAACATCGACGGGCTCCACCAGCAGGCCGGAACTCCCTCCGAAGCCGTGATCGAGATACACGGCACCATGCGAGAGGTGATGTGCATGGCCTGCGGCGAGCGCGCCGTGATGCAGCGGGCGCTGGAGCGCGTGAAGGGAGGCGAGCAGGACCCCGACTGCCGAACCTGTGGCGGCATCCTCAAGTCGGCGACGATCTCGTTTGGGCAAAGCCTCGTGGCCGAGGACCTCAGGCGCGCCGAGAGAGCGGCCGCCCGCTGCGACCTGTTCTTGGCGGCGGGGACCTCGCTGGCGGTCTATCCGGTAGCCCTGCTGCCGCAGGTAGCCCTTGAGTCGGGGGCCCGGCTCGTGATCCTCAACGCCGAGCCCACCCCCTTCGACGAGAGGGCCGACGCGCTTATAAGGGGGCCGCTTAGCGAAACGCTGCCGCAGCTGGTCCCCGCGTCGAGAGCGTCGAGCTATCTGTAGCTAAACTCCAGCAGAACGTTGCCCGTCCGTGCATTGACGACGACGTTGACTTCGCTTCCGGCGCATTTCCGATCATCGCGTGATCGTGAAATGGGACCTCCGAACATTGGCACGCAAACGCCCTCATACCTCAATATCCAGGCGAGCAGGTTCTTGTGACGAGGTATTCCCTCGGGCACGGATCGCCCTCCACCCGTGTAGATAGCCAAGATGGGCGTAACTTCAGAAGCGTCGTCCTGACCGGCGGCGTCCATGGCGTCCTGCGCTCTGATGTGTGAGGGGGCGTTCACGGGAACCGGTTCAAGTTCGATCTCGAACGCACGGTAGAAGCGGGACTCGGTCAGCCTGGCCGGTGCGTTGACCGCCATCTGAGCGGGTTCCTCGAGATCGCTCACCTCCTGCGGCTGGCAAGCGAGACCCAATAGACCGATCAGTGCCGCCGCAACGAGCATGCGGTTCGCGCTCACCCTTCAAGCTTATCCCCGACGAGATCCGGCCCCCTTCCTCCGCGGCGAGTGGTGGTCAAGTGATCTATATGGTCATCTGATGACCACTCGGCACCCGACACGCGGCCGGTCTCAGTGGATACCGGTTAGCCGCGCCACCACAGCCGCCCGGCGGGCGGGCCGACCCGAGCGGAGCTCGGCCCGATCCGCGCTCGCCATCACCTGCAGCGCCAGATTCGTGCCCAACCATCTGAACGGCTCCGGCTCCCATGGAGGCGAGCGGTGCCCGACCCAGGGGAGCTTGGTGATATCTGTGTCCCTCCCCAAGATGAGGTCCGCGAGTGTCCTCCCCGCCAGGTTAGCGGTCGCCACTCCGTCGCCGACGTACCCGCCGGCCCACGCCAGCCCCGAGCCCCGGTCGTAGCCGACCGAGGAGAACCAGTCGCGGGGCACTCCCAGAGGCCCGCCCCAGTTGTGAGTGATGGCAGCGTCACGGGCTCCCGGCCACAACGCCGCCAGCACTCGCTGCAGCTCGGCAAAGACGCTCGGCACGCGCTCGTACGAGTCCGCTACGTCGGAGCCGAAGTGGTAGGGGGCTCCGCGGCCCCCTATCGCGATGCGATCGTCGGCCGTGCGCTGGGCGTAGATGATGAGGTGGCGGGCATCGGTCACGGTCTCCCGGCGGGCCCAACCGACCTCGTCCCAGAACGATCGGGGCAAGGGCTCGGTCGCGATCATGAGCGAGTAGATCGGCAGCAGGGTGCGCTTGAGGCCCTCGAGCGAGGCGGTGTAGCCCTCGGTGGCCCGCACCACGACTTCGGCCTTGACCCGGCCCCCATCGGCCCTCGCCATCCCGTTTTCGATCGAGCGCACGGCAGTTAGCTCATGGATCGCTGCTCCGCGCGCCTCAACCGCCCGGGCCAGGCCACGGCTCAGGCGGGCGGGATGCAGCGCCGCGCAATGAGGCGTGAAAGCCGCCCCCAGCGAGCCCTCCATTCGGACACGCGAGGAGGCTTCGGCCGCGTTCAGCCATCGGTAGTCGCCCTCCGAGAAACCCCACCGCCGCTCCTCTGCGATCTCGGCCTTGAGACGAGGGACGTGGGCCCGTGTGGTGGCTGCACTGATGGTCCCGCCCTTGGCGAAATGGGCGTCTATGCCCTCGGCCCCCACCACTCTGCCGACCTCGTCCACGGTGTCGAACATCGCGCGCTGCATAGCGAGAGCGGCGCCGCGGCCGCCGACGCGGGCGAGCTTGTCACGCGGGGCGGCGAAAAGCGCCGAGCACCAGCCTCCGTTGCGACCCGAGGCCCCGTACCCGGCGATCTCCTTCTCGAGCACCACCACCCGCAGAGAAGGATCGGCTTTCAGGAGATAGTAGGCGGTCCATAACCCCGTGTAGCCGGCTCCGACGACACAGACATCGGCGTCCCTATCCCCGGGCAGCGAGGACCGCGGGGTGAGGTCATCACCGCAGTTGTCGAGCCACAGGCTGAGCGCGCGATAGTCCTTCATCGAGGCGAGCCCGCGCTGCAGCAGATACCGCCACAGGGTGGGAGCATTTCTCTAGGCGTCGATGACCTCGAAGCCGACGGCATGCTCGACGCCCGCCTGCCGGCCGACATGGGAGGCACCCGATTCGAGAAAGGCGCGCGCGTCGAAGTCCTCTCCCAGGTTGTCGAGGTAGGCGCGATGGCACAGCAGTGAGTCGACTCCGCGATCGAGGAACCCCGTCACGTCCACCGCATGCGTGAGATGGGGAGACGCATTAACACACACCATGCGCACGCCGTCCCACGGCTCGAGTCCTTGGTCGAGCAACTCCCGGAAGACCCAGCGATTGCCGGCATCCCGGGCTGCGTCGATCACCGCGAGCCCGACCACTCGATGGTCGGCCATGTTGAAGCTGCTGCCCCCCCACGTCGGATGATGATTGATGGTGACCACGATCTCCGGTCGGTGGCGGCGAATCGCTGCCGCGATGTCCCTTCGAAGGCCGAGGCCGTATTCAATCATCCCGTCACGGTGTCCCAAGAACTCCACCGCTTCGACCCCTACGACCGCGGCACTCGCGCGCTCCTCCTCAGCACGCAGGGGGCCTGCCTCCTCCGGGGCTATCGAGTCGATTCCGGCCTCGCCGCTGGTCACGAGCGCGTAGGACACCGATTTGCCGTTAGAGGTCCAGCGCGCGATCGCGCTGGCCGCACCGTATTCGAGGTCGTCGGGATGAGCAACGACCGTCAGTGCCTTCTCCCAATCCTCGGGCAGCGGTGGAAGGAGCTCTGAGTTTTCCGTTTCCAATCTCCTCCCCCTCTCGAGAGCTTCGAGGGAGGCTACTGCAAGTAGCGCTCGGACGACTCCCGCAACCGCACAACGACGTGAGCCTCTAGTGCCTGCATATCGAGGCTCAGCCGCAGCCTGTCGAGAGCCTCTCCCTCGACGTGGGACCTCACTGCCCCCAGGTCGCCGTTGTCGAGGATCGTGAGGCGCATCTCTGCATGCGGCCCCGACGGTCCTTTCTGAAACCACGCTCGCGACGAGCTGACGGCACCGAGCTTGCCGACGTCCTTCGCCCACGCCTGCGCCGCGCCGGCCGCCCGTATGCGCGTAGAGCCGGGGCCCTTGCTGGCGAGGTCGAAATTGTGGACCTGCTGAGGGGCGGGGAACTGGGCCAAAAGCCAACGCCAGCCGAGATAAGCCAGCACGAGTCCCGCCACCGCCACTAGAGGCCAAAACCATTCCGAGTTGCGGGCGACGAAGTTCGGAATCCGAGACGTCAGCAGGGACCCTTCGGAAGGGGCATCTCCGGTCACTTCCAGCGCGCGCGCCAACCCGTAGCCGCCGGTCGCGATCATTGCGAACCCGACCAACAGCAGGACGATCCGGTTGAACGAATCGGTGCGCTTCATCGCGCGCTTGGGCTCTGAACCTTGACCGCCACCGTCATCGCCCGGGCGGGCTCAAGGGCTTGGAGGCGGTCCTCGACCGCGGCCCGAATCTTGCCGTCGAGCCCGATTATCTCGTCTCGGCCCGTGGTTGCGCTCACTGCCAACTTGCTGCGGGTCGCCCGGCAGCGAGCCTTCTGTACTCCATCCACGCCGCCAGCAGCCCGAGCCGCCACCTGCTCGAGGCTCCCACGGTCGATCTGAGCCTCGACGCCGTCGTGCTTGTTCAACAGTGAATAGCTCAGAGGGGGCCGGCGAAGGAGCTGCAAGACAATCAGGACCAGACCCAGCGCCACCAAGGCGATCGCCGCCGCGATCACCGAGCGGTCGCCGTATGAGGAGCCTCGAGCCGTATCCAGCCAGCTCTCGTACGGCACCACCATTGGGGCCAGACCGAGCGCGGCGAGAACCACCTCTGCCACGGTAAGAAGTCCCGCGGCGATGAGGCCAAGAGCGAGAACGGCGGCGATCAGCCGGTTCACCGTTCGCATGTCACCCTCATCGGACCCGGTCGCGGCTCCCGAGGTATTCGGTCACGTCGAGCTCTCCCACCAGCACCTTGGCGATGAGATAGCCGAGCGTGCCGAAGAAGGCGACGATCAGCATGTCGCCAAAGCCCCCGAACGCAAGAGCCAGCCCCAAGAACAAACCGACGAACAAACCCACCACCGTGGGCGTCATTGCCTTCCTCCCTTCATCTGCGGTTGTCGTGTAGATCCACCCTCGCCCACAGCTTCGTGTGTGCCCGAAGGGAATTCGATGTCGTCGATGAAAACTTCCACAGCTAAGATCCCGGCGACGGGCCTCACAGCCGCCCGCACCTCCTCACCCACCCGAGAAAGCGGCGGTCCCCACATGGCGACAATGCGAACTTCGAGGTGGTCTGCGGCCACCCGCACCCCGATGATGCGACGGTGCGGCAAATAGGACGCCACATCCCCGAAGGGGCCCGGCGATAGCCTGGCTACCGATCTGCAGCTGGTGGCCGCAAGGGCCACCGCATCCGCATCGATTGACACCGGGCTACTGAACTCGTGGTTCTGCTGTGATCTCCTCGTCGTCGGAGTCGCCCAGCCACACGTCGTCGATATAGATATTGACCTCGGCCACTTCCAAACCAGTCATACGCCCGACCTTCGTCGCGACGTTGCTGCGAACAGACTCGGCCACATCAGCGATGGGCACGCCGTATTCGACGACGAGGTCGAGGTCGATGGCGGCCTGGCGCTCGCCGACCTCCACCTTGACGCCCTGGGTCGGGCTGCTGGTCGCGGCTGCACCGCCGACGGCCTCACCGATCCGATCTCGAATGGCGCCCACAGCCCGGGCCGAACCGGACCCCATGTTGTAGACCCCCGATACCTCGCGAGCTGCGATCCCGGCGATCTTGGCGACCACCCCGTCGGCGATCGTGGTCCTACCCCGATCGGTGATCAGGGGACCGCCCCCCTCGGAGCCGGCCCCGGAGGTCTGAGACCCCTGGCGGGCGGTGGTGGTCGTGGTCTGTTCGGCCATGAGTTGCCCCCTCGCAATCGCTGCCCCATTGTTCTCAGTAACCTTTTCCCGCGAAATCGGCAACTCCAAACTTCGGTTGCTCGCGGCGCCAGAGCCTACGACCAGGCTCGGGACTAAATCGGTGGCGGGAGAAGGATTCGAACCTTCGTAGGCATCAGCCGACGGTTTTACAGACCGCTCCCTTTGGCCGCTCGGGCATCCCGCCGGGAGACCCAGAATAACGGTTCCACAGCCCGGAGCGACTCAGGTAAACCTACTGCCGCGGCACAGGCTCTCATGAGTGTGATGGACTCGTGGCGGTTGCCCACATGAGCAGTGATGAATTCGCCGACTTCTACTCGGCATCGTTCCATCGGGTCCTCCTGGCGGTACGCGCCTTTTGCGGGGACGCCGACGTCGCTCAAGAGGCGACCCAGGAGGCATTTGCTCGTGCCTACTCACGATGGCCACGACTGAAGGAGACGCCATGGGCCCACGGATGGGTGACTACCAGCGCCTTGAACCTGAGCAAGCGCCACTTCCGCCAACGCGCTCGCAGACCTGGGCCGAGAGGAGTCGAGAGCTCGCCCGGCCCGACGAGCGACCGTCTGGACCTGCTGGCGGCGCTGCGCTCGCTGCCGGAGCGTCAACGGCAGGCCGTCGTCCTCCACTACCTGATGGACTGCCGGGTGGCCACGGTGGCGGACCTCATGGGCCTATCCGAGGGCACCGTCAAAGCCCATCTCCACAGAGCCCGCGCAACTCTGCACGACCTACTGGAGGTGCGTAATGCGTAACGAGCTGACTAGCAAACTCGAGGCAGCCTTGGACAAAGAACATGCACCTGGATCGCCGGATCTCGCCTGGGTGCTGACACGAGGCCACCGCCTGCGCCTGCGGCGACTCGCTTTGCTCGCCGTGTCTGCGGTGATGGTTGTAGCGGTGATCAACACGGCGATTGTCGTTCTGCCATCCGATGACGGTGCACGCAACTTCGTCGCAAGAGACCCTGCGCCGCCACATGAATCCATTTTCCCGCAGGCTCCGCGCGAGGGAGAGCTCGTCGAGGAGATACCCGAACAGCAGCGGGCGGAGGTCTTCGCCTTCCGCGCGCTTGCCGACACAGGTCTGATGGACCCATTCGGTGAGCGCAGCTTCAACTGGACCTACGAGGACGACACGGCGCAGACACCCCAAGGGTCGTGGCGTATCGGATTCGCCGCCAGCGATTGCGAGCCTGGAAGCAATAGTATCGGCTGCCATGGCCTCTCGGGCGAGGACCCGGAAACCGGGAACGCTCTGGCGGACACTTTCGTCGTCGTCGAGCTGAACGTGGGAACCTGGCACGTCGTCGGTGCCGAGGGCAATATCCTCGAGGAGGAACGTGACCGGGTGGTGGGCTATCAGCTTCCAGATCGGGTTGAGCCCTCCCACTGGGAGGCTCCGGCCGCTAGTTTCTGGTCGGTGGCCGATGGCCTGCAAGTCACCCTGCTTCCGCTGTGGGTCGGTCCGTATCCCACGAAGGCTCCCGGAAGCGTCTGCACTATCGAGCTGAGGGACGGCGACGACGAGGTGGTTGCGGATCGCCTCGTCCGGTACCGGGAG
>DASRPA010000268.1:0-4790 GCA_035646635.1 Actinomycetota bacterium | reverse complement strand
CCCGGCCGCCCGGCCTTCCATGGCCACCTCGGCGGCCCGGGTAACGCGCTCGAAGCGCTCGGAGATCACCTCTTCGGGGAGCTGATCCTGCATGTCGAATGAACGCGTGCCGGGCTCGCGCGAGTAGGTGAAGCAGCCGATCCAGTCGAGCCCTGCCTCAGAGATGAACGACTCGAGCTCTAAGACGTCCTCCTCCTGCTCCGAGGGGAACCCGACGATGAAGCTCGAGCGGATGCCGGCCACCGGGGAGCGCGCTCTGATCCCATCTATCAGCGCGGCGAAGCGCCGGGCGTTGCCGGGCCGGCCCATGCCCCGCAACACGCGGGCGGACACGTGCTGGAGAGAGAGGTCGAAATAGGGAGTCACGACCTCGGAGGACAACATCGCGTCGACGAGCTCATCGGTTACTCCCTGGGGGTGGAGATACATGAGCCGGATGCGGCGCAGGCCTTCGATGCGCTCGAGCCGCGCGAGCAGATTCACGAGGCTGTCGTTGCCGAGGTCCTTCCCCCAGCGCACCGAGTCCTGGCTCACGAGCGAAAGCTCGGAGACGCCTTGGGCGACCAGCGCGCGCGCCTCGTTCTCGATCACCTCGGGGCTGCGGGAGCTGAAGCGCCCCCGCATCAGCGGGATGGCGCAGAACGTGCAGCCGCGATCGCAGCCTTCGGCGATCTTGAGGTAGGACCAGGGGAGGCGGCCGAAACGCACGCGTGGAGTGGAGATCAGCGCCTGGTCCCACCACGCCGGGTCGAAGCGGGTACCGGGGTCGCCGTGGATGCGCTCTGAGAGCGTGCCGGCGGAGATATCCGTGACGATCGAAGAGATCCGGGGATAGGCGGCGAAGTCCACGAAGGCATCGACCTCGGGCAGCGAGTCCGCCAGCTCCTCTGCGCTTCTCGCCACCAGGCAGCCGGTCAGCACGAGACCCTTGAGTCCCCCCTCCTCCTTGAGCTCGGCGAGGTCCAGGACTTCCTGGATGGTCTCCCTGCGAGCGGCGTCGATGAAGCCACACGTGTTAACCACGACGACTTCGGCGGAAGAGACCTCGTCCGAGACCTCATGACCCGACGATGCAAGAAGGCCCCCGAGGCTTTCGGAATCGACCGAGTTCTTCGGGCAGCCGAGCGTTACTACCGCCACGCGCGACATTAGTGGTTCGTTCTCGCCCAGCTAGTGATCAGAGCGTGTCGATGTCGTCGGGAAGTTGGATCGTGATGGGGTTCTCGTCGCCGGGGACGCCGAGGTTACGCCCGTTCACGGTGAGTTCAACGCTCTTGGGCAGGCCAAGCACCACGGTCATCTTGTCGGTCGCCTTGAAACTGCGGCTCTCTCCCATGGGAATCGTTCCCGAGAAAACGCTGGCGCCGTCGGAGGTGACATCGATCCAGCACTCACCGTGGACGGTATCGATCTCGAGGTTGACGCCGTCAACGGAGGCCAGGGTCTCCGTCGGGGTCGGTTTGGGCGAGGAACGCGGCGTCTGTTGCGGCTGCGCTTCGGTCCCGCCGCCCTGATCGCCCTGGTTGTCGTTGCGGCTCACTCCCGCAGGCTCGTCCGCCGGCGGCTCTCCCTGCAGCATGCCCAGCACTCCCAAGAACAGCAGGGCGCTCGCCGCCAGCACTGCGGCGACGCTCCAGTTCCCGGATGGCTTGCGCTGCTTGGGGGCTTTCCTGACTCGGCGCTCTATCGCAGCAATCGAGGAGGTGTCGGCCCTGAGACTGCCGTGACGGCGTTCCAGCTCCTCGGTCAAAGGAGCGGGGTCGACCTCCAGGAAGCGCGCGTAGGAGCGCAGGAATCCCCGCACGTATGCGGGCGCGAGGAAATCGAAGTCGTCGGACTCCATCCGCATGAGGTAGTCCGAGCGAATCTTGGTTTCTTCTGCCGCCCGCTCGATGCTCACCCGGCGTTGTCGCCGGGCGGATCGCAGACGGGCGCCGATCGAGGTTGGTTCCGTAACCGCGCCTGCCTTGCCTCGTGTGGATCGCTGCTTTACGGGTCGCCCATCGCGTGATGGGCCGCTCATTATAGGGGGCCTCTGCAATGCGCGCGTGGCGCCCGGGCCGGAATGGGAATTCTTAGGTGTGGAGCTCGCCGGGGGCCATGAGGACATCGCGCGGCTTGGAACCCTGCGACGGGCCCACCACGCCGCGCTGCTCGAGGAGGTCCATGAGCCGCCCGGCGCGAGCGAAACCGACCTTGAGCTTGCGCTGCAGCATCGAGGTCGAGCCGAGTTGTGAACGCACCACCAGTTCGAGTGCCTCGTCGAGGAGATCGTCGTCAGAGCCTGCAAGAGTTTCGGACATCGCCGCGCTGCTCTCCTGCTGTGTGATCGCCTCGTCGTAGCGAGGGTCGGCCTGCCGCCGTACGTGTCCCACCACTGCGGCGACCTCCTTCTCCGTCACCCACGAACCTTGAATACGCGCCGCCTTGGACGCGTTCGCGTGCAGGAACAACATGTCGCCGCGCCCGATGAGCTTGTCGGCGCCGCCCTGGTCGAGGATCACGCGCGAGTCTTGCTGCGACGCAACACTGAAGGCGAGCCGCGACGGGATGTTGGCCTTGATGAGTCCCGTCACTACGTTCACCGACGGCCGTTGCGTGGCCACGATCAGGTGGATTCCAACCGCCCTGGCCATTTGCGCGATGCGGCAGATCGCGGCCTCGACATCGCGCGGCGCAACCATCATGAGGTCTGAGAGCTCGTCGATGACCACCACGATGTAGGAGAAGCGCGTGGGCTCCGGCTCCTCCTCTGAGCGGCGAGGGACGGAGCCCGTGGCGACCGCGGCGTTGTAGAGCTCGAGATTGCGCATGCCGTAGTGGGCCAGCGCCTCGTAGCGCATCTCCATCTCGCGCACGACCCAATTAAGGGCCGAGGCGGCTTTCTTGGGAACGGTGACGACCGGGGTGAGCAAGTGGGGCACACCTGCGAAGTGGGTCAGCTCGACACGCTTGGGGTCGATCAGCATCAGCCGTACCTCGTCGGGCGTGGTCCGCAGCAGCAACGAGGTGATGATCGAGCTGATGCAGGAGGACTTCCCCGAGTTGGTAGCGCCCGCGATCAGCAGGTGCGGCATGTCGGAGAGATTCTCGAGTATCGGTTTGCCCGAGACGTCCGACCCGAGCGGGACGACCAGGGGATGAGAGGCGGCGCGCGCCTCCGGCGACGAGAGGATGTCTCCCAGGGTCACCACCTGACGGCTGTGGTTGGGGACCTCGATCCCGATCGCGCTGCGGCCGGGGATCGGGGCCAAGAAGCGCAATTCGCCCGAGGCGAGCGCGTACTTGATCTCGTTCGCCAGCGACAGGACGCTACTCACCTTGACTCCGGGACCGAGCTCGACCTCGAAGCGCGTCACGGTCGGCCCCGCGGTATGTCCCATCACCGATGCGTCGACCTTGAACTCTTCGAAGGTCGCCTCGAGCACTCTGGTCATCTGGTCGACCGAGCGTTGCGACACGCGCTGGGGGGCGGCGGTTTCGAGCAGGCTCAGCGGCGGAAGGTGGTAGCCGCGCCCGGCGCCGCCCGTGGCCGCCGCCTTGGGTGCGGCCTCACCCCGACCGCCGTCGTCCGTAGATGGAGAGCCGGCTTCGGTTTCCTCCGGCTGCTGGTCGCTCTGGAGCGGCAGCGCCGTCTGTTCGGCCACGAGCTCGTCCGGCTCCGATGCGGTGGCGGGGTGCTCGTCTTTCTTCTCCGTGTGTTCCCCTGGGGACTCGGGATGGGCGCCGGATACCAGCGCCCGGCTGAAGGCCGCGGTGGCAGAGGCCGCCTGCCGAGCCCAGCCCACCAGGCGGGACGCCGGGGTGCGCGTCACGACCATCACGCCGACCAGGCCCAGGATGATCACAGTCGCCGCAGCCACCCACTCGCCGGCGAAGTGGGACAGGGGCTTGGCGACCAGAGCCCCCACGATGCCGCCCGCGCGCTGCAGCTTCTCCAGCGCGACCGTCACCGGCTTGTTGCCCCGGGCGAGATGCACCATTCCGGCAAGCGCCACCGAGCACGTCAACAGGCCGGCCGCAATTCGTCCCGCGTGGGGGCGAAGGCGGGGCACTATCACCAGGACGCCGAGGGCCGTGAGCATCACGGGGGCGAAGAAAACCAAGCGGCCGCCGGCGAGAGAGAGCCCGTGGCGAAGAGCGGAGCCTATGGGCCCGCCACCAGCGGCATAAGTAGCGACACCCGCGAGGGCGCCCACGAGAATCAGCAGGACACCCCAGATCTCCACCGGGGCGGCGAGAGCGGTAAGCGCCGTCCAGCGGACGGCGCGCCCGGTCCACAGCGCTCCACGGACGAGGCCTCTCACCACGGTGCGCACCCGGTGCTGCCGGGAGCGCGAGGCCGGGGAGCGCCGGCGTACGGAGCTCGGGCGGGGCCGTGCCCGAGCTCCGCCGGCGCGAGGTGGGTTTGTAGCGGAGGAGGAACGGGGTCGGCGAGACGGTGCACGGCCCCCCTTGGGGGCGGGCCGCTTGCGGGTCCGTGTTGCCAACTCGCTCCTTCCGGTGAGGGATGTTGTATCACTCTAGCAACTTCAGTAACAGTATTTATCACAAAAAACATCCGAAGGGCTCGGTCCGGCCACTTCTCGGAACTTTGTGGCCCTGACCACCTGTGAGGTGGTTGGAGACGCAAAGTTGCTCTCGGGCAAGCCGGGCGGGGGTCAGTTTGAGCGGGGCGGGATTCTCGGCGGTGGTGGTGAAAGCGGACCGTGGACACTTTTGAAGCGCGATCCTCCAGCGGATCGCTGATTAGCCCACAGAAAATTGGGGGCGAAGCGGACCGGTCGGAC
>DASRPA010000267.1:0-2311 GCA_035646635.1 Actinomycetota bacterium | reverse complement strand
CGCCCCGCCCAGATCGCCTGGGTCCCGACGCAGAAATCGCGCTGGGGGTCGTGCTCGGTGGCCGACGGCGACATCCGGCTGTCGTTGGCTCTAGCCGACTATCCGCCCTGGGTGAGGGATTACGTCATCGTCCACGAGCTGACGCATCTGACCGTGCCCGATCATTCCCCGCGCTTCTGGAGGCTCGTCAACCGTTATCCGTTGACTGAGCGTGCCCGAGGCTTCCTCATAGCGAAGGGGGAGGAGGAGGGATAGGGAGCTCCCAAACCGCCGAGTGGTCGTGAAGTGTCGCTATACGACATCTGACGACCACTCGGCGGAGAGATCCTGAGATTAGCCGTAGGGCTCGAGCTTGCGGCGTTGCGGCGCCGCCTTCGTTTTCCAGAACACCAACTCGGAGACGCCCGCCCGCTCCAGAATCCCCACCGCGAGGCCGGCCCTCACGCCGAAGCCGGCGGCAAGGGCGACCAGTCCCTTGTCCCGGAGCTCCGCCGCGCGGCTCCACAGAAGCTCGACCGGAATGCTCATGTCCGCATCCTCCAGGATGCGGCCCGGGTCGGAGATGTCCAACACCAGTGCGTCGGGAGGATCGTGGCCCTCGACCACCTCAGTGGACGAGGGCGCGCCGTGGGTGTTGATCCACGCGTTGACCCCGTCCTCGAGTGCTCCCAAGACAGTGAAACCCTTGCCCCTGAGGGAGGCAGCCGCATTGTTGAGGTTGGCGTTGGGGGCGTCCAGAAGGATCAGGGGCAGACTCAAAGGAATGCAGTCGCGCGCCCGGCCTGCCATACCGGGCCCGAACTCGTACACAAGCCCGAGAGAGCCGGGGATGTGGACCTCGAGGTAAGAATCGATTGCTCTGAGGTCGACGTAGGAGGCGCCCTTTTCCACCAAATCGTCGGCGGTCTCGAAGCTGAGCTGGCGCAGCGTGCTGATCGGCATCGGCGTATCCATATCAGAGGGGGCGAGAGATACTTGACGCATGGCGCCCTTGCTCCTGGTCCTGTTGTTGATCGTTCCGCTCGTCGAGCTGTGGGTCATCGTCTCAGTAGCGAACTCCGTGGGCGTGCCGGAAACCATTCTCTTGCTGGTAGCGATCTCCGCGGCCGGAGCCTGGCTGCTCAAGCAACAGGGCATGGCGACGTGGCGACGTCTTCAGCTGAGCATCCAGCGCGGAGCCATGCCGGCCGAGGAGGTCACGGACGGGGCTCTGATCTTGTTCGGCGGCGCACTGTTGCTGACTCCGGGATTCATCACGGACCTCGTCGGGCTGTTGTTTCTGCTGCCCCCCTCGAGGGCGGTGGTCAAGCGAGCGTTCCGAAAGGTGTTCGCGCTGTGGTTGGGAAAGAAAACTGGCCTCGAACCCCGGCGCCGGCCGACCGAGGCGAAGGTCGTCAAGGTGGAGCGGGTCGGGGGCCGCGCTCCTACGGAGAATCCTCCTGCTGATCCCTCCTCCTCTTCTTCTAATCCCTACTCCTCCCCTGTTGATCCCTCCTCCTCCCTAGACGAGGGCGATTCTCGGGATAGAACCTGACGGGCCCCACCCACCCCTGCTCGGGATAAGGGGCTCGCCGCAAGTCCTCTGCAGGGCGGCGGTAGGCGTTGATCCGCACGCGCAGGGACTCGGGAAACTCCTTCTCGTGAACTCGGCACCCGGCTTCTTGCGCCGCCTCTAAGGCCTCATCCATCGTGGGGTACACCCACCTTCTCCAGCTGCCCGAGTGGGCCACGAGCACCGCTTGGACGCCGCCCAACCCGGTGCGCATGACGACGGCCTCGACCTCTTCTGCTTCACGCGCAACGAACTCTTTCGGCGAACGCGGCGCGCGCACAGGATCCGAGTGTCGCTCGAACGGCCATGCGCGCTCCATGGGGCAACGTTACTCGCTCAGATGACGAGGCCTCCGTCGACGCACAGCACTTGACCGGTGATGTAGTCGGAGTCCTTTGAGGCCAAGAACACAAACGCAGGGGCTATCTCCTCAGGTGTCCCGTAGCGTCCGAGCGCAAAACGAGCGAGTCTCTTCTCCGCCGTGTCGGGGTCTTTCAACAACGGCTCGGTCATGTTCGTGAGTGCGGCCGGCGCGATCGCATTCACGTTGATCGCCAAGCGTCCGAGCTCTTTGGCCCACGTCTTGGTGAGCCCAACCACACCCATCTTGGCGGCCGCGTAATTTGACTGGCCCGCGGCCCCCATCAGGCCGGACGCGGATGCAACATTGATTATCTTTCGATGCAGCAGGAGGCCTTTATCGGCCTCCGCTTTTGCGAGAGGACGCCAGTGTTGGACCAGCGCGCGTCCGCACGCCCA
>DASRPA010000266.1:0-3579 GCA_035646635.1 Actinomycetota bacterium | reverse complement strand
ACGTTCGTCGACTCCTCCTGGTACTTCAACCGCTACGTCGACCCTCACAACGAGGAGCTGCCGTTCGATCCCGAGGTCGCCGACGCGTGGATGCCCGCAGACCAGTACACCGGCGGCATCGAGCACGCGGTCCTGCACCTGATCTATGCCCGCTTCTTCCAAAAGGTGCTGGTCGATCTGGGGATGGCGGCTGCGCAGGAGCCGTTTCCCAACCTGCTCAACCAGGGCACGATCACGATGGGCGGCAAACGCATGTCGAAGAGCCGCGGCAACCTGGTCGACCCGACGGAGGCGTTCGAACGCTACGGCGCCGATTCGCTGCGCCTCTACATGCTGTTCTCCGGCCCGCCGGAGCAGGACTTCGACTGGCCGGAAGAGGGTGTGCTGTCGATCGGCCGTGTCGCCTTCCCGTGGCTGCAGCGCGTGTGGCGGTTGTGCGAGGACAACCGCGCTGTCGTGACCGTCGGAGAATTGCACGAGTCGGCCCTCGATAAGGCGCTCACGCGTCAGGTGCACCGCACGATCAGGGTCGTGAGTGAGGACTTCGAGAGGTTCTCGTTCAACACCGCCATAGCGCGTCTGCACGAGCTCGTCAATCACGCCTATCGCTACCGGGCCGCGGGCGGCGGGCACCCGGGAGTAATGGGCGAGCTGGTCGATGCGCTGCTGAAGCTGCTGGCGCCGATGGCCCCCCACATCACCGAGGAGCTGTGGCATCGCCTAGGACACGAGGACTCGATCCACTCTCAGCCGTGGCCGTTGTTCGACCCCGATTTGGCGAGCCTCGACGAGGTCACGATGGTGGTACAGGTGAACGGCAAGGTGCGCGACAAGCTCGAGGTTCCCGCCGGCATCACCGAGGAGGAGATGAAGGCTTTGGCCCTGGCCTCGGCCAAGGTCGGCGCGCACCTCGGGGGCCGGGAGCCGCGCAAGATCATCATCAAGCCCCCGAAGCTGATCTCGCTGGTCGTCTGAGCAAACGGAGCGGCCCCACCGACCTGTTAGCCGCGCTCAACGTGTTGGCTGGCAAGGGCCTCCTCAAGATGATCCGCGTGAGACGCGCACGCGTTTCGACCTACACCTGATCCTCGACAAGCATCCCGGGTCCAAGCTGTACTTCACCAAACGAGCTCGTTGCAGCTCAACCTCACCGAGTGTTGGTTCGCGGAGCTCTCCCACAAGAGGATCAGACGGGAGACGTTCAACAGCGTCGCGGAACTGACCGCGGTGATCCAAGAACACATCGAGCGCAACAAGACGCCACCCCCAAACCGTCGAATGGCACGCCTTAGCTGAGGAGATCCTCGGCATGTCTAGCGTTGTAAGGAAGCGTTAGGTGCGAGACCCGGTTCCGCCGAGGTGGGAATTAGGAATTCAATCGCCGCGCAGCGCCGCCCTGGATGCAGACGCTGCTTTCGCGCAGGAGCATTAGGGTGGGCGTGGGCAGATGATGAACAAGTGACCGGATATTGAGAGATTACCTACCGGGTAAGCGTGTTGCCTGGCTCACATGGATCGTGGCATTGGCTCTGCCGGTGTCAGCGATTGTGGTCTCCGCAAGCCGGGGCTGGGACATCCGCACCGACGACATAGGACTTTCTATCGGATTCCTGGGCTTGCAGCTGGCGTTCTCCACGGTCGGCGCTCTGGTGGGTTCGCGCCGTGACCGTAATCCGATCGGGTGGCTCTTCTGCGCCGAGGGGCTTGCCCTCAGCGTGGCCGGAACCAGTGAAAGCTATGCGGCACAAGCACTGGAGGTACCCGGCTCCCTACCCCCAGGGGATGTTGCTGCCTGGGTCTCCAACTGGTCCGGGGGAGCCCTCCATATCGCTCCGATTGTGTTTGTGTTCTTGCTCTTCCCTGATGGGCGATTGTCATCCAGCCGCTGGCGGCCCATCGCCTGGCTCGCAGTAATTGCGCTCGGGGTGTCTGTTCTCATCTCCGCGTTCGAGCCCGGTCCGCTCAACAACTATGTGTCGACGGTCACAAACCCGTTCGGGATCAAGGCTCTCGGACCGATTTCGGGACTCCTTTTCGAACCCTCGTTCTTCGTCCTGTTGGTCACGCTCATCGCCTCGGCAATTTGCATGGTGCTGCGTCTTCGGCGCGCCCGGGGAAAAGAGCGCCAGCAATTGAAGTGGGTCGCAAGCGCGGCCGCCCTCCTGGGGGTCGCCTTCGTCGTCGGCCCGATCACATGGGCGATCCCTTCGGTTCCCGAGCTGCTTTGGCCTCTGATCTTCCTTGTTGCTCTGGGTAGCCTCCCCATATCGGCCGGAATCGCCATCCTCCGCTATCGGCTCTACGACATCGACCTCATCATCAACCGCACGCTCGTCTACGGCTCGCTCACCATCCTCCTGGGGCTCGTCTACGTAATGGGAGTCGTGGGAGCCGGCGCCCTGGTGCGCCAAGTGACCGGTGAGCAGAGCAACGATCTGGTGATCGCCGCCTCGACTCTGGCGGTGGCAGGTGTCTTCCGCCCGGCGCGCGCTCGCATCCAGTCCTTGATCGATCAGCGTTTCTACCGCCGCAAGTATGACGCGACCAGGACGTTGGAGGCGTTCTCGGGCCGCTTAAGAGATCAGGTCAGCCTCGATGCATTGACCGCTGACCTCCTGGCGATCATTTCTGACACGATGCAACCCACTCATGCGTCGTTATGGTTGAAAAACGATAAGGGTCCACCCCTCACCACGGCAAAGAAGCGTTAGGTTGAGGCACTAGGAGGACAACTTGCGCGGAGACTAGCGCGAACGGTAGACATCGGCGCGGTGATCGATCCTCAGGACCCGGACCAAACCTTGCGCATCGTCGATCTCGTAAACGACACGGTACGGGCCTCGTCGGGCAGCTCGCAGCGCCCCAAGCTCTCGACGCAGCGAATGACCGACTCGATAGGGATTCTCCATTAGCGGTCCGAGCAGAAACTCGACCACTGCGGCAGCTGCTTTCTCGGGCAGACGAACCAGCACCCTCTCTGCTGAGGGGGCAACGATCAGCTTCCACACGGCCCGCTCAGTTCGGGTATTTGGACCTGAGTTCGTCGGCCGAGATCCCTTCGCCTCGCGCTATCTCCTCCCGCGCTCGTGCGATCTCGGACAGTGCCTTGGGATCTGAAAAAAGCTCGAGAGTGTCCTCGAGCGCAGCGAGATCGTCCGGGCTGATCAACACCGCCGCCGCTCGCCCCTTTCTGGTCAGCGTGATTCGTTCATGTCGGCTCTCTATGCGATCCACGATCTCGGACAGTCGAGCCTTGATCTCGGCCAAGGGCAGGGTATCGGCGTCGCGGGCTTTCATGACCACTATTCTAGTCATCAGCAGCGAGATTGCAACTCAGGGACTGTGTTCCAAACGAGGCCCTCAACGCGACTACCTCCAAACCTTCGGCGCGCCCGGCGCCTGCGAGGGGACCGTCACCAGTGGCAACGGCGGCGCCCAGCACTAACGCAGTGCCCAGCAGCAAACAGTCGGCAAGCGAGAGAGGGGAATCCCGACGGTGGTAGTAGGAGGTCCTGATCTGCGCGGCTCGGCGCGCCTTGCTTCACCTATGGGTATCACCGGCAGAGTGGTTACAAGAAG
>DASRPA010000265.1:0-7340 GCA_035646635.1 Actinomycetota bacterium | reverse complement strand
AAGGCCTCGAGCACTGGAGGGAGTGTCCTGGGATCGACGAAGACGTTGGAGAGGAAGGTGAGCGGGAAGATCCCCATGAAGCCGGCATTCATCACTGCGTTCGGCGAACGCAGCAGGAGGCCGAGGGTCGTGAAGACCCAGGAGAGGCCGAAGGAGAAGAGCACCACCAGAGCCAGGGCCGCGATTGCTCCTCCGATGCCTGCGCCCGGCCTGTAGCCGAGAATCACGCCCAGCACGATGATCACGGTGCCTGCGAGGACGTAGCGCACACTGTCGCCGAGCAGTGATCCTACCAGGGGAGCCGGCCGCCAGATGGGCAGCGAGCGGAAGCGGTCCACAACCCCTTTGGTCAGGTCGGTGTTGAGGGCAACGCCCGAATAGACGGTGGTGAACAGCACCGACATCACCAGAACCCCCGGAAGGATGTAGTCGAGGTACTCACCCGTGGATCCCGCAATGGCCCCGCCGAACAGATAGGTGAACATCAGCACGAACATGACCGGCGTGATCGTTACGTCCAGGAGCTGTTCAGGAACGTGCTTTACCTTGAGCATCCCCCGCCAGCCGAACGTGAGCGCAGCCGACAGCGCACTTGCCTTGGGTGGGCGTGAGATCGAAGAGATCGCCTTGCGAACCGCAGCCTCGTCGGCAGCGGGCGAAGGGGCGGTTTGGGTGGTTGGGTTGATGCTCATGTCTGCTTCTGCCCACCTCAGCCCCCCGGCTCGGGCCCTACCTCCAGCCTGCGCGACCCGCCCCTGAGCTGGCTCTTTGCCAGACATGGGGCGGATTCCGCACGATTCCTGACACAAAGCCAGATTGGGGGCGCGGGCCAAGCCAGGCCAGGCCTTGAATGCGTCTAGGCAAGCTGCAGCCGAAGGGCGCCGGTGCCGCAACTTACTCTTCGCCCAAAGATTCAAGCCTGTAGCCCATGCCGCGTGCGCTGGTGATGCGCTCCTTTCCAAGCTTCTTGCGCAGGTAGGCGAGGTAGACATCGACGACATTGGAGCCCGGATCATAGTCGTAGCCCCACACATGACCAGAAGCTGCTCCCTGCTCAATACCTGTCCGGGGTGGCGGAAGAACATCTCTGCCATGGCGAACTCCCTGGCGGTGAGCTCGATGGTGTCGTCTTCGATCCGAGCCCTCCTGGTCCTGAGATCCAAGGCCGCGTTGCCGACTTGGAGCACAGTTTGCTGCCTCGCGCTCTCCCCCCGCAACCGGGCTCTGACGCGCGCAAGCAGCTCCTCGAACCGGAAAGGTTTGGTCACGTAGTCGTCGGCACCGCCCTCGAGGCCGGCCACCGTGTCCCGGACGCTGTCGCGCGCTGTCAAGATGATGACCGGGAGGCGGGGGCGAGTGCGGCGCAAGTCAAGCAGGACTTCGAGCCCGTCTTTGTCCGGGAGGCCGAGATCCAGTATGAGGAGGTCGAACTCGGTCGTCGCGGCCAGGGCCAGCGCCGTGTTTCCGTCCGAAGCCACGGAAGTGGAGAAGCCGCTGGCGCGCAACCCCTTTTCGACGAAGGAGGCAATACGGGTCTCGTCTTCGACGATCAGGATGCGGCTCACTCGAGTATCTCCACTTCCTCGGCGGGTTGGTCGGCCGGTACGACGCTCGCCCCCGTCGTCATCTCCGAGCTCGCCCCCGTCGTCATCGCCCCCGGCATCGTCGTCATTGTCGCCACCGCCACCCGGGGCCACCGGGACGCCGGATACGGGCGAGCTCGAGCCGTCGCGCCGGGAATCGTCATCGTCCCGTTCATCGCCGCCAAACTTGT
This sequence comes from Actinomycetota bacterium, assembly GCA_035646635.1. Lineage (GTDB taxonomy): Bacteria > Actinomycetota > CADDZG01 > CADDZG01 > WHSQ01 > JACDAL01. The sequence continues at coordinate 5,566 of DASRPA010000265.1, read as the reverse complement.
TACTCGAGCGCCTGCGGCGATCATCATCGGAGTCGTCACCTTGGCTTACGGCTGCGGAGGCGCGCGCCTCGCGCTTACCCGGCCGTTCGCGTTCATCAGGCCGAGACTTCCGTTGCTCTGCTTGGAGGCGATTCTCAATTCCTTCTTCGAGGTCGTCTCGCAGCTTCAAAGAGCTCATGCCCTGAGCCGAGGGAGGGGACGGCCCCGCAGTCATCGTCCCCAGGCCCAGGCCCGCGGCGAAGACTCCGGCGGCCGCCAACAGTTGCAGTCGATTGTTCAATGCTTTGCTCCTTTCTCAGCCGAGCTTGGGTCTCAGCCGACCCAGCACCGGACGGCCTGGGAGGGTGGCGACTACTTCTTCTAGCGACCCCGCCAGATCCGCCGCCTCGGGCCGGTCTTCGGGGCGTGTTTCAAGACACGCGAAGATCAGTTGCGCCAGCACAGGGGGAACGCGGTCGGTAAGTGGCGCCGGGCGAAGCACGAGCTGTGGCCATGGACTCTTGGGCGTGGAGTCGTTGTCGTCGGCGCGCGGGAACGGTCTGGTGCCGCTGGCCGCCTCGTAGAAGGTCACGCCCAAGCCCCAGATGTCTGCGGCCGGTCCTACGCCGCCGAGTTGGAACTCGAGTTGCTCGAAGAGTTGGAGCTGGAGTTGTTGCTCTGGTTCGAGCTCGAGTTACGCGTCTGGTCGGGGCCGGACTTGTTAGGGCCGGAAGCGCCTGCCCGAGAAGGTCCGGCGGCGGGTACCGGAGGCGGGGCCCCAGTTTGGTCATGCTTCGGTTGCCTCGAGGCCGAGGGCTGGGCCCGCCGGAGCTCGATGGGGCTTACGTCCAGCGGCTCGGGTCGTTCGAGCACGGCGTAGAGAGCAGCCCCGATGCCCATGGATGTGACTACTCCGGCAACGCACAGAAGCACTCTGAATGATCTCATGTTTGATATTCGAACCCTCGTGCGTGAGACGAGGATGAGAACCTAATGAGAACTCTCTAATGAGAACTCTCTAATGAGAACTCTCTAATGAGAACTCTCTAATGAGAACTCTCTAATGAGAACTCTCTAATGAGAACTCTCTAATGAGGACAACTGCCGCCGCTCGGTATCGCTACAGAGTATTGACCCGGGGTTTGGTACGAAACAGACGCTATGACCGCGTTTGTACCAAAACTGCCCTTCAGCCCCCGAGGGCGTCGAGCTCCCGGCGGCCTTTGGTGCGATACAGCAAAGGGCCCACGACCGGAACGCACACGATCGCAGTCCATTTCCACACGTAGACGCGCGGGATGTGTTGGCGCAACTGCAGATCGCTCAAAGAGAGAAACGTCGGCGCCCACCACACGACCGCCATGGCGGCCACGGCGAACGACTCGATGACTTAACCCTAGGCCGGTGCCGGCTCGGCTTGCCGCGAAACTGTTTCCACGGGTTCGCGGCCCGGTGTCGCAAGGTTGAACACGCGGATCGACGCCGTGAAGAGCACGAAGTAAACGCCGGCGAACACCAGTCCTATGGGAATTATCAGCAGCGCGTTCGTGGCAAGCCCGAAGGAGACGATGTAGTCGATCAACCCGGCGGAGAAGCCGAAGCCGATCAATATTCCGAGCCTCTCGGCGACTACGAGTGCGATACCGCACAGCAGCGCATGAGTCGCGTAGAGCAAGGGAGCGACGAACATGAAGCTGAACTCGATCGGCTCGGTGATGCCGGTGAGAAACGACGTAAAGGCGCTCGAGCCCATGATGGCGCCGGTTGATTTCTTGTTATCGCGGTCGGCGGCGCGCCACATTGCAAAGCAGGCGGCCGGCAACCCGAACATCATGACGAAGTACCAGCCGGCCATGAAGATTCCGGCTTCGGGATCACCCTCGAAGAAGCGGGTGAGATCACCGTGCACGACCTTTCCTCCGGGTGTTTTGTAAGTGCCGAACTCGAGCCACACGAGCGTGTTGATGATGTGGTGCAGGCCGATGGGCAACAGAGCGCGATTTGCGATTCCGTAGATGAACACGCCGAGGGCGCCCGCGCCCACAATCCAATCGCCGAAGTCCTGGATCCCTCTTCCGATAGGCGGCCAGATGAAGTACGCAAGCAGCCCGACGCCCATGCCCGCGAATGCGGTGATAATCGGTACAAAGCGGCGACCTCCGAAGAACGCGAGGTAATCGGGAAGGTGGATGCCCTTGTATCTGTCGTAGAGCACCGCGGCAATCAGACCCATGATGATGCCGCCCAGAACTCCCATGTCCACCGGCTGTCCGGGGCTCACCTCCGAGATGCCGTTGATGCCCTTTAGCACGACGTAGCCGACGCCTGCTGCGAGCCCCGCGGCCCCGGCTCCCTCCGTGAAACCGATTGCGACGCCGATCGCGAACAGCAGCGGAATGTTGTCGAACACCGCCTGGCCGCCGGCCTCCATCACCTGCCAGATGGTGGCGCCCCAGCTGAGCCAGGAGACGGTTTGGAAGTAGGCTCCGAGGCGGAGCAGCAACGCAGCCGCGGGCAGGACGGCGATGGGCATCATCAATGAGCGGCCGATGCGCTGAAGAACTCCCAGCATTTTCTTCCCCCTGGACTCGGTGAGCGAGCGGTTACAAAATACTCCTCCTGAGCCGGCCGATGTGCCGAGAAAGCGAGATCGGATGCGTTTGGGCGTGAGCGAGGCGAAAGTCGACGGCAAGATCGTCGCCGGAGACGTCGTGATCGAAAATGAGCTTGTGGCCGAGGTGGGGGTTTCGCCGCCGGGCCGAAAGGGTCTAGCGGCCCCCGGCTACATCGATCTCCAAGTCAACGGATTCGCTGGTGTCGACTTCCTCGCAGCCGACGCGGACGGCTACGCTCGGGCCGGCGCAAGCCTGGCTGAGACCGGCGTGACCGCCTACCAACCCACGTTCATCTCCTCTCCCCTCATCGCCTACGAGCAGGCGTTAACGGTGGCTCACTCCCTCCAACTGAGCCAGGGGGGGCCGCGTGTTCTCGGGATCCACCTCGAGGGACCGTTCATCAACCCCACCTGGGCGGGGGCTCACGATCCCCTTAACGCCCGCGAACCCGACCTCGAGCTCGCAGCTCGCCTCTGTGATTCTGGGCCCGTGACCTACATGACGCTGGCCCCGGAGCTGCCGGGCGCCCTGGATCTCATCAACCAGCTCGTAGCGAGGGGGATCGTCGTCGCGTGCGGGCACTGTGACGCCGACGCGCCCACGGCCCATGCGGCGTTCGATCGCGGGGCGCGCGCCGTCACACACATCTACAACGCGCAGCGGCGCTGGCAGCCGCGCGACCCCGGCGTATCCGGTGCTGCTTTGGTTCGATCCGAAGTCACCGTGCAGGCGATTGTGGATCTCGTGCACCTTGCTCCTGAGGCAGCCTTCGCCGCCTTCCTTGCCGCCCGCGGTCGCTTCGCGATCGTCACCGACGCCATCATGGCGGCGGGCTTGTCGGATGGCACATATTCCCTCGGCGACCGAGAGGTCTTCGTGGCCGAGGGAGCCGCGCGCCTGGCCGACGGCACGCTCGCCGGAAGTGTCTCGACGATGGATACCGCCGTTCGCAACCTCGTCTCGCTGGGGGCCGAGCTGTCCGACGCCCTCGACGCCGCGAGCTCTATTCCGGCGCGCCTCATTGGCCGGCGCGAGCTGGGCACGCTCAATCCCGGGACGCCGGCCGATGTCGTCGTCCTGGACGACTCGCTCGCGGTCACACGAACTCTGGTGAATGGAGGCGAGGTGTTCGCTGCTTAACGCCAAACGTTCGGCTCGAGAGCGATTGTGATTCGCTTGACCTGCAAAGCCATTCTCTTCGACCTCGACGGTGTGCTCGCGGACTCCACTGCAATCGTCGATCGCGTGTGGAGGGAATGGGCTGCCGAACGAGGTTTCGACGGCGACGCGCTCATGAGCATTGCCCACGGGAGGCCCGCTGCCGAGGTGATCGCTGCCGTAGCGCCTCAGCTCTCAGTGGAGAAAGAAGTGCGTGAGCTCGAGGAGAGAGAGGCCGATGCTTCAGGAGTGGTGCCCATCGCCGGTGCGATGACGCTCGTGGCGTCTTTGCCCGAGGGGAGCTGGGCCGTGGTCACTTCGGGGACACCTCCTTTGGCCGCCAGCCGTTTGAGCGCTATCGGGGCTCCCGAGCCCCGGGTTCTCATCACCGCAAATGATGTGCGCGCAGGCAAGCCGAATCCCGAGGGCTACGTCCACGCGGCCCGGCGCCTCGGGGCTGCGCCCGCGGAGTGCGTTGTGATCGAGGACTCCCCGGCCGGCGTCGAGGCGGCGCGAGCAGGAGACATGGCGGTGATAGGCGTGACAACGACCTTTCCCGCTGAGAACCTCACCGGCGTAGCTGCCCATGTGAATTCTCTTGAGGCCGTCATTCTGGAGAGCGTTGTTGCGGAAGACGACGGCCTTCCACTGCTGACCCTGTCCGTCGACGCGCTCTGATAGCGCTTATGCGTTGGGATCTAGACGAACTTTGCGTCCGTGACCACACAGGAGGTGTTTGGGGACTCAAAGTTGGGCGGATCCTAGTCGGGGGCGCCCGCCTTCACCTCTAGGAGAGAGTCGCCGGCCTTCACCTCTTTAGAGGCCGTGACAGTTACGGCTTCGCCGGAGATGATCACTACAGGCGAGACCATGTCGATGTCCAGCTCGCTCATGCGCTCGAGATCCACCGCCACGATCTCGTCCCCCGAATTGATCTCTTGTCCCTCGCTCGCCCGTACGGTGAACCCGTCGCCTTTCAGATGCACGGTCTCGAGACCGACGTGGACGAGGACTTGCAGTCCCTCCGAGGTCTCGATGGCGAACCCGTGGCCTCCTTCGAAGAGCTTGGCAATGGTGCCGGTGACGGGCGCGACCACACGTCCTTCGCTCGGTATCACTGCGACACCCTCGCCCATCACTCGCTCGGAGAAGACTTCGTCGTTCACGTCGTCGAGAGCTACCAGCGCACCGGTAAAGGGACTTGCCACTTCTGTCACGAGCTCTCCATGATCCTGCGCATCTCCGCCTCGATGTTGTCGCTCTGGGTGCCCATCACCACCTGAATCGCACTTCCCATCTTCATGACGCCGTGAGCGCCGGCCGCTTTCAGGCCGGGTTGGTCGACCTTTGACATGTCGGCCACCTGAACGCGGATGCGCGTGATGCAAGGCTCCATGTTCTTGATGTTGTCCTTGCCCCCCAGTCCGTCGATCACCTTCTGTGCGACCTCCTCGAAAGCCATTGCGCTACTCCTTTCCCGGCCACGAGGCCCGTGTGCCCCGCGCCATTCGGTTCCATGTGTGACGGATCCCTCTGACCGCGATCGAGTATGCGTACAGGCTCTCGGGCGACGCCATGCCCCCGAGGCCCGCATCTCCCAGGTGGTGAACGTCGACTCCTATGCGTTTGGCGGTAAGGGCGAGCCGTCGCAGCGTATCGCCATCGGCTCCCTCTTGAGAGGTTCCGATTGTCCCAATGGCCAGTCCGCCCGACGAGCGAGCCTCCTCCACCATGCCGCGAGCACGTTCCTCGGAGATGCCCGGCATGGTTCCGGGCAGGGGGACCAAGACACCTTGCGCGCCCGCTGCGACGAG
>DASRPA010000264.1:0-3345 GCA_035646635.1 Actinomycetota bacterium | reverse complement strand
CGGGGGGGAACTGGAACGCTCAGGCGTGGCTGTGCAGGCTCTCCAGGTAGCGCTCGGCGTCGATGGCCGCCATGCAGCCCATCCCGGCGGCAGTGATCGCCTGTCGGTACCTGAAGTCGACGACATCCCCGGCTGCGAACACTCCCGGCACCGAGGTCTGGGTGTCGTCCGCGGGAGTCGAGATGTACCCCTCGGCCAGATCCATCTGACCCTCGAACAAGGAAGTGCTGGGCAGGTGGCCGATGGCGACGAACACCCCCCCGACCTCTATCGAGCTGGTCTCTCCCGTTTCGAGGTTGAAAAGATGCGCTCCGTCGACCTTCTTATCGCCGTAAACCTCTGACACGGTGGAGTTCCACACGAAGTCGATCTTGGGGTTGGCGAATGCGCGGTCCCGCATGATCTTGGAGGCGCGTAGCTCGTGGCGGCGATGTACCACGGTGACCTTGGAGGCGAACTTGGTGAGAAAGATGGCCTCCTCGAGGGCCGAGTCCCCGCCGCCCACGACTATCAGCTCCAGGTCTCTGAAAAAGAAGCCGTCACAGGTGGCGCAGGTCGATACTCCGCGTCCCAGCAGCTCCTTCTCGCCTGGGATGCCCAGCATCCTGGCCTGGGCGCCGGTGGCGATGATCACGGCGTGAGCGCGAAAGGAAGAGCCACTGACGCGAATCTCGAAGGGTGAGGCCGAGAAGTCGACCGAGGTGACGTTCTCGGAGAGGTACTCGGCCCCGAAGCGGGCGGCCTGCTTGCGCATCTGCTCCATGAGCTCCGGGCCCATGATGCCGTCGACGAAGCCGGGGTAGTTCTCGACCTCGGTCGTAAGCATGAGTTGACCCCCGGCCTCGAAGCCCTCGATCACCAGGGGGGCGAGGTTGGCCCGGGCGGCGTAGACCGCGGCAGTGAGTCCGGACGGCCCGGAGCCGATGATGATGACGCTGCGAGTGTCCTGCTCCACGTTGCGCGTATCCTTGCTTCGAGCGGAAATGGCTGAGGTTGGTCCGGCCGCCGTGCACCGGGATCATTCTAGGGACTAGAACGCCTGAGGCCGCAGCGACATTTCCGTCGGGGTGGGCAGGACCTCTAGTGCTCCGCACCGGAAATACGGCCAGCACCGAGAGCGTCACTGCGCCCTGGTCGCAAGGCGCGAGGAGTGAGCGTACCCGGAGGGTACGTGAGCGACAGATTGAATCCCAATTCCGACCTCGGCGGAGCCGTGGAACGACGCGAGCGGGGATGCAGGGGCGTTCGAATGCGGCCGTATTTATGGGGAGGTGTACTTAGGGGCCGCCCGCCAGGGGGCTCGCCTGATAGCCGAGCGGAGCACAGGAGTTCGGCTCAAACGCCCACACCGCCAACTGATTGGGCCGGCGCCCCGAGGAGCTGGTGACGAACCCCACGAACAGCACCTTGGTCCCTTCGAGTCGTCCCCGCGCACCGACGGCGGGGAGCATGCGAGCGTCTTCGAACTGCGACGCCACCTCGTCGATACAGGAGCGGACCGAATCGCGTAGCTCAGGGGGGGCCTGCGGGGCAAGAACATCCGTCAGGGCCAGCTCTTTCTGAAGCTTCTCGTTCGCCGTTGGTGCCGCGCGGTAAGCGACGCGCACCGATTTCACGGCCGAGCGGGATCGGGCGAGGTCGGCGACCTTATCGAGAGACGTGCGACCGAGGTCGCCCAGCCATACGGGCCTGCCGAGGAGACCTTCGTCCCTCGACGCCTCGGGCGCCGCGGACTGGACCGAGGCCCCGCCACCGTCACTTCCGCCAGCCCCGCCGGCCGAGCCATCTGAGCCCCCCACCAAACCACCCTGCAGGACCGCCACGCCGCCGATGATCAACAGCGCGGCCGCGCCGAGGGCGGGCGCCAGCCGGCGCATGAAAGGACGCTCGGACGAGGGCCGCGCCACCAGAGGGACGACGTTGCCGGCTTGCTGGGAGCCAGCCTGAAGTGCGGCGTGGAGTTCGGCGCGTTCGTCTTCGGTCATCTGCGAGGCGGGCTCTTCGAGCAGGGCCCTCACTGCGGCAAGCTCGGAGCGGCAGTCGGCACACGACCGGAGATGGGCCTCGAGCTCCTCGGAGCGGGCGCGCTCGAGCTCGCCCCGGGCGAACTCTAGGAGCAGCTCGGACCAGGCGTCGTGGTCGCCGGTCTGTGTCATCGCGCCATCGTCATCTGATCAAGAGGCATGTGGCTTGGACGCCGAGGCGCGCCCCGGTTGTTCCAGGCGAGCGGCGAGCAGTCGCCGCCCTCGGCTGATGCGGGACTTGACCGTCCCGATCGGGACATTGGTCTGGTAGGCGATCTCCTCGTAGGGGTAACCGCCGAGGTCGTGCAGCAAGACGGCTTCTCGATAATCGTCCGGAAGCGATCGCAGAGCACGCGCCAGGTCCGCGCGCAGCGCGACGGTGTCGTCGATTGAAGTCTGACGGATTGGCTCCTCCGGAAGTGTCTCCTCGGGGATCGGGAGCCGGTTGCGTTTGCGAAGGAGGTCGTGACAGGTGTTTATCCCCACCCGATAGAGCCAGGTACCGAACGAGGCGGTTCCCTTGAACGAGCCACTGCGACGGAGGAGGTTCAGAAAGGTCTCCTGAGTTGCCTCCAGGGCGTCTGCCCTGTTTCCCATCATCCGCAGCCCAAGAGCAAAGATGCGGTCCTCGTGCCGCCTGACCAGTGTTTCGAAGCACGCCTGGCGGCCCTCGTGGAAGCCCTCGAGTAGCTGCTCGTCCGAGAGCTCGTCACGCTCCAAGGAAGCGAACCTCGGCGATGTGGGCACTGCCGAGCGCTTCGGGCAGCTCGGTTATCCACACCAGCCAGTAGCGGGCGCGCCGTCCCTCGGCCTCGAGGCGAGTGACCCCGTCGGCGTCGGCCGGCGCACCTATGGTGGTCATGGCGGCCGAGTCCGGAGGGTCGTCCGCGGCGCGAAGCTCGACTCTCATGCCGGGAGTGTCGGAGGTGAGCACTGCTGCTTTGACCGCTCGTGATTGACCCAGGTCGAACAGGAGGCCGACACCCGCCTTGCCGAGCCCCGCGTCATAGCTCTCGGTGGACCAGTAGGTCCCGGGGTTGCCGTCGACGGCGGCAAAGACATCCTCTGAATGCTCCTCTTGGTCGCCCAGTGGGTCGAAATCGCGTGGCTCGGCGATTTCGAGGATAGAGGAACGCGCATCCGGCGGGGCGTCCCCGGAGGCTGCGGGCGAGTCGGGGCCTTGCGGGGCATCGAAGATCCGGGGCAGCACCAGCCCCAGCAGGATCGCCGCGGCGACCACCACGAAGATCGGCACGAGGTTTCGAGTCTGGCTGGCGGTCTGGCCACGGGGACGCCCGGCGTCGTCACGAGGGCGCACCCC
>DASRPA010000263.1:0-3833 GCA_035646635.1 Actinomycetota bacterium | reverse complement strand
AACGCGGACCGCGGACATTTGCCACCCGAATGCGGGGTGGGGGAGACTAGGTTAGTGGGCTTTGCCACCTCGCCTGCGGCGCCGGGAGCGGCGCCGCTTTCTGCGCGTCTCTCCCCCCTCCTCGCCCGAGCCCTCGGCTGCCCCCACCCTCGGGGCCGCGGGGGCCTTCTCACGACGGACCCCGGCCCCCGAATCTTCAGTCGCGCCTGAGCCGGAGGCGGCGTCGGGCGCGTCGGGATCGGCGAGCTCCTCGGGATCCTCGGGGTCGGTGCGCTCCTCCACCACCGCCGTCGTGCCCCCGCCGCGCGACCTCTCCTCGGCCACCTTGAGCGTTATCCGGAACTCCTGGGGGCTCTGAGGAACGCCCCACTCCGACTGCAGCTCTCCCACGATCTGCTCCAGCGTGAGCCCATCGGCAGGGCGGCTCAGTGTTGCCGGCGGCTTACGAGCGGGGGCCCTGACGATGTCCTCTGAGGATGTCGCGGGAGCCGCCTCGGCCGACTGCTGAGGTCGTCCCCGGCCACGCCTGCGCTGTCGCGAGCGCGGGGGGCCGGGCGAGACTTCGCCGGAGGGCGCACCGGTTTCCGCCGGTGCTGCCGACGACGCTCTCTGGCCGCCGTCGGCGCCCCGGGACCTGCGCCTACGTCGCTTGCGCCGCGGCTGAGTCATCGTCGGGCTCGAAGTAGTCGTCCTCGAATGCGACCTCATCGCCGTCTGACCACAGCCGCTCGAGCTCGTAATAGTCACGGGCCTCGTTGTGGAAGAGGTGGACCACGAAGTCCACGTAATCAAGAACTACCCAGCGGGCCTGTCTCTCGCCCTCCCGCCGGGCGGGCTTGACGCCCAAGGTGTGAAGCCGGCGTTCGACCTCAGAGGCCAGCGCGCGCACCTGACGCTCGCTGTTGCCGCTGGCGATCACGAAGTGGTCGGTGATCACGAGCTGGCGCGACACATCGAGGATCACTATTCTCCCCGCCTTCTTGGCCGAGAGAGCGCGGGCGGCCTCCAGGGGGAGAGTCGCGTCCGTGGTGGCTATTGTTCTTGCGGTCAGCGTGTCCTCAGGAAGTCTCTTCCAACGACGATGGTCAGGTCCACGATACCCTGCCCCTGGGACGAGACCTGCACCGTCCCGGCCCCCAGCAGCGCCTGCGCCTGCCTGGCCACCGCGAGGCCTTCGGGGGAGGAGTCGTAAGTGACGATGCGGGTCCTGAAGTAGTCGAGCCGGTCGGCGTTGCCCGAGAGGGTGATCTGAAAGCCGTTCCCCACGAGCTTTTCCGCCACGTCGACGCCGATGCCGGGGACCCCGTTGCCGTTGAGGACCTGGACCCGGCTCAGGTCGGCGGCCAGATCCGTCTCCCCGATCGTCTCCCCTACGAAGGCGCTCAGCTCCTCGGGATCGGTTTCGTAAAGCTCGTCGCCGCCGACGCTCACCTCTTTGACCGGGAGGTTTGCGAGAGTTCGGCTGGACGCAGGAAGCCGGGCGAGGTCCGACAGAAAGGCACCGATGCGCTCGGTGGCGGCGGGAGTGTCCAGCGGCGGCTCCGCGTCCGCAACGGCGCTCGCGAGAGCGTCCGGATCATCGGCGTATTGGCTCAACACGCCGCTCCAGAGCGCTAGGTGACGACCGCCGAGCTCGGCGTCGTCGCCTTCGATGCCCGGTCTGAACAGCAGCGACACGAGCTGGCCGGGCGCTAACTGCTGGGGTCCTTGAGGGATCAGAAGCCGAGCCTGGCCCTCTCCAGCCGGCACCTGCAGCTCAGATGGAACATCTACGGATACGTCTCCGATGCCCTGAAAGAGCGCCCCGGCTGCCTCCGGAGTGAGCAGCAGCCGATCGTCCACGGGCACGCCCAGGAGCGTTTCGGTGCTGACCTCGAGCAGCGAGGGGCCGGACCCCAGCGACTCGCCGATACCCAGCAATCCCCGGCCCGGAACCTCGGTGGCGGTGTGGGCGGGGACGTAGACGACCGAGCCTTCCCGCGTCTCGGAGTTCAGCGACAGAAGGGCCATCCACGCGGCCTCAGAGGCCTGCTCTTCGCTGCTGCCGTAGACCAGAAGGGTCCTGACCGGGTCTGCGAGCGCGTCGGCCGGCGGCGCCGAGCCGCTGCTCTTGGGCTGGGGATCGACTCGGAGCGAGGGAGCCAGCAGCGTCGCCGCAGCGGCGAGCGCCAACAGCGCCCCCCCGACGCCCACGAACAGCAGGTTCCGGGAGTGGCGGCGCGCTCGGGCGACACGCCGGGGGCCCAGCAGGGGGGGCAGGACGGGGTCGCCTCTGCCGAGGCTCGAAGGGTCGGAAGAGCCGTCCGCCGAGCCGTCGGCGTCGGCCTCATCCCCGGCCCCCAGTCGGTGCCGCCCACCCTTGCGCTTGGGGGCGGGGGCCTCAGCGATCTCATCGGACGGCAGCTCGTCGCGTTCTTGCTCCGGTTCTTCGGCGCCGTCCTCGGCTAAGGGTTGCTCTTGCTCCCCGGCCGGGTCCTGGTTCTTGTCAGGCTCGGCGACCGCAGGCTCGGCCGCAACGACAGGCTCGGCCGGCTCCACCTCGGCCTCGGGCTCCGTTTCGAAGCCCTCCGGCAGGAGCGTTCGCCGCCTGCTCAGCCACCAGCGCCGGCGGGGGCCCGGCTCGTCGTCGGCGGGGGCCTCCGGTTGCCCCTCGGCCTGATCCTCTTCGGCGAATGAGGGCTCGTCCAGGCCCAGCAGCTCATCCAGCAGATCGGGGGCCTGGCGGTGATCAGACATGGTCGCCCCCGGCATCCCCGTCGCTGAGGTAGAGGCCATTCTCCGAGATGTAGCGGGCGACGGCCACCGGCACCAAATATTCGATAGGTCGCCCGGTCCTCACCCGCTCACGGATGTCGGTCGACGAGATGTCGATGCGTGGCATCTCCAGAACATGGAGGTGGGGCCATCCCGGCTGCGGGCGCAGCGCCGCGAGGTCGAAACCGGGCCGGGTCACGGCGATGATCTCGGCGAGCTTCTCGAGCCCCTCGAAGCGATGCCAGGTATCGAGCTTCAACACCGCGTCGGCGCCGATGATAAAGAACAGGTCGGTGCCATCTCCGTGAAAGTCACGCAGAGCCTGCATCGTGTCGATCGTGAAAGTGGGGCCGATCCGGTCGATCTCCATGCGCGACGCTGCGAAACGGCGGTTCGGCGCGGTTCCGATGATTGTCATCTGGTAGCGGTCCTCAGGATTAGAGAAGGAATCCTTCTGCCACGGCTGCCCGGTGGGGACAAACATCACCAGGTCGAGGCGCAACTTGTGGAGTGCCTCTGAGGCGGCGATGAGGTGGCCGACGTGAATCGGATCGAACGTGCCCCCCAGGACCCCGACCCTCGACGCCTTCCGCGCTTGCTCCATGCCTATAGCTAACCGGATTCGGAGGCCGACATGCCGGAATAGGGGTGCCCACCAAATTCATCACGATGTTCATCTCATCGCTCAGGTCGGTTCACTCGGTGGCCAACTTGAGCCGCTAGCTTCTTTGACATCCCCGGCTGTGAGCGGCGGGCTCGGATCAATCCCCCGACCGAGACCCTCAGCTCGGCCTTGGAAGGGGGCCTCCCCGGGCCCCCTTCCACATTTTCTCCCCATTTTCTACCAAGGGCCGGGAGCCCGAAAGCCCGAAAGTCGACGTAGCCAATCGCGCTCCGGGCGCCTGGGAGTACGGAATTGGGACCCAGGAGCGCGCTGCGCGCGTTTGAGTACCTTGTCGGGCGGGCCGAGCCGGCGGCCGGGGCTGGAGCCGGGCCGAGGGGGACAGCTCGGGAACTTTGTGGCCGGGACCACGTGGGAGGTGGTTGGCGGCTCAAAGTTGGCCGGGGGCCGGGAGGCC
>DASRPA010000262.1:0-6347 GCA_035646635.1 Actinomycetota bacterium | reverse complement strand
AGCTGGCCTTCATCGCGGGCCGCGCCTTCAGCGCCTTCAGAACCGTCCACGCGATGATGTGCGTGAACGAAACCTTGCCCGAGCGTCTGTCTCTGAGATACCGGTTCACGACGCGGCGGTTCTCTTCGAGCAGCTTGGCGGGGATGGTTCTCACCGAGGTCGCGGTAGGAACCTGTAGCGAGGTCTGCATGTTCTCGGCGATTCGGGCGGCCACGCCGCGCAGCGGAACGGCTTCGTCGGGCGGCTTCTGATCTGCAGGAGCCTCTTCGGCGGCACGCGACTCAGTGGCGGCAGACTTGGTCTCGACGCGCTCTTCGGGCGCCGCGCGTTCCTCCTTGCGCGCAGGAGCTGCGGCCGAGCGAGCCTTGGGCGGCCGGTAGTCCTCGAAGAACTCCCTCCAAGACTCCGTGACCGAACGGGGGTTCTCTTGAAACTGACGGTACATTTCTTCGACAAGCCACTCGTTGGGGCCGAAGCGCTGCTTGTTGTCTTTGTCCACTCAGATCACCGTCACGGTCGAATTGACACTCTCAAGTTGAAGCGGGCAATCCAGAGTAGTGCCCCGTCGCGGAAATCATCGTCACATTCGAGCGCCCCTGCATCACCGATGGCTGCGTTCCACGGCTCCGCCGAGATCGGATTGGGATTCAATCTGTCGCTCACGTACCTCCAGGTACGCTCGACTTCTCGCGCCTTGCCCACGGCTCCGCCGAGGTCGGAATTGGGATTCAATCTGGCGCCCAGGGTCGCTCTCGGTGTCGGCGCTGATTTCTCGACGGACCACCAATTGCCCGGCGAGAGCGTGGATACAAGCGACACACCCACCGTCAGGAATACGCTCCCCGAGAGACCAGTTAGCCTCATCAGATGCGCACAGTCAAAGTCCCGGACACGCGCGCCCTTGCGCCCGACTCGGCTCCGACCCCGACTCGGCTCTTGTCGCCGCTGTTCGTCCTCGTCACGCTGTCCACCTTCGCCTACTTCACCTCGGTGGGAGCGCTCCAGCCGACGCTGCCCCGCTTCGTCGAGGGACCGCTCGGTGGCGGCAGCGTGGCGGTGGGGCTGTCGGTGGGGGTCTTCAGCATCGCAGCCGTGTTCATGCGGCCCTTCGGCGGTTACCTCTCGGATGTGCACGGCCGCCGCATGACGATGGTGCTGGGGGCGGCCGCAGTGGCGGCTGCGATCCTGTGCCAGATTTGGGTCGATTCCCTTGCGTGGCTAGTGCCGCTGCGAGTGGCGTCCGGTGTCGGAGAGGCGCTCTTCTGGGTCGGCGCCGCCGCGGCGGTGAGCGACCTCGCCCCCGAGAATCGTCAAGGGGAAGCGGTCAGCTACTTCTCGCTGGCGCTCTACGGAGGCCTGGTGCTGGGCCCGGTGCTAGGAGAGACGATTCTGGGCCAGGACTCTTACGGGAATGTGTGGATCCTCGCGGCCGGGATGGCAGGGCTCGCCGCGCTGCTCGGGATTGCGGTCGGGGACACCAGGCCCGACGATGGCACGCACTCGGTCTCGGGCTGGCGCCGCTTCATACATCCCGGAGCGATCCTGCCGGGAACGGTGCTGGCTACCAGCATGCTGGGGCTCGGCGGCTTCTTCACGTTCGTCCCCCTATACGCGCTCGAGCTCGGCATGTCGGGCAGCAAGCTCGTGTTCGCCCTTTTCTCGGGGATTGTGCTGGTAATCCGATCCCTGGGGGCCCGGCTCCCCGACCGCCTCGGCTCCCTGAAGAGCGCCCGAGGCGCACTCAGCGGGCAAGCCGCAGGCCTCACGATAGCGGCGCTGTGGCAGACGCCCACGGGCCTGCTGGTGGGAACGATCGTGTACGCCCTGGGCCAGTCGCTGGCGTTCCCGGCGCTCATGACGATGGCGGTAGGTCGCGCCAGGGCTTCCGAGCGCGGTGTCGTGGTGGGGACCTTCTCGGCGTTCTTCGACTTTGGCTTCGGCCTCGGGGCGGTGGTGCTGGGCGCGGTCGCTGGAACCATGGGATACGCGGGCTCGTTCTTGGTGGGGGCCGCGGTGGCGCTGGGCGGCCTCTTTCTTCTAAGCGTGCGCGCCGACTCAATTTAGATGGCCACGACCTCGTTGGCGAGGGAGCCGAGCCCGTCGATCTCTACAGTGACGACGTCGCCCGGCTTCAGGTAGGCGCCGGTTCCCAACGCCACGCCGGCCGGCGTCCCGGTGGCGATGACGTCGCCGGGTTCCAGCGAGAAGGCGTGAGAGCAGTAGGAGACCAGCGCCGGCACCTTGAAGATCAGCTGGGAGGTGCTCGAGTCCTGGCGGACCTCTCCGTTGACAAGCGAGCGGATCCCGAGGTCATGGGGATCTGGGATGTCGTCGGGCGTGACCACCCAGGGCCCGAAGGGCGCGAACGTGTCGAAGCTCTTGCCTCTGAACCACTGCCCGTCAGAGAGTTGCGCCACGCGTTCGGAGACGTCGTTGAAACAGGCGTAACCACCGATTGCGGCCGCCGCCTGCTCCGCCGACACGGCGCGAGCCGGCGCGCCGATCACAACGGCGAGCTCGGCCTCGTAGTCGAGCTTGACCTCACCGTTAGGCATCTCGATGGCATCGCCTGCGCCGATCACGCAGCTCGACGGCTTCGAGAACAGCAGGGGTTTCTCGGGCGGCTGGGCATTGGTCTCGCGCGCATGGTCGAGGTAGTTGAGCCCGATGCAGATGATCTTTCCCGGACGCCTCACCGGCGGGCCGAAGACCGCATCCTCAAATGCCAGTCCCTTACCTCTCAGCGATGCGGGGGCGCGGCAGAGGTGGTCGACCAATGTGCCCGGCAGGGGGTAGCAGCGATCCGCCTCGATGCGGGCGGGACGTCCGTCGGCGAGAGTGGCGAGGCGCACGGGGACTCCTTATCGATGGAGCGTGTCACGGGCTGAGATCTTTCTGACTGCGACACCCTATGCTGCGGTCGATCAGGCCAGGAGGTCCGCTGACATGCCCCTTCAAAATTATTCCCCGCTCGACGTGGAGCACCTTCGCAAGCGCTTTCCGGCGCTGGCTGCGCGCAGAGGTGATGTCTTCGTCGACTCGCCGGGAGGCACCCAGGTGCCGGCCGAGGTGATCGACGCCATGGCCTCCTACCTCGAGCGCAACAACGCCAACGCCGGTGGGGCCTTTGCCACCAGCGCCGCTACCGACAAGGTGATCTCCGAGGCCCGCCGAGCGGGCGCCGATCTCCTCGGATGCTCGCCGGACGAGGTCGTGTTCGGGCCCAACATGACGACGTTGTGCCTGTCGCTGTCGCGCTCGATCGCTCGCACTCTGGGGCCGGGCGATGAGGTAATCGTGACTCGCCTCGACCACGACGCCAACATCGCCCCGTGGTTGGCGGCGGCAGAAGATAAGGGGGCCGCGGTCAGATGGGTCGACATCGAGCCCTCCGACTGCACTCTCGACCTTCGCTCTCTGGAGGAGGCACTGAACCCGAGCACGCGCGTGGTCGCCTTCACTCTCGCCTCGAACGCCACCGGCACGATCGCCGCGGCGAGGCGCGTGGTCGAAATGGCGCGCACGACTTCTGCGCTGGTGGTGGCGGACGCAGTGCATTTCGCTCCTCACCGTCTGATCGACGTCACGAGCCTGGACGTCGACGTGCTGCTGTGCTCGCCGTACAAGTTCTTCGGGCCTCACCTCGGTGTGATGTTCGGACGGCGCAGCCTGCTGGAGGAATTGGAGCCCTACAAGGTGCGCCCGGCATCCGACGAGGTTCCCCACCGCTTCGAGACCGGGACATTGAGCCATGAGGCGCTAGCCGGGTTCACCGCCGCGGTCGACTACCTCGGCGGCCTCACCGGTCCTGCCCCCGACCGGCGTGAGGGCTTGGCGGCCGGAATGGCCGCCGTATTGGAGCACGAGAAGGCGCTCGCCGAGCTCTTTCTCGATCGTATCGAGGCCATCCCCGGCGTGAGGCTGTACGGAATCTCTGAGCGGAACCGGCTTGATGAGCGCACGCCGACGTTTGCCTTGACGGTGGCGGGGACGGCTCCGAGGGCCGCGGCCGAAGAGCTGGGGCGGCGGGGCATCTACGCGTGGGACGGCAACTACTACGCCCTCGCGGTGATGGAGCGGCTGGGACTTCAGGGTTCCGGAGGCGCCCTGCGCATCGGCTTCTGCCACTTGAACACTTCCGAGGAGGTCGAGCGAGTGGGGGCCGAGCTGGCCCGGCTCGACTGAGGGCCTTAGCGGCCCGCCCACACGCCCATCGCCTCTCCCGTCAGCCCCCTTGACGTCGTTCTAAACCCCAGAACGGGCGGATTCCGCACCGCATGTAGCACAGAGCTGCATTAGGGGCGGTTGCCAGCCGGGGCCCGCCCCTGACGTCGTTCTAAACCACGGAACGGGAGGATCCCACCGTATGTAGCACAGAGCTGCATTAGGATTAGGGGCGGTTGCAACGAGGCCGCGGGCCGGGCGCTAGACGTCCCACCACATCGTCGCCATGTCCCCCGGCTGCAGGACTGCGCGCTCCCCCAGCAACTCGTTGATCTCCGAATCGCGCTCCTGGGGCAGGCACAGGCGGCGGCGGACGAATGCGACCAGCTCCGGCCTGGTTCGGGAACGATCCGGCGGGGTGCGCTTCCAGCGCTCGAGATGAGCGTCGATCCCTGCTTCGACGAGAACCGCCAGGGCCTCCTCACAGGTCGGGCCTTCGGGGCGATCGAGGTCGTGGAAGTGCCGCCACAAGTGATTGAGGGCGACCTGGGGATGGCGGGCGGTGAGCTCGGCGACGACTCGGGTGCCCGCGTACCGCGCCAGAGCAAGAGCAAAGGGGGCCAGGGCTGCGACGTTGTAGAAGACGTTGCCGCAGATGACGACGTCGACCGGCGGTGCTTCCGCCGACACCTCGGGCCACGAGCCCTGGACCTCGCGATGGTCGACGCCCAGACGATCCGCCTCCCGGGAGAAGGTCTCGAGCATGGCTGCGCTCTCGTCGAGCGCCACGATCACGCCCGCGTGGCCGGCTAAGGGAAGGCTCGACGCTCCGCCCCCAGCCCCTACATCCAGAACCGAGCCGGAAGCGGGCAGGACTTCCAGAACGCGCCGATGGGCCGGGTTTTGCCTCTCCTCCGAAGGACGGAACAGGGAGGGCGGAAATCCCCACGGCGACTCTGGGGCGCGGTCGAGGATGTGCTGGGGGATGGCCCAGTCGGCGAGCTGGGCGGCCCACTTCTCTTGCGCAGTCGTTGACTTGCTCCTCGCTCTGCTGGTAAGCGTTGGCATTTTCTGTTATTAATCTCCAACAAAGTTGCTGCTGATATCACCCGAGGTGACTCATGCAACCTATTCGCCGGTCACAGTTCGGCCTGGATCCTCCTCCGGCTCCCACCAGCCGGGCGCTTCCCCCGCTGGGCACGTTCGTTGGGCTGTTGGCGCTCTTGGTGGTGGCACTGTTCCTGGCTCGCAGCGCCGCCGATACGCCTCCCATCGCCGAGCCCATAGGGAGGCCAGCGGCGCACCCGGAGCCGGCGATTCAAACGGTTACCTCCGAACCGGCGCCGTCTTTGACCCGGGCACAGGCGGTGGCTCGTTACCGTGCCCTCGACGCGCTGCGACTGCGCGCCTACCGGAAGCGAGACGTGTCGCTGTTCACCGCTTATCTCACTCCGGACAGCGGCCTGCACCAGGTCGGGCGCAAGGAGATAGCTCGCATGCGAGCCTACGGTGTGGTGATGCGGCCGCGAGCTCGGACTCGCCGCATCAGCATCAGACGCCGGGGGCCGCTCCAGATCGTCGTCCGCCACTCGTCGGTCCAGGCCCCGCGCTTCTACTCCTCGGGCAAGGACATCACGATCGACCCGCAGGCCAACCTCGTAACCGTCGACTGGTTCCTACGGCCGTCCGGTGGAGCCTGGAAGATCTTCAACTCGCGCGTGCGAGCGGTGACGCCGCTACGGAGAGGAAAACGATGAGCAAGGTGCTTGTTGCGATCGTGGCCGCAGCCGCGCTGGCCGTGGCTATCCCGGGCGCGGCCAAGGAACCGCACGGCGACGCCGACGTCACCACCCAGCAGAACGGAGAACCGGGGATAACCGCAGTTGCCGAGTACGGAGGACCGGAGCCGCCTGCGACGGCGGCGGGGACGGAAGGTGTGACTTCTGAGGGAACGGGATCCTCTGGGGTCACCGAGTCCTCCGGGGGCACCGCGGCCGGGGGAAGCTCGGGCATCGCCGTCTCGATCACCGAAGTCAGTGCCCCGGTCACTGGGCTACCCGTTACTCTCGTCGGCCCGGGTGTCGATCCAGCAGGAGAGTTTTCTCCGCTTCCGGTAATCGGCGACGGCTGCTTCGTCCCCTCCATGCCGGACTGCGTCCCCCCGCCGACAAACCCTACGAACC
>DASRPA010000261.1:0-11763 GCA_035646635.1 Actinomycetota bacterium | reverse complement strand
ACACTATCCATTATGAGAGTCATGGCGCTGTTGGGAACACTTGTCCTCCTCCTCGCCGCCTCTCCTGCGCTGGCGCAGGACCAACAGGCGGCGTTGATCGAGCTCGCGGCCCAAGACCTGGGAGGGAACGACGTCTACGTGCACCCTGACGCTCGGGCGGAGGTGAGCGCCGAGCAAGAGCAGGAGATCGAGGCGAGGATCGCCGAGGCGGACGCCGGCACCATCTACATCGCGGTGTTCCCACCGAGCGCGGGCGACGCGACAACGCTTGTCCGCTCACTAGCCGAAGCCGAAGGAGATCAAGGCACCTATGCGGTCGCGGCCGGTGGCGAATTGCGCGCAGGACACACGGATATCGAAGGCGTGGTTCCCGGGCTCGCCAATGAGGCCGCCCAGGCCGAGAGCGGCAAGGGAACCACTGCGGTGCTGCTCGCCTTCGTCGACAACCTCGCCCAAAACCCCCCGGCAGAAAGCGGCGGCGGGATCAGCTTCTTCTGGATAGTGGTCCTGATCGGTGGGGGATTCTTCCTTTTCAGCAGGATGCGGCGCAACCGCCGCGAACAGCAGCTCAGGACGGAGAGGCTTCAGGAAGTGCGAGACGTCGCCGAAGAGGACCTCGTCGCGCTGGGGGAGGACCTCCGGGCGCTGGAGATCGACGTCGAGATGCCCCAGGAGGATGACCGCGCCAAAGAAAGCTACGTCCAGGCGCTGTCTTGCTACGAGCGGGCCAGCGCAGGTCTCGACCGGGTGCAGAAGCCACAAGACCTCGAGCCCGTGTCGGCCGCTCTGGAGGAGGGCCGGTGGGCGATGGCATCGGCCCGCGCTCACCTCGACGGCCGGCCTGCCCCCGAACGCCGGGCCCCCTGCTTCTTCGACCCCCGCCACGGCCCCTCGCTCAAGGACGTGGAATGGACTCCTCCGGGAGGTGCCCCGCGCGAGGTGCCGGCTTGCGCCGACGACGCCCGGCTAGTAGAGCGCGGCGAAGAACCAGTCTCGCGCGAGGTCATGGTCGGCGGACGCTCCACTCCCTATTGGGGAGCGCCCTCCTATTACGGGCCTTGGGCCGGAGGCTACTTCGGGGGCTTCGGGCTCTTCGAGGGCATGCTGCTGGGCTCGATGCTGGGTGGTGACGGCTTCGGGTTCGGGGGCTGGGGAGGCGACTCGGGCGACTCCGGAGGCGGCGGAGACTTTGGCGGAGGCGATTTCGGGGGCGGAGACTTCGGTGGCGGAGACTTTGGCGGAGGCGATTTCGGGGGCGGAGACTTCGGCTGAGGTGCGACAATAGGGGCCGTTCCTAGCAACGCCTAAAGCGAACCGGCCCACAACTTGCGGGAGGGACAGTGGACATCGGCAAGGAATCCAAACCCATCGTGGTCGAACCCGTGGAGGACCCGGTCCCTCAACCGGTCATCGAGCCGGCCGAGCCGCCCGTTAAGGAGCCCGCCAGGACGTGACCGACGTCTCCATCCCCGACGCAATCTCGCCCATCGTCGGCTGGCGTTACTGGAACCTCGATGAAAAGGGTGTCCTCAAGTCAACGGTGGTCGAGGACCGCTGGGAGCCGAAGTCGCCAAAGACGGCCATCTGCCGGCCGCTTCCGGGACAGCTCGACCACAAGCACGTTCCGCACCCCTCACCGCACGCATCCTGCACCTGCGGCTGCTACGCGGCCAAGGACCTCGAGAGCCTGCGCAAGATAGTCCGCTTCATCTACACGAACCGGCTCGTTGTGGGCGAGGTTTCGCTGTGGGGCCGGGTCATCCCCGCCGAGCATGGGTTTCGCGCCGAGTTCGCCTACCCGAAAAAGTTGTTCGTCGTGCCGGAGACGTTCAGACATGGGGACCAGGCAATCGAGATCGCAGCCGGGCTGGGCCGCCTCTACGGCATCGAGACCGACCTCATGCCCTTCGACAAGAGCCGCCCCGTGCGCTATGCGGGCACGCCCGCGCTGGCCCCGCGCTACGTGGCGTTCAAGGTCCTGATCACATGGAGCGTCCTGGGGCTGCTGTTGACGGGGGTCAGGCTGCTGATCGACCAGCTGGCGAACAACCCCCTCGGCCCCTAAGGGCCTCACAGCCACGATGCAACCGGTGGCTGGTGTGCGACTGTCTCACGTCAACCACCGGATTCGGTGGCTAGTGTGCGAGTGTCTCACGTCAACCACCGCGGACGGCCACGACCACGCTTTCCTTGCGGTAGCCGGCGAAGAACGGCGCCGAAAACCCCGTGCACGATTTCGGAACCTGGCAGCGGTCTCCTCGGCGTGCGCGCTTTGGCGTTGACCCTCCTGTCGCAAGGCGGTGGCCCCCGTAACGCTTCCGTGACGGCGGTGGGGAATGCTCGCGCCAGTTGACTGTCGCTAGCTGGGACGTGATGCGCGTGCGCGAACGACCATGGGAGTGATCCTGCGTCCCCGAACAGGGGGGCCGGGCAAGTTGGCGTGGGCCCTATGGGCGCTAGCCATGCTCGGCATCGCTGCGACCGTCTGGCTGCATCACTTGCTGCGCCGGGCGGGGCGGCCCGATCTGATGACACCCGACATCCTACTTTTTGGTGCGCTCATGACCGCGGCGACGGTGGGACTGGTACTGGCGCGCCGCCGACCGGGTCACCCGGTGGGCTGGCTCCTGCTGGCCGTCGCCGTGTTCCTCGGCGCGGACGGGGTGATCTCAGGCTATGCGCCTTACGGACTGGTGGTTCGGCCCGGCGTCCTCCCGGCCCCCGGCTGGGTGGCCGCGTACTACCCAACCTTCGCACTGGCGGCGCTGGCTTGCATCGGCTTGGTCTCGCTACTGACTCCGACCGGATCGCCACCTTCGCCCCGCTGGCGTTGGTGGGTGTGGGTTGCCGCAGCTGCGCCGATCGTCAACCTGGTCATGGTGACACTCGCACCCAAGCCGTCGGCCTCTGACTTCCAGGCGCTTGCGAGCCCCTTCGACTTCACCGCCTATGGCGGGATCGTGCTGGGCGCTCACCGAGTCGTCCTGGCGGTCACGGTCCTGGCCATGGGAGTGGGAGCCGGGTCGCTCGTGGTGCGCTTTCGCCGCGCCCGCGGCACTGAACGCCTGCAGCTGCGGTGGCTGGCGTTTGCCGCGGCGCCGATAGGCCCCGTAGCCCTCGTCGGCGTGGCGGCAGACACGATGGGATACACGTCGCAGATCGGCGACGTGGCGGTGGAGCTCTGCGTCGCGCTGCTGCCGGTAGCCATCGGTGCCGCGATCCTGCGGTATCGGCTGTACGACCTGGACCACATCATCAGCCGAGGGCTGGCGTACGGGGCCCTCACACTCCTGCTCGCCACTGGCTACGTGGCTGTGGTTCTGCTACTGGGTGGGCTCCTGGGGCGGGAGTCGAGCGTCTCTGTGGCAGTGGCGACTCTGGCAATGGCCGGCTTGTTCCAGCCTGCCCGCCGCCGCATCCAGGAGGCCGTTGACCGTCGCTTCAACCGCCGACGCTACAACGCAACTCAGACCATCGAGGCGTTCAGCGCGCGGGTGCGCCAGGATGTCGACCTTGAAAGCCTGACCGCCGACCTCCTGGCTGTGGTCGATCAGACAATGCAGCCTGCCCAGGAGTCACTATGGCTGCGACCGCCATGAGCGCCTGCCCGAACCGAACCTTGAGTCTCCAACCACCTCACAGGTGGTCGGGGGCGCAATGTTCAGGGCCGCGAGCACCCCACCACCCCCGGGTTTGTGCGACCGCCCGGTCAGCGCCGGTTCTGATGCAATGATCGTGCCGGCGCCTGCGTGTTGCCCAGCCAGCTCTCGTAGAGGGCCGCGTAGCGACCCCCGAGCGCCAGCAGCTCGGCGTGACGGCCCTGCTCGACGAGCCTCCCCTGATCGAAAACGAAGACCCAGTCGGCGGCCTCCGCCGTCGAGAGCCGGTGCGCGATCGTCACGGTCGTGCGCCCTTGGGACAGCCGCCTGAGCGCCTCAGACAACGCTCGCTCGGTCTCGGGATCGACTGCGCTCGTGGCCTCGTCGAGGATCAGCACAGAGGGCTCGGCGATCTGGGCGCGCGCCAAGGCGACCATCTGCGCCTCCCCCGCCGAGAGGTCCTCGCCCCGCTGGCCCACCCGGGTATCGAGCCCCTGCGGCAACCACTGAAGCCAGTCCTCAAGCCCCAACTCACGAAAGGCCGCTTCTACATCCGATGTACCTGCCCCGGAGCGGCCATAGGCGACGTTGGCCCTAATGGTGCCGTCGAAGAGAAACCCGTCCTGCGGGACCATGCGGATGGCACGCCTTCGTGCTTCTGGCGCCACCTCTGTGAGGTCGACGCCCCCCACCAGGATGCGCCCGGAGGTGGGGTCGGCGAGGCGTGAAAGAAGCTTGGCGAAGGTCGTCTTGCCGCAGCCGGTCTCGCCCACGATCGCCACGTGTGCACCCGCCGCTACCTCCAGATCGATGCCTCTCAGCACCGGGGGGCCGCCCGTGTAGGAAAACTCGACTCCGCTCGCCGCGATCGAGAGCTCCCTCTCGGGCAGGGACACGCCCGGCGAGGGCTCCTCCAGTCCCCGAGGAATATCCAGGACCGCGAGGACCTTGCGCCAACCCGCGATGGCGGTCTGGGTCTGGTCGAAGTTCTCGGCCATCTCAGCCAACGGGAACGTCAGCAGATTGACCAGGAACATGAACGCGACCAGTCGTCCCGCGCTCAACCCCCACGAGGGGCCGAGAAGCACGCCCACCGCAACCACCGCGCCCATGGCCACCGCGCCGAAGAAGTTTCCCGACGGAAACACCATGGCCTGGAACTTCATGGCCCGCATCTGCGCCCTGTACTGGCGATCGATGGCGCCCTTGAGCCGGCGGTCGATGCGCTCGTCGAGGCCGTAGGCGCGGACTACGTCGGCGCCCATGACGCTCTCCGATATCTCCGAGAGAGTCTGGCCCACCCGCGTTCGCACGAGGTCGTAGGAGGCCAGGAGGTTGACCTGCAGCAGCCGCAAGATCAGCGCCAGGGGAGAAATCGCGACCAGAACGATCAACATGAGCTGCCACGAGTACACCGCCATGAGGGCGAAGGTCCCGATTATCAGAACCGATCCCGTGATCCACGACACCCCGGACCACTCGAGGAAGTGGCTCAACGTGTCGACGTCGGCCGTGACTCGCGCCACGTACACGCCCCTCTTCTGCTCGGTCTGTTCGGCAATGCTGAGCGAGTGGATATGGGCAAAGACCCGCACCCGCAGACCCCTCAGCGCCCGTTCCGACGAGGTGGTGAGGCGGGCGAAGGCGGCTCTACCGGCAAAGTAGATGGCACCGGTGACCACGGCCGTGAGCGCGCAGGCCCACAGCACGAATCCGAGCCGCGGCTCCTGGTTGCCGCCGAGCCCGCGATCGAGAACCTGCTGGATCAGAACCGGCAGAGCCAGCGACCCGATGGTCGAGACCACCGCCAGTGCGATTGTGTAGAGCATCCCCGAGCGCAGCTCCGGCGATTCGGCCAGTCCTCTGCGCAGGACCTTCCAGGCCCCGTCGAGGCTAGGCGAGACCTCGGGGTCCTCGGCCGAGGCCGGCCGCATGTTCCGCATCATCGCCCGGCCCTCACCCTCGCCGCCCCGGCCCCCAGCTCGTACGCCCGCACCATGGCCTCGTAGGGGGCAAAGCTCATGAGCTCCTCGTGCTTACCGGAGGCCTGGATCCGGCCCCCCTCGAGGAACAGGACGCGATCCGCAAGGGCGATGGCCGAGACCCGGTACGCAATCACGATCAGCGTCGTGTTGAGCTCCGCACGCAAGCCGTTGAGGATTGCCGCCTCGACGGTGGGATCGACCGCCGAGGTGGCGTCGTCGAGGATCAAGAGGCGCGGCTTTTGCGCCAGGGCGCGCGCCAGAGCAATCCGCTGGCGCTGTCCTCCGGACAGGGTCACCCCCCGCTCCCCCACGACCGTGTCGTAGCCTTCTGGAAGCGCCCGGATGAAGTCGTCGGCCTGCGCTCGGCGGGCGGCCTCCGCCACCTCCTCCTCGGATGCTTGGGAGTCCAGCGCGATGTTGTCCTTCACGCTGCTCGCGAACATGAAGCTGCGCTGGAACACGACCGCAGCGCTTTGGCGCAGGTGACCCGGCGCGATCTGACGCAGGTCGATGCCGCCGAGCAGGATCGTCCCTTCATCTGGGTCTGCGAGACGCACGAGCAGCTCTGCAAGGGTGCTCTTGCCCGCCCCTGTGGGCCCGACCAGGGCCACGGACTCGTCGGCAGCTACTTCGAAGCTCAGCTTGTTCAGGACCCTGTGCTCGCTGTAGGAGAAAGCGACCGAGCGCACCGAGACTCCCACCGGCCCTGCGGGAAGGTCGGCCGCCTGCTCTGGGGTTCCCAGCGAAGACGGCTCCACGAAAATGCCCTGAAGCCGCTCCCGGCCCACGACCGCACGCGGTATCAACGCCAGCACGAAGCCGATCATCCGCATGGGAAAAGCAAGCAGCTGGAACAGGCTCACGAGCTGGACCAGCGTTCCAATCGTCACGGCCCCCGTGGACAGCCGCCATGCTCCCATCGCAAGCAACGCAATGATGCCGAGATTGGGAACGGTCTCGAAGGCGGGCTCGAAGGCGGCTCGGAGCCTGCCCATGCGCACTCGCTCCTGCTCCAGCACGGCGGCCCTTTGATCGAAGCGGGACACCTCGGAATCCTCACGACCGAGGGTCTTAACCACCAGCGCGCCGTCGATGCTCTCGTGAGCGACCGCCGACACTTCGCCGATGGCCTGCTGCGCTGCGGTTGCCGCGGGCTCGACAGTCCGCCCGTAGAGGCGATTCAGCAGACCGAGAAGCGGCAGGATCACCAGCCCCACAGAGGCGAGCAGGGGATCGGTCAGGATCAGGGATATGACTGCGAACAGCACCAGGAAGATCACGGTGACCGAGAACGGAACGGGATTCAGCACATCGGTCGCGGCCTGGACGTCGGCCTCTGCGTGAGCGAGCAGCTCGCCCGCCGGCCGAGAGCGGTGGAAGGCGAGCGGCAGGTCCCGGTAGCGCTCGATCACCCTGATCCTCAAGGACGCCTGCATCCTGTAGGAGGTCATCCCGGCGAAATAGCGGCGCAGGACGATGGCTCCGGCGCGCACTGCCACTACGCAGACGAGCGCCACAACTCCTCCCCACAAGGTTCTCGTGTCCACGCCCGATTCAAAGGCGGGATAGATGATCTCGTCGGTGACCCGGCCCAGGATGATTGTCGAGGCCACTGTGGCGGCCGAGTACAGGACCCCGCCGACCAGCGAGATCGCAAACGGGAGCGGGTGCATCCTGACGTAGGACACGATGATCCGAATCCCGCGCCCGAACACAGAGCGTTGTTCTTCGTTGCGGCGAGCTTCAGCGCGCATGGCCACTCCAGCGAGTCAGATCGAGGGCCCGTAGCGGCCGCCCATGAGGACGACCGGGAAGTGACGAGTCTATCCGGCTGCGGAGGGCGAACTCGCCGGGATCGGGGCCACGTCCGGCGCAGCCGAGCTCTCTCGCGCGGAGAGGACCACCAGTGCTACACCCCACAGAATCGCGAGCACAGCCCACAAGCCCCCGAGCGCGGAGGCGTCGGCTGGAAAGACGAGCGAGGCGACCCCAAAGAGAATGGTCACGGCCGCCGTCGTCCACGCCGTGAGGCGCCAGCCAGGTGCTCTCGACGCGGCGATGAAGGAGGAAGCCACGATCGACAGCGCGAATGCGCCCATCGCCGACCAATGCGGCCCGTAGTGCTCGACGGCCTCCAGCGCCTCCCCCGACGCCGCCCTCTTGAGGGCCCTGTCGACCTCGGCGTCGGTGGCGTCCTCCGGCAACGAGTCGAACACCTGGGGGGCGATCCGGCCGGCCTCCCTTGAGACGCGCAACTGACCGACGGCAAAGAACAGCAGGGGAACGGTCGCCAGCACAGCCAGGCCCAGCAGCAGAGGGCTGGGAGCAAGGGACGGTCGCAGCACCTGGGGCCGCGCCGGATGGAAAAGGATTATGAGGAGGGGCATGACCACGAACACGATCATGGACGGATTCCCCTGGCCGGCCACCAGCGCCAGCACGACGATCGTCGTCGCCAAGGGAAGAAGGACCTGATACATCGGCGCAACCTTTGTGTCGGGGCGACGCAGTTGCGCCACCAGGCCCACCAACGGAAGGACGAAGAGGGCGCCGAAGGAGATCTCGTGCACCCTATGCGACAACTCGTTCGGTCCGAGCTCCACGAACCAGCCCAGGACAAGGTAGGGAAGAGGGGTGAGCAGAGCGGTGAACAGGATGGACGCCAGCACGAGGATCACGAAGACGACTCGCTTGACCACGGGCAGGGCGGGACGCTGCTCTGAAACTTCCATGGCCGAAACGATAGTTGAGGCGCGTGCCCAAGCCTGGCGCCGACCCCAGCGCTGCCGACACGCACTTGGTAGTGGATCGCGCTCGGCGCGCTTTCAGGTACGGAATCGGTACTCAGGCGCTCTCTGCGCGCGTTTGAGTACCGGGCTAGATCCAGGGCCGGGGGCTCGGGGCGGGGCCGCGGCGCGGGCCGGCTAGACGGCCGAGCCGTCGGCCAGCAGGCTTGCGCCGGCCTCGCAGAGGTCGAACACAGGACACTCAGAGCACAGCGGCCGGCGTGCGCGGCAGGTGCGGCGGCCGTGCTCGATCATGGCCACGTGCAGCTCATAGCGCAGATCTGAGGGGATGCTGGCATTCAGTTCCCGGCTCGCGGCCTCAGCCGAGGTCTTCTCCGACACCCAACCGAGCCGGCCGACCACTCTGTGCACATGGGTATCGATGGGGAAGGCGTCTCGTTGCATCGAGAAGGCCAGCACGCAATCCGCAGTCTTGGGGCCCACGCCGGGGAGCGACCGCAGGTAGGCGTAGACCTCATCGTCCGCCAGGGGCTCGAGGTTTGACAGATCGACCCGCCCCTCGCGCTCTAGAATCTCGTCGAGAATCGCCCTGATGCGCGGAGCCTTGAGCCGAGCCAGGCCCCCTGGGCGGATCGCCTCTTCGATCTCATCCAAGGATGCCTCGGCGAACGCATCCCAGGACGGCCAGCGCTCCTTCAGGGCGCGCCAGGCCCGCTCAGAGTTGATGTCAGAGGTGTGCTGCGAGAGGACCGTCCCGACGAGGCAGTCGACGATAGGACCTTTCTGCTGCACCTTGATCGGGCCGTATGCCCGGAGGAGGCGGCGATGCACGGCTCGGATCCGTCGTGCTGTGGTGGTCACAGCGAACCGTGGACATCTCCCCACCGTTTTCGGTGGGCAGAAGCGAACCGTGGACATTTGCCACCGCGGGCGTGGGCGGAGCTCAGGGCGTTGGCCGGGCGTAACGGTTTCGTGACGCCCGCGCTCATGATGAGGACAAGGATATGGCGAAGACAAGAGTGATGGCGGGGCAGCTGCTCTCGATCGGGACGGAGCGCGCCCCGACTCAGGGGTGGCGGCTGGCCGCGCTTCTCTGGCTGTGGGCGGCCTTAACGGTGCTTGCGCTGGTGGTCTCGGTGGCGGCCTTCGTGGCGCTCGCCTCGGATAGCTCGCTCAACGCGCTGTCGACCGTCGGGGTGTTCGCGTTCAACCCCCGCCTCGCCTCGGGAATTCAGGCGCTGGGGCTCAACCTCGAACTGGTGGAGCGAGCCGATCTGGTCTTCCGGGTCCTGGGCTTCGTTGTTTTCGTCGTGACCGCAGCGGTCATCTTCGTGCGCGGGTCGCGTGACTGGATGATGGGGTTGACCTCCGCGACCCTCATCTCGTTCGGAGCTTCGGTTTTCGCTCCCCTCCCGTTGCTCGCTAGCAACCACCCGGGATGGAGCTGGACGGTCAGTTTGGTGGGCAACTTCCGGCCAGACTTCCCCTTCTTCGGGCGCTCGCTGGGAGGTTTGTCCTTTCTCCTGTTCCTCTATCTGTTCCCAGACGGCCGCTTCATCCCGCGCTTCACGCGCTGGATAGCGGCCGCCGTTCTCGCCCACGTCCTGCTGTGGTCGCTCGCCCCCGGCTCGATCTTCGCGGTCGACCTCTGGCCCCTGCCGCTGCAATACGTCTGGATCGTCGCCGTCCCCGCCACCGGACTCTACGCTCAGGTGCACCGCTACGCCTTCGACTCGAGTCCCGCTCGCCAGCATCAAACCCGGCTCGTTCTCATGGCGCTCGGCACTATCGCAGCCGTGCCACCGTTGCTCGTGGCGATCAGCCCTCGGCTGAGTCAGGCACTGCCGGGACTGGCGGTCGTCACTCCCCGGGTGGAGGCCCTCTACGAGCTGATCCTCTTGACGTTCCTGGCGGTCGCATTGCTTGCTCTGCCACTCTCTATCGCGGTCTCGGTGCTGCGTTACGGGCTCTGGGATATCGACCTGTTCGTCAACCGGGCACTTGTGTACGCCTGCCTAACCGCATCCCTAGGCCTGGCCTATATTGCCGCCGTTGTCCTTCTGCAACAGGTGTTCAGCGATGTCACGAGGGGTTCCACGGTGGCGGCAACGATCTCCACCCTCGCGGTCTCGGCCCTGTTCCGCCCCGCCAAGAACCGCTTCCAAGCGCTCATCGACCGCCGCTTCAACCGCCGCAAGTATGACGCCCAGAAGACGATCGACGCCTTCGGGTTGCGTCTCAGAGACCACGTCAATCTCGACTCGCTCGAGGCCGATCTCCTTGGCGTGGTTGGACACACAATGCAGTGTGCCTGTGTGGGCCTGTGGCTGAGGCCTATCTCTGCGGCGCGCTCAGAGGCGACGGCCCCCGGCCCCCCTGCTTCGGAAGAGCCGGAACAACCGGGCGGCCAGCCCGATCAGGATGCGCGCCCGGAACAAGCGATATATCAAAGCGAACATGGTGCCTCCCCCAACTCGATGAGCGATCCGCTGGAGGATCGCGTGGATAGAGCATGAGCGATCCGCTGGAGGATCGCGTGGATAGAGCATGAGCGATCCGCTGGAGGATCGCGTGGATAGAGCATGAGCGATCCGCTGGAGGATCGCGTGGTAGAGAATGCCACTACAGCTCACGGCGAATGATACGGCCCGCCTGCTCGAACGCCCGTTGACGCAGGGGGCGCTCTCCCCAGTACCCGCTGCGAAACTCATTCGAGTGAGCGAGGTCCTGCTCGAAGACCTCCAATAGCTGCGCGGCGAAGCGCCGGCTCTGGACACACAACGTGGCTTCGTCGTTGAGCTGAAAGCTTCGGTTGTCGAAGTTGACGGAACCGACGGAGCTCCAAATGCCGTCCACCACCAAGGACTTGGCGTGCAGCATCGTGGGCTGGAACTCGAAGATCCGCACGCCTTCGGACAGCAGCCGCTCGTAGGTCGAGCGCCCCGCCTGACGCACGATCTCCTTGTCCATGTGAGGCCCCGGCACCAGGATCCGCACCTCGACACCTCGATGTGAAGCTTCAACCAGCGCCTCGATGAAGGCGGGGCGGGGTGCGAAGTATGCCGAGGTCAAATCCAACGACTCCCGAGCCGACGCAATAGCGAGGAAGTAGAGCGCTTCCGCGTCGGTATCGCCCACCCCGGCGCTGGAGCGCATCACCTGCATCGCGCCTCCGCCATTTACCGGCCCCAGCGCCGGCAGATAACCATCCCCCGCCAGCACCTCGCCCGTGGCCTCGAGCCAGTTCTCGGCAAAGGCTCCCTGGAGGCCGCGCACGACCGGCCCACGCACCCGCACGTGCGTGTCGCGCCAGTGTTCGGGGTCGTCTGCATTCCCCGTCCACTCTTGGGCGATCCCCACGCCACCGGTCATGCCGATGGCACCGTCCGCCACCAGGATCTTGCGGTGCGTGCGGTTTGCGAGCCGGCGAAT
>DASRPA010000260.1:0-10152 GCA_035646635.1 Actinomycetota bacterium | reverse complement strand
GCCGGGGCACTCATCCGCCAGTTTCTTACCTTCTCGCGACGGGAGACCGGCAAGGCCCGCCTCGTCGACATCTCCGAGATCGTCCTCGACATGCAGCATTTGTTGCAAAGCTCGGTCGGCGAGGACATCGATATGGTCACCAGGCTGGGCCGGGGCATGTGGCGAACTCGAATCGATCCCGGACATGTGGAACAGCTCCTGGCGGCACTGAGCGTGCAGGCGAGAAAGGTTCTGACGCTGGGCGGCCGCCTCACGATCGAGACCTTCAACGTCTCGGCTCAGAACGGCGCAGGGTTGGGGGCGACCGGGCCGGTGAGCTCTCGAAGGGTATGTCTGGCGGCCTCTGTATCCATGAGAGAACGTGATGGCAGAGGTGGCTCGAACCCCGCTCTGTCGGAAGGTCCCTACTTGGCCACGGTGACCGAGATCGTCGAACGGTGGGGCGGCGCTGTGGTGTCAGCAGCGGGCGTGCCTGGGCACAGCGGGCTTCGCCTCTACTTTCCCGTCGCCGAGGTTTCCACAGTCGCGGCCGAGTCCGTGGCCAAGGACTCGAACCAAGGCCGGGGGGAGCGAGTCGTGGTGGTCGAGGACGAGGACGCGGTCATGAGGCTTGTGGAGCGAATCTTGGGCGCCAATCATTACGATGTCGTGACCGCGGACCCCCACGAGGCGCTCACTCTGTTCGTTGGTCCCGAGCGCTCACCGGACTTGCTTCTGACCGACGTGATCATGCCCGGCCTCTCGGGCCGGGAGCTGGCCGAGCGAGTCCACAAGGTCGCCCCCGAGGCGAGGATCGTGTTCATGTCCGGCTACACCGACGACATCATCGCCCGTCATGGGGTGCTCGAGGGGAGCTACGAACTGTTGCAGAAGCCCTTCATGGCGGCCGAGCTGTTGGAAACGGTGCGGGGGGCCCTGGACCACGCCTGACTAGGCGGGCTCCGCCTCCATCGGGCGGTGCTGTTGTGCGACTGTCGCACGCTGGCTACCGGATTGGGTGGTTGTTTTGTGCGACTGTCGCACGTTAGCCACCCAAGGCTGCCAAGGGGTTGGTCCGGAGCGAGCGTGGCGGGCGGCTCTGATTCCGCCCGCAGCACCGGGTACGATTGTTGGGTGGGCGAGGGGCTGAGTTTTTCTTTCACCGAGGAGCAGCGGGCGTTTCAAGCGTCCATCAGACAGCTGACCGAGGACAAGATCGCGCCGCGCGCTCAGGAGATCGACGCTACCGACGAGTACCCCTGGGACCTCGACGAGCTGCTGGTCAAGAACGGTTTCGCGGCCGTGTCCTACCCCGAGGAGCACGGCGGCGCGGGCGGCGGCGCGGTCGAGCTCTGCATCCTTGTGGAGGAGATCGCCCGGGTCTCGGCCGGAGTGTCGCTGATCCCCGCGGTCAACAAGCTGGGAGCGATTCCCGTTCTGCTGCAGGGTCGTGATGAGCAAAAGCGGTTGGTGTGCGAGGGGGTTTCCGAAGGCACGCACCGTATGTCGTACTGCTTGACCGAGCCGGCCTCGGGATCGGATGCGGCCGCCATGAAGAGCCGGGCGGTCGAGGACTCTGACGGCTGGGTTCTCAACGGGTCCAAGCGCTTTATCACCGGCGCCGGCGCCGCCGACCTCTATACCTACTTCGCCGTCACCGACCCATCCGCGCCCAAGGGAAAAGGCATCACCGCGTTCCTTCTGTCTCAAGACATGCCTGGATTCTCACTCGGCCGCAAAGAGGACAAGATGGGGATCAGAGGCTCGCCCACGCGCGAGGTCGTGCTGGAGGACTGTCGTGTGCCTCAGGAGAGTGTCATCGGCGAAATCGACCAGGGCTTTCAGATCGCCATGCGCACGCTCGACTTCTCGCGGCCAACGATCGCGGCACAGGCGCTCGGCATCGCCCAGGGAGCGTTCAACGTCGCAGTCGACTACTGCAAGGAGCGCCACCAGTTCGGTTCCCCGGTGGCCGCTTTTCAGGGCCTGCAGTTCATGTTCGCGGACATGGCGATGAAAATCGAGACCGCCAGGCTCGCGGTCTACCGGGCCGCGTTGGCGGTCGACGAGGGGGCTTCTGACCTCCCCTACTGGGCCGCGATCGCCAAGTGCTACGCCTCGGATGTCGCCATGGACGTGACCACGGATTGCGTCCAGGCGCTGGGCGGCTACGGCTATGTGCGCGACTATCCTGTCGAACGTTTCATGCGCGACGCCAAGATCACGCAGATCTACGAAGGCACCAACCAGATCCAGCGCGTGGTGCTCGCCCGGCGCATCTTCGGCGGCTGAGATGTCGGTCGCCGTCGGTCTGCCACCTCCCGCCACCTCCACACCCACGGGAGGCAGCTCGCGCTGGGTGCGCCTGTGCCGCGCGGCCAACGACATCGAGGCCCATCTCCTGGTGGGGCGGCTCACGGAGGCCGGGATCGAAACCAGGACCATCACCGACCGCGCCGCTCCGAGTGCATGGCTCTACGGCGGCGGGAACCCGTGGGCGCCGGTGACCGTCTACGTCTTGAAGATCCAGCTCGAAGACGCGCACATCGCACTGGCCGAAGCCGCCTTCCAGGGCCCGGCAGCGGCCACGGACGGCAGCAGGCCCGGGCGGGCGCATCGGCTCCCGTGGAAATGGTGGGCAACGGCCCTCGCAATGGGACTGGTGTTGAGCGGCGTCGCCCTCGCTCAGGTGGCGTCGTCGCTCGAAGCGTGCAGGGTCCCCGTCCTGTGCGACGAAGCCCGTCCCTAGTGCACCTCCCCGTAACTACGGTGGCATTCGAGCGCCTCTGCATCCCTGCTCGCGGCGTTCCACGGCTCCGCCGAGGTCGGAATTTGGATTCAATCTGTCGCTCACGTACCCTCCGGGTACGCAGCGCTCCTCGCGCCTGGCGAAACGGCTCCGCCGAGGTCGGAATTGGGATTCAATCGGGGGCTCAGTGACGCTCACGGCTCCGCCGAGGTCGGAATTGGGATTCAATTGGTGCGCACCGTATTTCCGGTGCGGAGCACATATTTCTCAGCAGGAGGACCAACGTGAGCGACAGAACCGAAAGAGACACGCTCGGAGAAGTTCGGGTGCCGTCCGAGGCGCTCTACGGCGCCCAGACGGGCAGAGCGCGCGACAACTTCCGCATCTCGGGGCAACCGCCGCAGCCGGACTATCTGTGGGGCATGATCGTTGTCAAAAAGGGCGCCGCCCTCGCCAACATGGATACCGGCAGACTCGATAAGAAGATCGGCGACGCGATCGTCAAGGCGGCCGACGAGGCGCTGGCAGGAGAGCACGACGAACACTTCGTCATCGACCCGTGGCAGGCGGGGGCCGGGACCTCTCACAACATGAACGTCAACGAGGTGCTGGCGAATCGCGCCTCGGAGCTTCTCGGAGGCGAGCGCGGCGCCGACCGCACAGTCAACGCCAACGACCACGTCAACATGGCGCAGTCGTCCAACGATGCAAACCCCACCGCGGTCAGGCTCGGCGCCCTGCGTCTGGTGCCGGGCCTGCGCCAGGCCCTCGAGAGCCTCGCGGACGCCTTCGACGCCAAGGCAGGTGAGTTCGACCATGTGCTCAAGTCGTCTCGCACGCACCTCCAGGATGCAGTTCCCATGCGCCTGGGTCAGGAGTTCTCCGGCTGGGGCGCGGCCGTCCGCATCGCCTCCTCGCGCGTCGGCGAGGCCGCCACTGGCTTGGAGGAGCTCAACATAGGGGCGACCGCTGCCGGCACCGGTATCAACGCCGAGCCCGCCTACATCGACGGGATCGTGGCCTACATCTCAGACATCACCGGCTTCTCGGTGCGGCGCGGCGACAACTTCTTTCGCCTCACCCAGTCGGGGGGCGACATGGCGCATCTCTCCAGCGCGGTCCGCAACGCCGCGGTCGAGATCTCCCGCATCGCCTCCGACATCAGGCTCTTGACCTCCGGCCCCCGGACCGGCATCGGGGAGATCATCCTGCCGCCGGTGCAGCCGGGCTCATCGATCATGCCCGGCAAGGTCAATCCGTCCATGGCCGAGATGATGAACATGGTCTGCTTTCAGGTCATCGGTTGCGACGAGGTGTGCTCGCTCGCGGCACACGGGGGCCAGCTCGATCTCAACGTGTTCTGGCCGGTGTTCGGCTACAACCTCCTGTTCGGCATGAGGCTTCTTACAAACGGCGTGCATGCGTTCACCGAGCGCTGCGTGGAGGGGATCGAGGCGGACGAGGCTCGCTGCCGGGAGCTGCTCGAGCAGTCGCTGATGCTGTGTACCGCTCTCACCGACTACATCGGCTACGAGCAGACCGCGAAGCTCGCCAAGGAGGCTCACGCCGAGCGCAAGACGATTCGTGAGGTCGTTCTGGCCCACGGGCTCATGGACGAGGATCAGCTCGACAAGGTCCTCGATGTGGCCCCCATGACCGAGCCCGGCGTGCCCGGGCGAGCCTGACCCTGTTTCCCAGTCGCCATTGCCGAGTGGTGGATAAAGGTCACACAGTGACCATTTACGACCACTCGAGCCTAGAAGGATGGGTGTGAGAAGAAAAGAGCGGCTGGGCCCCGACCGGCTCACGGGCATGATCAGGGGGGGCCGCGTGCGCCAGCGCAGGTTGCCGCGTCTGCTCAAGAACAAGTGGGCCCTCACCGGCATCGTTGTCTTGCTCGTCGTGGTCGGCGTTGCGGGCTGGACGGCCTGGGTCTTTTTCTCCACCGAAAACGAGATCAAGGAGGGCGGGCCCATCCTCTCAAACTCCGACTCTCCCAAGCCCGAAGGTCAGCCCGAGCTCGTGCTGCTGGTGGGCTCCGACTCCCGTGAGGGACTCTCCGAGGAGGAGAAGATCGATCTGGGCGCCGGCGACGTGCCCGGCGAGCGCGCCGACACTCTGATCCTGGCTCAGATCGATCTCGCGTCGGACCACATTACGATGGTGCAGTTCCCGCGCGACCTGTGGGTGCCCGTGGGGAACGAGAAGAACAAGATCAATGCCGCCCTCGAGCAGGGGGTCAACCCGATGGTCCGGACCGTGGAGGAGCTGACCAAGCTCGACATCGACCGCTACGTCCAGATCAACATCGCAGGGTTCAAGGATCTCGTCGACGCCATCGGCGGCGTGGATGTGTGCGTCCCCGAAGCCATCGAGTTCGATCCCAACACCGGGCTCGTGATCCCCGAGCCCGGTGTCGTGCACTTCAGCGGGCGCAAGGCGGTCCGCTTCGTGCGCTCGCGCCACTCGGTAGAGGGTGGTGATCTGGGGCGCATCCAGAACCAGCAGAAGTTCATGGCCGCGGCCATCGACAAGAT
This sequence comes from Actinomycetota bacterium, assembly GCA_035646635.1. GTDB lineage: Bacteria > Actinomycetota > CADDZG01 > CADDZG01 > WHSQ01 > JACDAL01. Next base: position 4,887 of record DASRPA010000260.1, on the reverse strand, counting down.
CACCTCCGTAGACACGCTGCTGCATCTCAGCCGCATCCAGGATCTGCAAGAGGTGCTCAAGCACAACATCTCGGTGGACCGAGACACCGGCCTGCTCGAGCTCCTTCGCATAGGGCAGCGCTTCAGGGCCTTCAACCCGGCGCAGTTCGAGGCCTATACCGCCCCCAACCTCGGCATCGGGACGGCGGCCAACGGACTCTCCATAGTCGTCCCCGACATGCCGGCCATGAGGGTCATGTTCGAGGCGCTCGCCCGAGAGGAGTCGCCGGCCGAGGCCGACAACGTGCCGAACATCGACCCCGACTCCGTGAGCATCGGCGTTTATAACGGGACCTACAAGGACGGTGCCGCCGCCGCCGCCGAGCGCGCCCTGGAGAAGGCGATTCGGACCTCTCAAGGCTCCCTCGATGTCGTAGAGGTCGCCAATGCCGAGCGCTTCAACTACAAGGAAACGGTGATCATCTACAGCAAGGACGAACCCGAGGCCGCCAAGATGGCGAATCTCGTGTCGGCTGCGGTTCCCGCTGTGAGGGTCAGGGCGGGCCAGACCAAGGCGGGGATCGATGTCGCGGTGATCGTCGGACCCAAGCGACTGCGCACGGAGCCGGTGGTCCAGATTCAAGCCTTGCCCGTTCCCAAGCCGGGGGCGGTGCCAGAGGTCTGCCGCAGTGAGTAGCGAGGGGAGCCTGCGCCACCTAGCGAGACCGGCGGCGTCGGAGCCGGCCGGGGCCCTCGTGCTGTTCCACGGCCGCGGCGCCGACGAGCACGACCTCTACCCGCTGTTCGATGTCCTCGATCCCGAGCGGAGGCTGCTCGGCGTGTGCCCACGCGGCCCCCTGTCCTTGCCGCCGGGCGGAGCCCACTGGTACGTCGTGCACCGGGTCGGCTATCCGGACGAGACCACTTTTCATCCCACCTACGCCGCCGCCGCGGCGTGGCTTGACGCGCTGCTCAGTGCGAGCGGCATTCCCATGAAGAACACCGTGCTGGGCGGCTTCTCTCAGGGAGCGGTGATGAGCTATGCGCTGGGGCTCGGCTCCGGACGGCCTCGCACGGCGGGTCTCCTCTGTCTCTCGGGCTTCATCCCCGAGGTCGAGGGCTTCGAGCTGAATCTCGGCAACGCCTCAGGCCTGCCGGTAGCCATCGGCCACGGCACCCAAGATCCGGTCATCGAGGTGGCCTTCTCCCGCCGGGCCCAGGCGACTCTGGAGGAAGCGGGGGCCGCGGTCACCTATCGGGAGAGCGCCATGGGCCACTCGATCGACCCGGACTATCTCGCCGAGCTGGGGGCCTGGCTCGCCCAGAGCTTTTGATTGCCGAGTGGTGGTCAGATGATCTATATGACCACCTCCCCACCACTCGGCGTCCTTTTTAGGCGCGGCGCAGCTCCACGAACAGGCTCTCGTAGGCCTGGGCGATGACGGCCGGGGACGCCTGGCCCTCGACATAGCGCCGTCCCGCCGCCCCCATCTTCAGGCGCAGGCTGGCATCCGAAACCAGCTTGGTGACCGCCGCCACGAACGCGCCGGAGTCCTCTGGCGGCACCACCAGGCCCCCGCCCGAGCGCTCCACTAGGCGCGCCACTTCGGAGGCCTGGTCGACGCTGGCGATCAACGCCCGGCCCGAGGCGAGGATCGAGTAGGTCTTGGACGGCACGCTGCTGCGCGCCAGCCCTTTCTTGAGGGGGACGAGGTGGATGTCGGCTGCGCTCAGCAACTCGGGAAGGCGCTCCACCGGTTGCATGTCGACGAAAGAGACGTTGGGAAGCGTGCGCGCCGCGGCTTCGAGCTGGGGGCGGGCCGAGCCTTGGCCGTTGACCACGAAGCAGACATCCTTTTCCGAGGCGAGCGCACGAGCTGCGTCGAGGACCAGGTCGAGCGACTGCGACAGGCCCACATTGCCCGCGTACATGACCACGGTCTTGCCGTCGAGGCCGTGCTCCTCACGATAGGCGTTGTGCTTGTTCGACGGGGTGATCCAGCCGGTGTCGACGAAGTTCGTGATGACCCTCACCTTCGAGGGGTTGCTGGTCTTGCGCGCGACGTTTTGCCTCAGCTCCTCCGACAGCACGGTCACGGCGTCGGCGCGCTCGTAGCAGAAACGTTCGAGCGCAGAGGCTGCTTTGATCAGACCCGGGTTCGTGAGCCGGCCGAGCTCAACCACGACATCCGGGTAGACGTCGTGGATCGTGAACACGAATGGGCACGAGCTCCTCTTAGCGACCAGCCATCCCGCCACTCCCAGAGTCAGCGGGGGGGAAAGCGCCAGGACGCAGTCGAAGCGTCCGGTGAGCAGGGCCGAGCTCGTGGCCAGCGCGCTGAAGCCGAGGAACGATGCCGCCCTGCGCACCAGATCCGACTTGTCGCTGCCCGGAAAGGGATGCACACGGATGATCCGCCCCCACGGCGTGTCCTCCGTGCGCACCAGCCTCCCGGCGTAGGCGCTCTCGACACGGTGCTCCTTGTAGAAGGGGAACGATGTGACAACGTGTATCTCGTGTCCCCTGCGCCCCAGCTCGTGGACGATGCGGGTGATGACTTCCCCGGTGGGAGCGAGATCGGGCTCGAAGTGGGGAGCGATAACTCCAAGCCTCACAGAGTCGTCTCGAGGCCGTGGCGATAGGCGTCCTGGAGGATGGAGGCGGAGCGGTCCCAGCCGAACTCGCCCGCTCGGTCGAGGCCGGTTTTTCTGAACGTGCCTGCGAGCTCCGGGTTCTCGAGCATGTCTCGCATCGCCTCGGTCCAGTGGGAGGCGTTGTCCGGAGAGACCAGCATCCCGGCCGCTCCTAGGACCTCGGGGACCGCGGTCGCGTCGGACGCGATGACCGGGCAGCCGCGCGCCATGGCTTCGAGCACGGGGGCGCCGAAGCCCTCGAAGCGCGATGGGAACGTCAGCGCGGCGGCCTCCGAGTAGAGGGCCGCGAGGTCCTCGCTCGAGATGTAGCCGAGACGCCTTACCGAGTCTTCCAGCCTCAGCTTGGCGATCTCGGCCTCGATGCGCTCTCCCATCTCGCGTGCCACGCTCCACTCCATCCACGCTTTGGCGCCGGTTAGTACGAGCAGGGCATCGGGGTGGGCCTCGCGCAGGCGCGAGAACGCCTCCAGCAGGACGAGGTGGTTCTTGTGCGGGTAGCTGGCGGCCGGATAGAGAAAAAAGGGGCCGCCGAGCGAGTAGCGGGCGCGCACGTCTCCGGAGGTGACCTTGGTCGTGCGCAGCGAGATCCCGTGCGGAACGACTCTCACGATGCTGGGGTCGATCCCGAGCCGCTCGATGACGCAGCGGCGAGAGAACTCGCTGGGAGTTAGCACCAGGCGGGCGGCCTCCGCCGAGCGGGGAACCATCGCTCGCAGATAGGAGAGCTTGGTGCGGGTGAAGTACTCGGGGTAGTAGAGGTACTGGAGGTCGTGGATGGTGAGCAGCGGGCGCGCGCGGTGCACGAAGGGGACGATGCCGCCGGCGTGGTGGACGAGGTCGATCCTGCGCTTGCGGCACTGAGCCGCGAGCCACGTGTTTTCGCCGGCGATGCGAAAGGACTTCCACTGCCCGCTGAGGGGGGCGTAGGAGACCTTGAAGCTTCTCTCGAGCTCAGGATGCGAGGAGGCCAGCTGAGGCAGGGCGAAGATCGTGTACTCGAGGTTCGAGGGGTGTTCGGCGATGCCCGACAGCAGCCTCGTCATATAGGTCTCGGAGCCGCCCACCACCCCTGGGAGCATCCACAAGAGGTTGATGCCGACGCGCTTGATTACGCCACCTCCTCATAGGCGGAGGCGACCAGCTGGGCGGAGCGCTCCCAGGTGAAGGAAGCGGCCCGTGCCCGGCCCAGGGGCTCGAGCCGGGCTCGAAGGGAGGGCTCGAGCGCCTGCTCTAGGCCCTCTGCGATGGAGCCGGCGTCGAGCGGATCGATCAGCACTCCCGCGCCTTCCGCCAGCTCCTCGGTGGAGGTGCCGCGCGAGGTCACGACCGTCGTGCCCTGGGACATGGCCTCGAGCACGGGGAAGCCGAAGCCCTCGAGCAGGCTCGGAAAGCAGAAGACCTCGGCCCCCGCGTAGAGGGGGCCGAGGTCCGAGGCGGGGACGAAGCCGAGCATCCTGACCCTGTCACGCACCCTGTGGGCGATCCCATCGAGATCCTCGTTCCAGCCGCGTGGGCCGACGAGCACGAGGTCGAGGTCATGGTTATGGTCGAGCCGCACGAACGCGTCCAGCAACCCGGCCAGGTTCTTTCTCGGCTCGATCGTCCCGGTCCACAGGACATAGGGGCGATCGAGGCCGTAGGCCACGCGTACACGTCGTACGTCGGTCTCTTCCGCCGGAGCCATCTCGACCCCCAACGGCACGACGCGGAGCTTCGTCTCATCGAAGCCCGCCTCGGCGCAATCTCGCAGGGTCGCCTCCGAGGAGCACAGCACGAGGTCTGCCTCCTTAATGGCCAGGGCGAGCCCGCGGCGAAAAAACGACACGCCTCTCTTCGTGAACATCTGCGGAAAACGCCGCCACGCGAGATCGTGAATCGTCACGAGCAGGGGGGCCGAGCGGGGAGGAATCGCCATCGTCGTGGCATGTATCACGTTCACGGCCCCCGTGGCTTTCTGGACCCGTGGCCGCCGCAGCCGGTGCCACGACTCATAGAGGGCGACTCTCGGCAAGCTCAGGTGGCGCACGGGAATGGTGGGCCGCCACGGCTCCGGGGCCGGCCCGGCGTGCCGGGCCGCCACGCCGACGAGCTCGACCCCCGGCCTCTTCGCCAGTGCCCGCGCCAGACCGAGCGCGGCGACCGCGGTTCCTCCCGGGACGCGGTGCCACGATTGCTCCAGAGTGATCGCCGCTCGCAAGCTGGCTGGTGGGCCCACGGCGGGATTCTCGCACGGGCTTCGCCCGGCCCGGCCCC
>DASRPA010000259.1:0-16918 GCA_035646635.1 Actinomycetota bacterium | reverse complement strand
GGGTCTCCGGGCTGGGGCTTATCGGGACCTTTCTCATTCTGTTGTTTCCGGACGGACGTCTACCAACGCCGCGCTGGAAGCCCGTTGCGTGGCTCTCCGGGCTCGTGCTGCTCATCTTGACCGTCCTGCTCCCTCTCGCACCCGTCCCTCTGAACGAGCTGGGAGACGACTCCTTGCCGCCCGTCGCCAATCCCCTGGGTGTGGAGGCGCTGGAGCCGTTCTTCGACGGGCCCTTCTTCGCCTTGCTCGTGCTACTGCCGGTGTGCATACTGGCGTGCGCGGGAGGCCTGATCCGGCGCTTCCGTCGCTCCCACGGCCAGGAGCGACTCCAGCTGAAGTGGCTTGCCACCGGAGCGGCGATTACTGCGTCTTTCTATTTCGTCGCCGTCGTGGGCTCACTGCTCACGACGAGCGTAACGGATCGATCCTCCGTGGAGCCTGGCTGGCTGACCGTAGTGGACCAAATTTCTTTGTTCTCGTTCCTGCTCATTCCCGCGGCGGTGGGGGCCGCGATCCTGCGCCACAGGCTCTACGACATCGACGTGATCATCAATCGCGCGCTGGTTTACGGGGCACTCACGGCCGTGCTCGCGCTGGTCTACGTCGCGGGAGTAGTCGGCGTCGGTGGACGCTTGCGCGAGGTCGGCGGGCAAGAGAGCAACAGCTTCGCCGTGGCCGCATCGACGCTCGCGGTTGCCGCCCTCTTCCGCCCGGCTCGGGGACGCCTCCAAGCCTTCATCGACCGGCGCTTCTATCGCAGCCGTTACGACGCGGCCCGCACCGTCGAGGAGTTCTCTCGACGCGTGCGCGACGAGGTCACGCTGGACACCGTCACCTCGGACCTCCTGATGGCGGTGAACGAGACCGTCCAGCCGGAGCACGCGTCGCTGTGGCTGCGGAGCGGAACACCCTGAGGGGGCATGGCCTGTGCTTGTGGCCACCGGGTATCATCTCATACGGCCTGAGAAGCGCCCCCTTAGCTCAGACGGCAGAGCGTCTCCAAGGTAAGTGGACGGATGTAAGCGCAGGGCAAAAGGGCAGGTCAGGGGTGTTTGGGGGAGCATAAGGCGCATTAGGAGACGCTGAGTATTCCCGACGAACAGGAGAAAATCCTGTACCGAGGGCACAGTAAGGAGCCGACAGAATTGTTTTCGAGTTAGGGGGTATCGAATCTAAACCAGCAAGCAGCTTAGGCTACAAGATGTTGTGGTCCTCATCCCCGCCCTTCCTGGCCTGGTTGACGGTGCCCCCATCGCCGGGCGCCACTACCCGAAGACGTACGCGGACTTCGCGAGCTGGTTCTCGGACGACCACGCGTGCCGGGCCTATCTCGAGTGGCTGAGGTGGCCCAGTGGGTTCGTCTGCCCAGGTTGCGGAGCGCTGGGTGAGCCCTATCGCGCGTCGCGCAACCGGCTCGTCTGCTCGTCATGTCGCGGCGAGACCACGGTGACGACCGGGACGATCTTCGAGCGCACCCAGAAGCCTCTGACGATGTGGTTCGTTACGGCCTGGGAGATCGTCAGTCAGAAGAATGGGCTGTCGGCACTCGCGCTGAACGACGCGATCGGAGTCGGCACCTACGAGGCGGCTTGGACGATGCTGCACAAGTACCGCTCGGTGATGGTGCGCCCCGACCGCGATCGCCTCAGCGGCGACGTCGAGGTCGACGAAACCTACGTAGGCGGGGGAGAAGAGGGGGTCAGAGGGCGTGAGACCAAGACGAAGTCTATCGTTGCGATCGCCGTGGAGGTGCGCAGGCCGCGGGGGTTCGGGCGGGCGCGGCTGCGCCGCGTTCCCGACGTGTCAGGCACAAGCCTGGTCTCGTTCGTATGCGATGTAGTCGAGCCTGGTTCCGTCGTGCTCACCGATGGTTGGCGCGGCTACCACGGGATCGGGAGTCGCGGCTACACCCACGGCAAGACGGTGCTGTCATCCACGAACGACCCCGCCCATGTCGCGATGCCCGCGGTGCACCGAGTAGCGTCGCTGCTCAAGCGCTGGTTGCTCGGCACCCATCAGGGCTCGGTCCGCCCCGAGCACCTACAGGCGTACCTCGAAGAGTTCACGTTCCGGTTCAACCGGCGGACCTCTCGATCGCGCGGGCTGCTCTTCTACCGCCTGCTCGAGCAGGCGGTGACAGCCAACCCGTTACCCTGGGCCGACATCGTTGGGGGTCCCACCGAGGACCCCGACCACAAGATGTAGGGCTGCTGGTGTTGATTCGATACCCCCTTGGCACCAAATTAGGCTTTCGGGTTGTCCCTTTCGGGCGACGGGGGCGGAGCGACCGCGGCCCCCTGGGCCCTCAGCACGTCGGCCAAGTCTTGAGCGTTCTGCTGTGCGTAGTCCCGGTAGCAGTTGTCTAGACCCGGATAAGCGCTGTGCTTGATGCCGTTCTTGCAGGTGATTGCTGAGCGAATCTCGATATTTATCGAGACTATCGAATCGAAGACGGCTTTGAGTCAGCTAGCGCGGATGTAGCTCCGGGAGGCCTCGTGGATCATTCGGGCTCGGTCGCGCTAGCGGATGTACTTTTTCTCGCGAGCTTCTGCCGAATGCCGAGCAGCAGCCAAAGCCCGAACACGAGCCACGAAACGCCAGGGACGAAAAAGACAGGTGTGAGAAAAACGGTGGCCAGCGATCCCAGTACGAGCACGGCTGCGAGCCAATAAGGCATCGCCCCCCTGCGGCTGGCCGGGAACCCGAACATGATCAGTGCGATGCTAAGGAGCAACGCCGAGAAGAGAGCCTGCAACGCTATGCCCACCGTCGTGATGCCACCCTTCGACTCGAAGGTTTCCTCGTATGAACCCCAATCGAAGAACCAGAATTCGAGTGCTGTGCCTAAGGCGGCCAGACAGAGGAGGCCGACGACGATCGTCCCTCTCCTGCGTATTGCCTCGCTGCCCGGATCCTCGGCGAGATTTCCAATCAGCAAGATCCCCGGGATCAGCAAGAGGAAGGGAAGGACGAGAAACTTGCCTGAGTCCATCCACGTGAGGCCGAGACTCATGTTCATCTCGTTGTCTTGCGTCGGGCCATGTGCAGCCATCTGGTGGGCCCAGACCGCCAGCCAGAGCAGCCCGGCAGATATCGCAGCCATGGCAGCGACACCAATTCTCCTCGGGCTCCGATCTGGGTTCCTCGATACGAGGTGGTGAGAGATGTTCATCCCTTCGCGGCAGAGTAGGTAGTCCGGACGTGGAGCTCGCGATCGGCGCGACTCTATCTTGGGCGGGGACGACTTCTCTCGCGCAAGAGGGTTAGTCACAACGATCATCGGTCGCTATCTCCAATCGCTCTCTCCGCTCGCCGATCCGAGGCCAGGGTCCTCGACTGATTAAAAGGTCGGCAAGTTCTTTCGCATTTCTCTGCGCGTAATCGGAGTGGCAGTTGTTCATGAGGACGTGGGTTGCCTCGGTTCGCTCGGCCAGCCCGACCAGGCGCGGCACCCATTCGCCCAGCTCGGCCTCGGAGTAGAGGTACTTGAAACGGCTCTGCACCGAGCCGCTCTCCCACTCGTCTGAGTTGCGCCCGTGGAAGCGCACGACCGCGACATCGGCCGTCGCTTCGGCAATGGGGGGCAGCGAGCTCACGAAACCCTGCGGCATGTCCACGCACACATAGGGGAGGCCGTGGCCTTCGAGGAATTCGAGAGTGCGCTCCCGGTTGCGCTCGCTCATCCACGTCTTGTTGCGAAACTCGACACAGATACGGTCGGGCGCGGCCCGGGCGGCGCACTCGATGATGTAGTCGCGGTTCTTGTTACCCACCGGGAACCACTGTGGGAACTGAAACAGCAGAAGGCCAAGCTTGCCCGCCGCCCGCAGCGGCTCCAAACCCTCGAGAAAGGCCTCCCACACGGCGTCGCGCACGCCTTCCTCGACGTCCGCGATGTAGACGTTCTTCTTGTCGCCCTCGATGTCGCCTTCGGCGAGGAAGTCCTTGAGGGCTGGGGGCTTGGTGGGGTGCTGGGTGAGCAGCGAGAAGGCCTTGATGTTGAACGTGAATCCGGCCGGGCTGCGCTCCGCCCACAGCCTCGAGTTCTTGTCCGAGGGCAGGAAGTAGTAGGAGGAGTCGACCTCGACGAGCGGGAATTGGGTCGTGTAGAAGCGCAGCCGGGCATCCGCGCTGGAGGCGTCCTTGGGGTACCAACCCGATTTCACCAGGGACTTGTCGGTCCACGACGCGGTGCCTATCAGGATCTCACCCATGACTTTAGCCGCCTTTCCTCGTCGAGTGGTCATATATGGCTGCTATGTAGCCTCTCACCACCACTCGGCGGGGGTGGGGCCTGTCAGCCGGCCGCAACCAGGGCCACGGCAGCCCCCGCGAGCAGCAGACCGAGGCCCTGGGAGCGGCGGATTCGTTCGTGAAGCAACAGCGCGGCGAGCAGCACGGTGCTGGCCGGATAGAGGGATGACAGGACTGCGGCGACCGTGAGCAGCCCCGACTGCGTCGACAGCAAGAACAGCGAGGTTGCGAGGGCGCCGAGGAGCCCGGCGATGCTTGCCGCCGCCTCACCTCGGTAGCGCGGGAACCACGGCTGCCGTAGCCCGGTGGCCAGGGCAATGATCGCCACCACCGACGTGGCCTGCGCCAGCGCCAGGGGGCCGAGCCCGCTGCCATCGTCCACCTGGCCGAGAGCTGCGAACAAGGAGCCGAAGCCGAGGCCGGCCAGCAACCCATCGGCGACGCCCGCCCGGTGGGCGCGGTCATCATCGGGAGCCCCCTCGGCGGCTCGAGAGACCAGCCAGATGGCCGGGAACGCACACACGACTCCGAGCCAGGTCACAAGCGTCGGGCGCTCCCCCGAGATGATGCCGACCCCTACCGGGAGCAGGGCGGCCGCCACCGCGGACAACGGTGCGACCACGCTCATCCGCCCCGACGCAAGCCCGCGGTAGAGGAACACGGCGCCGAGGCCGCTGCCGACACCGGCAACGGCACCCCAGACCCAGTCGGGAGTGGTCGGCGCACCCGGGAACAATAGGGCGGCGATGCTGGTGCCGGCCGTCGAGACCGACTGGCCCACCACTGCCACGGCGAACACCCTCGCGCGCCGGGCCAGGATCCCGCCGACGAAGTCGGACAGCCCGTAGGCGACGGCCGAGCCCAGTGCCAGCAGGACGACCACGGCGAGACCCTACCGGTAGTCCGCCATGCCGGTAGGCCTAGTTTGTTACGGCGACCTTTTCAACACCAGCCCCGCTGAGCGACGCTCCTGTTGATTAGATCGAGATCTCCCGACTGGGTTCTCGGTCCGGTGCTGATCGGCGGCTCCTGGTTGACCGGGACCTGGTGGTTCCGGCCCGGACGCAGAGCTCGGCGAGGGTGGTATCGGGCGGGCGGCCGGTTGGTCCGCTGCTGCGGATCTCTGAATCAATCGAGTGTCTCGATCAGCTCCTCTGGGGCACCGAATAAGCAAGCGCGTCAGGGCTCTCGCACCAATGGCGGACGGCCCGGTCGATCGCCAGGTAAAACCGTCGACGGCACCCCGCGAACTAAAGCGGTTTATGTAAGGATGACGCCAAAGAGCCAGCGAGCAGAGAGGCCCCTAACGCCACAGCGTCGTCCCACCATCACGGATGTCGCCAGAACCGCAGGGGTGTCCGAGGCGGCCGTTTCCTTTGCCCTGAACGGGCGTCCAGGGGTGGGTGAAGACACGCGCCGGCGCATCCTCGAGGTCGCTCGTGTCATCGGTTGGACTCCCAGCGCCAGGGCGCGGGCGCTGTCGCGCTCTCGATCCCACGCCCTCGGGCTCGTCATGGCCCGGCCGCCCGAACTGATAGCCGCGGATCCGTTCTTCCCGACGTTCCTCGCCGGGGTCGAGACAGCCCTTGCGGTCCTCGGCTACTCCCTCGTCTTACAGGTCGTGGGCGACGACGAACGGGCAGAGAAGGACAGCTACCGCCGGCTCGCACAGGAGGGGCGTGTCGACGGCGTGTTCCTCACTGACATGCGCGTGCACGACACGCGCTTCGACCTTCTCACGGAGCTTGGCCTTCCCGCTCTCGGGATCGGCCGCCCGATCGGTTCGTGCCCGTTCCCGTGGACGGAGGTGAGCGACCGCGCGGGCATAAGGCAGGCGGTCGAGCATCTCATCGAGAGAGGTCACAGCCGTATCGGGCACGTCTGCGGGACGCGGGGCCTGGTCCACAGCGAGCACCGGCGGGCGGCATGGCAAAAAGCCACCAGGCGCGCCGGGCTGTCACCGGTGGCGATGGCCGTGGGCGACTTCACCGGTTTTGGAGGAGCCAAGGCGACCTCGACGCTGTTGGCGCTACCGGAGCCTCCAACCGCGATCGTCTACGCGAACGATCTCATGGCGATCGCCGGCGCGTCGGCCGCACTCCAAGCGGGGTTACGGCTCCCCGAGGACCTGTCGGTAATCGGTCATGACGACGTCCCGCTCGCGGCCTATGTCACGCCGCCCCTGACCACGGTGCGCCACGACATCTTCAACTGGGGTGAGACGGGGGCGCGTTCGTTGATCGCGCTCATCGAAGGACAACCGCAACCGAGGCCCGATCTCGACGAGCCCGTTCTCATTGTGCGCGGTTCGACCGCCGCGCCGGCAACACAGAAACAAAGGGGGAGGAGATGACGTGACGCGCCAAGGGTCGGCGCACTCCGGGCAGATGACTTTCACCGGCGCGGCGGCCCGTCGCTTGAAGCTTTGAAGGGGAGATCAGACGAGAGGGGAAGCAGCATGTTCACACGTTCCAAGACCTTGTTCGCACTCGGAATTGTCCTCTGCCTCGTGGGCGCCGCCTGCGGGGGGGAGGAGGGCGCAACCGAAGAGGCGTCAACGGCAAAGGGGCCGATCGACATCTGGTATTCGGACAATCCGGAGGAGATCGCGTGGGGCAAGAAGGTTGTAGCGGACTGGAACAAGGGTCATCCGGAGGAGAAGGTCACCGGAGAGCAGATCCCCGCAGGGGAGACCTCCGAGGAGGTCATCGGCGCTGCGATCACGGCCGGAAACACTCCCTGTCTCGTCTTCAACACCGCACCTGCGGCGGTCCCCGGCTTCCAGCAGCAGGGCGGTCTCGTGTCGCTCAGCGGCTTCTCGGACGGCGACAGCTACATCGAGGAGCGCGCAGGAAAGGTCGCGCAGCAGTACAAGTCGCCCGACGGCTCCTACTACCAGATGCCGTGGAAGCTCAACCCCGTGATGATCTTCTACAACAAGGACGTCTTCCAGAAGGCGGGCCTCGATCCGGAGAATCCTCCGCTTAACACTTACGACGAGTTCATCCAGACCTCGCACAAGCTTGTCGACAAGGGCGGCGTCACGGCCGCCATCTGGCCGGCGCCGACGTCTGAGTTCTTCCAGTCGTGGTTCGACTTCTATCCGTTGTTCATCGCAGAGAGCGGGGGGAAGCAGCTCGTCGAGGGCACCAACCCTCAGTTCACGAGCGAGGACGGCATGGCGGTCGCCGACTTCTGGTCACAGATGTACGACCAAGGACTGTCCCAGAAGGAAGTCTACAACGGCGACGCGTTCGCCGATGGCAAATCCGCGATGGCGATCGTCGGGCCGTGGGCCATCGCGGTCTACGGGGACGACGTGAACTGGGGTGTGTCCCCCGTCCCGACCGCCGAGGGAGTGTCTCCAGAGGAGACTTACACGTTCTCGGATGAGAAGTCGGTCGGGATGTACTCGGCCTGCGAGAACCAGGGCACAGCCTGGGACTTCCTCAAGTTCGCCACCAGCAAGGCCAACGACGGCGAGCTCCTCGAGACGACCGGCCAGATGCCGATGCGAACCGACATCACCTCTGTCTACGCCGACTTCTTCAAGGCCAACCCCGAGTCCGAAGCTTTCGCCGACCAAGCCAAACGCGTCGCAGAGGTACCCAACGTGCCGAACTCGATCGAGATGTGGCAGGACTTCCGCGACGCCTACTCCGAGTCGGTCATCTTCGGAAAAAGCGAGCCCGAGGAGGCTCTACGGCAGGCCGCGGACTCGATACAGCAATTGGTGAGCGAGGAGTAGCGCCATGGCTGTTGCAACCAGACCAAGGCCATTGGCACAGCGCATACTAGGGAACCAACCTATCGGCGCGCTGTTCGTGGCCCCTTACATCATCTTCCTCATCGCAGTGTTCGCTTATCCGCTTGGGTTCGCGCTCTATATGTCGTTCTACGACTATTTCTTCGCTGCGCCCGGCGCCGTCGTAGATCGTCCTTTCGTCGGACTCGACAACTACACATCGGTTCTGGGAGACGCCGTGTTCCGCACCGCGGTGTGGAACATCGTCAAGTTCATGATCATCAACGTGCCGTTGACTGTAGTCCTGTCGCTAGTGCTCGCAACCGCCCTCAACGCCAAGCTCCCCTTCCGCACGTTCTTTCGCGCGGCCTACTATGTGCCCTACGTCACTGCGAGCGTCGCCATCGTCGGCATCTGGTTGTTCCTGTTCAACCAGAACGGCCTCGCGAACGCCATGCTCGGTGACTTCGCACCCGAACCGACATGGCTCGTCAACGAGTTCTGGGCGATGCCGATGATCGCGCTACTGGTGACCTGGAAACAGATGGGCTTTTACGTGCTCCTCTACCTAGCCGCACTGCAGAACGTCCCCGAGGAGCTCCACGAGGCGGCCGCGGTCGACGGGGCCAACACAATCCAGCGCTTCTTCTACATCACGGTTCCGGGCGTGAGACCCGCGACGGTCCTAGTAGTCATCCTGTCGACCATCATCGGTGCGCAGATCTTTACCGAGTCCTACCTGCTCACCGGTGGCGGAGGGCCCAACAACGCCTCAGTCACCCCGGTGCTATTGATGTATCGAGAGGGCATCGAGCAAAACCACCCCGGCGTCGCCGCCGCGATCGGGGTCCTCCTCGCGATTGCAGTAATGGCGTTGGCGCTCTTCAACCGCTTCGTACTCGAGAGGGATTAAGTATGGATGCTGCAGTCGGGGAACGCACGGAGGCTGGCAACGCCTCTCCGGAGAGCAGGCCCTCGGGGGGAAGCTTCCTTTCCTCTCGGGTCCTGCTGCTGACGGCGCTGGTCGTGGGTGCCTTCACCTTCTTGTTCCCCTTCTACTACATGCTGCTGGGTGCGATTCAACGCGATCAGAGCCCCGGGTTGAGCGGAGCGGTACCCAACCCGGCGAACTTCTCGGTCGCGAACTTCATCGCGATAAACGAGGTCGTCGACCTCGGACGCACGCTGCTGAACTCCGGCATCTTTACCGGAGGAGTGATCCTGTCAACATTGGTCATCGGTCTCCTGGCGGGATACGCGCTGGCCCAGCTCGACTTTCGCGGCCGCGGAGTCGTGTTCAACGTGATGCTGCTACTCCTGATCGTGCCGTTCATGCTCCTCATGATCCCGCTGTACGTCATGATCGTTCGGTGGTATGGGCTCTCAGACAACTACCTCGGGATGATCTTTCCGTTCGCCGTCAACCCGACAGCGGTATTCATCTTCCGGCAGTTCTTCATGCAGATTCCCAAAGACCTATTCGACGCCGCGCGCATCGATGGTGCCTCCGAGTTGCAAGTGTTGGTGAGGATTGGCGTCCCGATCGCGCGTCCCGCCATCCTCACCGCCTTGATCGTAACCTTCATCGGTCCCTGGAACGAGTTCCTGTGGCCGTTCCTGATCACCAAGCAACAGAACCTGCAACCCCTCGCCGTGGCCCTCGGCAACTTCATATCCAACTCTGCGGCGCGAGCTGCAAACCCCTTCGGAGCGATCCTCGCCGGCGCCACCGTGCTCGCTGTTCCGGCGGTGTTGCTGTTCCTCGCGCTGCAGAAACATTTCACCCAGGCGCAGCTCGGGTCCGGGGTCAAGGAGTAGTGCGCGAGCCCGCCTACATCATGACCCGGATGGGCGTCATCATGGCGCCCGACCCGTCTGAGGTGAACGAGTCCCTGGGGGTTTTCAACCCGGGGTGCGCACGATCACGTGACGGCGAGCTCTTTTTGTTCCCGAGGCTGGCCGCAGAGGGCAACTACTCGCGCGTTGGGCGCGCTCACGTGCTCTTCGACGGCGACGCTCCCGTGGGGGTAGAGAGACTCGATGTCGCGCTCGAACCAGATGAGGTGTGGGAACGAAACGCACACACCGGGGGCGTCGAAGATCCACGCGTCACGTTCGTCGAAGCGCTGGATGTCTACGTCATGACTTACTCGGCATACGGGCCGCTGGGGTCGCGTATCGGTCTGGCCTTCTCGAGAGACCTCGACAAGTGGGAGCGACTGGGACCCGCCTGGTTCGCGTATGAACCCGCTCTTGCAACCGATCTGAACCTCTACCCAAACAAGGACGCCGCGATCTTCCCGGAGCCGGTAAGCGCCCCCGATGGGACACTGTCGATCGCGATCTTGCACCGCCCCGGGTGGGACCTCTCGTGGATCCATCCGGGAGAGGGGGAGCCGCTGCCCGCCGGCGTCGAGGACCCCAGGCCGGGCATCTGGATCTCGTTCGCCCCCCTCGACGACGTGGCGTCCGATCTTCGCCTTCTCCCCCGTCTGTCCAACCACCGCTGTCTCGCGCTCCCCGAGCACCCTTGGGAGTCGCTCAAGATCGGCGCCGGCCCCCCACCCGTGAGGACGCGCGACGGATGGTTGCTCATCCACCACGGAGTGCAGGGAACGCTCCTGCAGGGGTTGGACCACCAGCCGAGCGTGTGCTACTCGGCGGGCGCGCTGTTGCTCGACCTCGACGACGTGACTTTGGTGAGATCTCGGACCAGCGAGCCGCTGCTCTCTCCCGAAACCGACGACGAACGCAAGGGAACTGTCGATAACGTCGTGTTCCCGACCGCAATCGACGTTCGAAGAGACGGGGAACTGGACGTCTACTACGGAATGGCCGACTTCAAGATCGGCGTGGCGCGCATGCGAGCCTTAACATAGCGAAAGCCGCCCCGCTGTAGAGCAGTCCGCGAAACCCTGGACCGCCGAATGTATGGTCGAATCCTTTCTCACTTCCCCGGGCAAGGTCCCTCCTCCCTCGCTTGGGGCCAGTGCCAGGCACCTGTTCCTGGGTAAGGAGTGTGGTAATGAGCACCAAGATCGTTCTAAGCAACTTCCTTTCGATTCATCTCAGCCAGCGGCCTCTCCAAGCTGAAACAAGTCGCGGAGGCAGTCCACGAAGCTAGTGCCCACCGACGTGGTGGACGACGGGGTGGAAATCCGTCGACAAGAAAGACCACCACTACATCCTCGTGACGTGGCGAATGATGAGCTCGTTGGAGGGCAGGCTTCTGTCCAGCAGCTTACGCGCCTGCTCGACACCTACCACCGGCAAGCCGCTGGGATCAAGGAGGCCGACTTGAACAAGGAGCGACCCCTGATCCCAGTAGATGTGCTCGTGGGGGTGACCTTTCCCTCTCGAACGCCCATCACGACGATGTGGGGAAGCTCAACTCGGCGGCCGGTTGGCGCAACGCCAGGAAGTAGCACGTCGATCTCCGTGTCGTGGGTGAAGGTCAGCACGAACTCGTCTACGACCTGGCTCGTCCCAACCGTCCGGGATATCGGAATGAGCTTTGTATCGCCCGGCCATCTCCCGATGAAGTGGTTCGCGTAGAAGTCACGCACCCCTTTCCCGCCCGTACCTCCCGTCATCGTGGGGACGTGATTGAGGTAGGGGTCATCGACCATGGTCGCCATGGTGGCATCCACGTCTTGCTGCTCGAACTCGGCACAGACATGAGCGTCGAAGATCGCGCCTAGGTCGCTGCCCTGTTGGTCGTTCGTCATGCCCAACCTCCCTTGAGTCCCCATTCCTTAAGGGACAACCCTGGCACATCCACATCTCGGCCCGCCATCAAAGTTGTTAGGTTGGGAGAGGGACCAATGGCGAGGGCGGAGGGGAGCAAACGTGGACTTGACGGCGGAGGACATCAAAAAGGACCTGGGGCTTCAGCGGCACCCCACGTGCGGCTACGTCGTCGAGACCTATCGCAGCCCGCACGAGATCCCCACCGACGCTCTGTCGTCCGAGTACGGCGGCTCGCGCCCGTTCGGCTCGGCGCTGTACTTCCTGGTCACGCCGGACACCCAGATAGTGCTGCACCGCATCCGCTCGGACCAGCTCTACCACCACTACCTCGGCGATCCGCTCGAGGTCCTCATGCTCTATCCGGACGGGACCGGCGCGGTGGCGACGATCGGTTCGGACCTCCGCTCCGGTATACGTCCGCAACTCTTCATACCCGGCGGGACATTCCACGTTTCGCGACTGGCGGCAGGCAAGGGCTACGCACTGCTGGCGAGCACCGAGTGGCCCGGGGTCGAGCCGCCGGATGTCGAGAAGGGCGACGTGGCGGCTCTAGTGGAGAGTCATCCCGACTTCCGTCGGCAGATAGAGGAGTTCGTGGGAGCGACGGCCGCTGGCTAGCTCCCGCCCCGCCGATGCGTGGTGTTAGTTCGGTGCGCCGTACAGCTCCTCCTCCGAGAACACCGATGGGACGGCTTCTTCACCCCCCCGCCGCAGCCGCCGGCGGGCGGAGAACATCGTTCCACGCGTCGGGACCGTCGGCGCAAACGCCGTCATTCCGCTCTCTGTCATGTCTAGGAATGCGCCTTCCATCTCTCCGTTGCGGACGTACAGCTCGTGCCAGAACCCCGTGCCGCCTGTGTCGCGCACGAAGCTCTGCCACCACTGTTTGTGCGCTCCCGAACGGGTCCATTGCTCGAGAGACTCGAAATCGCGCCAGTACTGGCGCATTCCGGCGTGGAGGGGAAACAGCGAGAAAAACATGTTCTCGTGGAGCAAGAGCCCGTCCGGCTTTTCGGCCACGGATTTCTGGATCTTGGGGCCGAAGCTCAGTACCGTCTTGATGCCGCGCGGCGCCTTCACCTTCATCCCCAGATAGACCACGACAAGATTGGGGAACTGGGTGAGATCCGGCGTCCGGCGCTCGGCCTTAATGCTTTTTTCGGTGCGCTCCTTCGCCATGGCAAGGGCCCCTTCCGTTGACGTGGAACTTCCTCGACTGCACTCTATCGTTGGCGATGCGCGACGGCCGAGCCCAGACCCTACCGACTCGAATCTCCGACTTTCTCCTCCATAAGAGCGCTGAGCGCTGCTGACGTGGAAAAGGTCGCTTCCTTCAGCCGGAGCACCGCTCAGCGATGCTGGCATGCACTAGAAAGCTAGAGCTCGGGCAGGCCCTCGAACGTCGTCGACGGCTCGGCGTAGAGGCGACGGGGGATGCGCCCGGCCCGGTGCGCCAGGCGCCCCGCCTCGACCGCCAGTCGCATCGCTTCGGCCATGGTTGCGGGTTTCTGGGCGCGGGTGACGGCGCTCGCGAGCAGGACCGCGTCGCATCCGATCTCCATCCCAAGGGTCGCGTCGGAGGCGGTACCGACTCCTGCGTCCAGGACGACCGGGACCGAGGCCCGCTCGACGATGAGCCGCAGGTTGTAGGGGTTGAGCAGCCCCATGCCGCTGCCGATCGGCGAGCCCAGGGGCATGACCGCGGCGCAGCCGATGTGCTCCAGGCGGCGCGCCACCACGGGGTCCTCGTTGGTATAGGCCAAGACCTTGAAGCCGTCGTCCACGAGGATCTCGGCCGCATCGACCAACTCGACCACATCGGGCAGCAGCGTGCGGTCGTCCCCGATGACCTCCAGCTTGATCCAGTCCGTCTGAAACGCCTCGCGCGCCAGGCGGGCGGTGGTGATTGCATCGTGAGCCGTAAAGCACCCCGCGGTGTTGGGGATCAGGCGACAGCCCGCCCGCTCGAGAACATCGACTATCGATCCGCGCGCCTCGGGGCTGACACGGCGCAGAGCGACCGTCGCCAGCTCGGCCCCCGAGGCCACCAGCGCCTTTTCGAGCCCCTCCAAGCTCGCCGCTCCCCCGGTCCCGAGCACCAACCGGCTGGAAAAACTCTCATTCGCCAGAACGAAGGGATCGTCCATCGCTACCTAGCCTCCCTGGACCGCGCCCAGTATCTCGACCCGGTCGCCCTCTTCGACGGCGGTCACGCCCCATCTGTGGCGATTGACGACCTCACCGTTGCGAGCGGCCGCAATTCCTCTCCCATCCGGGGCATGGCCTACGAGCTTGATGAGATCGGCGACCGTGACGTCCTCGGGCACATCTCGCTCGCGGCCGTTCACGACGATGTTCATGCCGCGAACCGTAATGGCGTAAACGACTCAATGAGGGAGGGCGTGGTGCCCGTAACGAGGCGCTCTACAAGAGCGTCGGCCGTCACGGGAGCGAGCAGGATGCCGTTGCGGTAGTGGCCCGTGGCGGCGAAAAGACCCGGCACGGACGTTTCTCCGATTAGGGGGGCGTTGTCGACCGAGCCCGGCCGAAGTCCGACCACGGTCTCCGTCAAGCTGAGCTCGGCCACCCCCGGCACCAGCTCGTAAGCTGCACGCAGCAGCTCGAGCACGGCCCCAGCCGTAACTCTGGTGTCGAATCCTGTCTCCTCCACAGTCGCCCCAACGATAAGCCTGCCGTCGCGGCGCGGGACGAGATAGGCGTCGATTCCCCTCACAGTCATCGTCAGCAATGGGGGCTCGGCAGGCCCTGAGAGGTGCAGCAACTGGCCCTTGACCGGCCGCACCGACGCCGCCACCTCGGGAGGCATGCCCTCGATTGCTCCCGATCCCGCGCCGGCCGCAAGCACTACGGCGTCGCCGCGCACGACCTCGCCGGCAGAGGTCCGGACCACTCCCGCGGAGACCTCTGTGGCGCGGTCCAGCTTCACGCATACCCGAGCATTCTCACAGGCGACCGCCAGCGCTTGGGCGAGAGCGCGATTGTCGACAGAATGATCGCCCTCGACGAGCAGGCCGCTGCGCACTGTGGGAGCCAAGCCCGGCTGCAGCTTCCGGCACTCCCGAGCACGCAGCCTCTCGGCGGCGAGTCCCAGGCTCTGCTGATAGGCCTGCAACTCGTCGAGTTGAGCTTGATCGTCTAGATCCCGTGCGACGACCAGGGTCCCCGTTGGTCTGTAGCCGACGTCTGCGCCCGAGCAGACTTCGAGCTTTGTGACGAACTCCGGGTAGCGCTCGGCGGCGGCAAGGTTGAGCGCCAAGAGCGCCTCCTCCCCATAGGAAACCTCGCCCACCGGAGCCAACATCCCGGCGGCTGCGTGGGTGGCGCCTGCGTGCGCCCGATCGTCCACCACCGCGACCGAAAGGCCTCGCGCAGCGGCGGTCCACGCCACGCTCAACCCGATGATCCCCCCGCCCACCACGACGACATCGAAGCCGCTCATGCAAGCGGCATGGCGTGGGTTAGGCAGTGGGCCGTGCAAGACGTGCCGGCGTGAGCTGCCTCAGCACAGAACCCTCGGTGAGCGTCAGATTCTTGGACAGTTTCACGGAGGTGCTGTCGTGGTTGCGCCTGAACGAGAGATGGTCGACGAGGTGGCTCATCAGCAGCATGCCGCGGCCACTCTCGGCATCCAGGGGGGCTACGGAGGAGCTCTCCGGCAGCTCGCTGGGGGGACCCAGGTTCGTTACCGTCACCTCGGCCGAGCGGTCGTCCACCCGGGCAGAAACCTCGTAGTGCTCCTCGCCTGCGTGGGCGTGCTTGAGGGCATTTGAGCAGGCCTCGGTAACGGCAAGCTCGAGCTCCTCGACACACTCGGCGACGACGCCCAGCCGATCCAGCGATGCACCGAACAGGTGCCGCACCATGGGCACGGTGAGGTGATCGCGAGGAAGCAAGAGGTCGAAGAACAATTCCATCACAATGACAACTACCCGCTGTCAATTCGGGCAAACCCGTCATTACCACCGCGTGCCGCTCTTGTTCTAGAGGACTCGCTTGAGGACCTCGAGGGCGCGCTCCGTATCGTCGTTCGAGACATCCCGATGCGTGACCAACCGCACGGTCGTCGAGCCGGGAAACCCGAGCGTGAGCACGCCGTGCTCCCACAGCGTGTCCCGCAACTCGACCGCCGACTTCGAGAACGGCCCCAGATCGAGGTAGACCATGTTGGTTTCGACCCCTGCGAGGTCGACACAATGGGGATTCAGGTCGGCCAAGCCCTCCGCCAGCCGCCGGGCGTTCGCATGGTCCTCGGCGAGCCTTTCGATGCCGGTCTCGAGCGCCACCCGGGCCGCCGCCGCGATCACACCGACCTGGCGCATGCCACCGCCCAGTCTCTTGCGCAGCCGGTGGGCCTCCGAGACGACCTCGGCGGTCGAGCACACCATGGACCCGATAGGAGCACCCAGCCCCTTGGAGAAGCAGAACGACAACGAGTCCGCGCACGCCGCCCACTCCCGGGCGGGGGTGCCCGTGGCGGCCTGGGCGTTGAACAGCCGGGCACCGTCGAGATGCACGGGCACGCCGCGAGCGCGGCAAACCTCGGCAATGGCGCGCGCTTCATCGAGGGGAAAGACACGGCCCCCGGCGGAGTTGTGAGTGTTCTCGATAGCCACCACCGCGGTTCGAGGCGTGTGCTCGCTCCCGGCTCGCAGCGCGGCCCCGACTTGCTCGTGTGAGATCGCGGCGCCCTGTCCGACAAGCGTGCGCATCATCAGGCCGAGGTGGGCCGCGGCGGCGCCTCCCTCGAAGTGGAGGAAATGAGCACCGTCGTGACAGAGAACCTCGGAGCCGGGCGGGGCGAGCGCGCCGAGGCAGACCTGATTGCCCATCGAGCCCGAGGGCACGAACAGAGCGGCCTCCTTGCCCAGCAGCGCCGCGGACATCTCCTGCAGCTCGATGACGGTGGGATCGTCTCCCAGCACGTCGTCGCCGACCTCGGCGTCCGCCATGGCCCGGCGCATCTCAGGCGTGGGCCGGGTGACCGTGTCGGAGCGCAGGTCTATGAAGTCGTTCATGCAGAGAACCTAGCCGAAGAACACTCCCGCCGAGTCATAGAGCTCCTGGGTCAGGGTCTTCAGCTCGCCCACCGCCTCCGACAGCGGCACGCGCACGATGTCGGTCCCCTTGAGGGCCACCATGACGCCGTAG
>DASRPA010000258.1:0-9812 GCA_035646635.1 Actinomycetota bacterium | reverse complement strand
ACCAGGAGCTTTGCGGTGGAAGTTCATCCCAATTCGACTTTCTGCTCAGTCACCTAGGGAGCAGAAGAGCCGATGTTCTTGCTGAAATCAGATTCCATACGCAGAGCCATCTGCATGGAAGCGCCGGTTGGATGTCGTCGCTATTCGTTCGACTCCTGCCGAGGCACCGATTGACAGGATCCGGAATGTGCCGGAAGACTTCTATGGCGCTTTGAAGGCAAGGGCCGCCCGGTCGGGGCGTCACTCTCCGACTACCTGCTTTCCGAGGTCGAGATGTGCCCCGCCGAACTCCTCGCCAAGGTGTTGAAAGCTCGGCGAGAAGCACCGCGAATTCTTGGATCTCTTGAACGTGGGTGAGCTACGGCCTGATGTGCTTCCGCTCGCCGAGCGGATATCCGCGCATCTCCGGGAATCCAGGGCTCCTATGGCCGCTGAGAGTTGGAGCGGAGGCCCTAAAAGAGCGCTGACGGAGAACATGCCGACGTCCTAACACACGGGACACGCGTCACAAACGATCTCCGAATCACTCCAGTTTGCGTGCGCGGATCGAATAACCGAAGGTTCCGAACTGCCGCGCCTTGTCCTCACCTGCGGCGTCGGCGAACGTGTCGATCTGATTCGCAAGTTCGATTTCGACCAAGCCCGCTCCCGTTATCACCGTCTCCCACCCTGCGCACGGCAGGGCACCGGCAATTCAGCCGGTCCAGAGATCGATGTCCTTGAGCGCGCTCTCGGGTACCGGGCGCTCGACACAGATATCGGCGATCATCATCCGACCCCCTGGTTTCAGCACCCTGTGGATCTCCTTGTAGACGCGCAGCTTGTCGGGACAGAGGTTGATGACACCGTTCGAGATGACGACATCGGCCCACTCGGACTCCACAGGGAGGTCTTCGATCACACCCGACCGGAACTCGATGTTGTCGAGCCCCATCGCTTCTGCTGTGCCGCTAGCTCGCTCGAGCATCTCCTCGGTCATATCGACGCCGACGACGGTGCCCTCGGGTCCCACCCACAGGGCAGCCAGTAACGAGTCCATCCCGGCGCCTGACCCCAGATCGACAACCCGTTCGCTGAGTTGCGGGTGCTCCCAATAGAACGGGTTACCTACCCCGGCGAAGGCGTCCGTCGCGTCGTCGGGAAGATGGTCGAGTGGTGACGCGGGATAGCCCATCCTCAGCGCGTGCGCACGGCCAGTGTGGAAGTGGAACTCCGCGTGTGGATCCTGCGCGACCTCCCTGTACTTCTCTCTTACCTCATTGCGGAGTCGATCGACATCGACGAGCTCCTCCACGTTCGGACCGAGGGACACGGCTCAGCCTTCGGCGTAATGGGCCGCACCCTGGAACTCCACGGAAACAATCGGCTCGTCGCCGACGACCCAGGCGTCGTGACCGGGAGCGATCCGATACACCTCACCGGGGGCGACCTCGCCTTCGCTTCCATCCTCGTGCGTCACATGGAGACGGCCCGACACGACGTAGCCCACGTGCTCGACCTGGCAGCTGTCGGTCTTGGCGACAGGCTTGATGCACTCCGACCAGCGCCAGCCGGGTTGGAACGTGTACCGGCCAATCTGTCCGCCCGCCAGGTTCACGAGTTCGACGGTCGTCTTGTCCGGCGTCCTGGTCTCGTCCGGTGAATCGAAGCTCCGACTCTCTACGCTCGGCACATCAACCTCCTTCTCTAGTCGCGCCCAATTCAGACTTGTTCGCCCTCTTGATTGTCAAGAAGTCCTGAGGAAGCGGCGGTGTATTGACGAGCTGGTAGTTGAGGAACTGTTCCGGGTCGAGCTGCAGAGCAGGGTTAGTTCGGCGCTCCCTACCGATCGTCGAGATCGTCTTGCCGTCCATGCCTCGCCCGCATGTGGAGCCCGCGTAGTGTCCGGGATAGACCTCGACGTCGTCGCGCAGCGAGACCAAGGCCTGTAGCGACTCGTAGAGCTCCTTGGCTCTCGCCCGAACTTCGGCGTCGTCGATATCGGTGAGCGCTAGGTCAACCCGGCCAACGTCGCCCACGAAGAGCGTGTCACCGGTCAGCACGTACCAGTCGTCGAAGAACAGGCTCACATGCTCCGGAGTGTGACCTGGGGTGTGGATCACGTGCCCTCGCCGGTTACCGATCTCCAGCACGTCGCCGTCATTCAGCGGAGTGAACTCGAAGCCGACATCGGCTCCGCCGCCGAGATACAAAGGTGCGTTGGCGGCGGTCGCGAGCGCGCGGGCACCCGATTCGTGGTCGGCATGGACGTGGGTGTCGATGACGTGGCTGATCGCCATCGCGTTGTCCTCGACCTCGTCGGTGTAGCGCTGGGGATCGCCCTGGGGATCGATGACCGCACAGAGCCCAAGGCTCGGACATCCGACAACGTAAGAGGCGCAGGAGCGGTCTTCGTGGAGTACCTGTCGGAAGTACATGCTGTTCTCCTAGATAAACAACTGAACGTCGGACTCGCCGGCGAAGTCGAGGAACGCAGGCGCTCCGGCAAACCCGACCCCGTCGATCAGATCCTCTTTCGCCACGCCCAGCACGCTAAGCGTGGTGTTGCACGCGTACATCCGGATCCCCAGTTCGTTAGCTATCTCGAGCAGCTCCGGGATGGACGCGAGGTTCGCCTTGGACATCCACGACTTCATCATCTTGGTCGCGGCGGTCTTCATCCCGGGAAGCGCGCCCACCAAGGTGGGGATGCGGACCGGGACCTTCTTCATCGGAGGCGGCATGGCCGGGTTGCCCACGGGGCTGACCGACAACTTCGGCATCCGGTCTTTGTGGACGATGTCGAGGCCGTAGAAGGTGAAGAAAATCGCCACCTCCCAACCCATGCTCGCGGCCGTCGTCGCCATCACGAGAGGCGGATAGGCCTGGTCGAGCGTCCCCTTGGAGACGATAAGAGCAAGTCGCTTGGGCTGGGGGAAGTCTTCCGGCGTCTGTTGTGCGTCCGGGACGGCCGCGATGTCCGCCTTCATCGGCTGCGCCTCACCGTGTACTTGTAGGTGGTGTCATCGGCGGAGTGTGCGACGAGCTCATGGCCGGTGTTCTTGCACCACGCGGCCATGTTCTCTTTCGAGCCGGGGTCATCGGTCCAGACCTCGACCAGCTGCCCTATCTCGACCCTGCGGATCGCCTGACCGAGGCGGATGGTCGGCATCGGGCAGACGAGACCTCGAGCGTCGACCTCGGAAACAACTTCCGTCGTGCCCATCCCACCCTCCTTGTCGGCGTTGTCACCATTCTCTTCGAGTTCCTGCTTGCTTGTCAAGTACTTTCTTGAATACTATAGAAGTATGGATGTTCTGAATACAAGGCCTGAGCCCTCCCCCATATCTCTGGGGATCCGAGCCAACCTCGCCCAGTTCGCCCTGCTCGTCGGAGTCAACGGGCTCGTCGGCGCGCTCGTTGGCCAAGAGCGCTCACTTTTGCCGCTATTAGGCGAGCGGGTCTTCGCGGTCGGCTCGAGCACCGCTCTGATGCTCTTCATTGTTAGCTTCGGGGTCGCGAAGGCCGGGGCCAACCTCGCGGCCGGATACCTGAGTGATCGCATCGGCCGCCGAAACGTCCTGCTTCTCGGGTGGATCGTGGGAATCCCGGTTCCGATCGCGCTGATGCTTGCGCCTAGCTGGTCGTGGGTGATCGCAGCCAACGTCCTACTGGGCGTCAATCAAGGTCTCGCGTGGTCGTCGACGGTCATCATGAAGATCGACCTCGCCGGGCCGCGCCAGCGCGGGCTGGCCATGGGCCTGAACGAGTTCGCCGGCTACCTCGCGGTGGCGATCTCCGCGACCGCGACCGGATGGCTCGCGGCCCGCTACGGACTACGACCGGAGCCCCTGTTCTTGGGGCTCGCCATCGCCGCACTCGGCCTCGGGCTGTCTGCCTTCTTCGTGAAGGAGACCTCGGCTCACATGGAGCTTGAGAACGGCAGGACGGAAGGCAAGAGTTTCGGAGAGGTCGCCGCTCTCGCTAGCTACAAGCACCGCGGCCTTGCGGCCGCCTCGCGCACCGGGCTCGTGAACAACGCGAACGACGCTCTCGCCTGGGGACTGCTGCCGATCGTGATGGCCGGCCAAGGACTCACCACGTTGCAGATCGGAACCGTTGCAGGTGTCTATCCTGCGGTGTGGGGCATCGCGCAACTCGCGACTGGCGCGCTGAGCGACCGGATCGGTAGACGCATCCCGGTCGCGACCGGGATGTGGATCCAAGCCATAGCTCTGCTTCTGTTCTGGAAGGCGAGCGACTTCTCACACATGATCGGGTCATCGGCCCTGCTTGGTTTCGGGACCGCACTCGCATATCCGGCGCTGTTGGCCGTGGTGGGCGACCTCGCGGCTCCGTCGTGGCGGGCGGCCGCCGTGGGCGTCTACAGGACATGGCGGGATGGTGGTTACGTGATCGGGGCGGTTGCGGCCGGCGTGCTGGCCGACCTCTTCAGCGTTGGGACCGCGCTCGTGATCGTGGCGCTGGCCACCGCGCTGTCCGGCTGGGATGCCTGGGCCAACCTTCGCTCATCAAGTGATGACTTGAATAGCCTAGTATGAGGGTTATGGCAGACCGAGTCTCCAAGGAAGCGCTGTTCGACGAGTTCGCCCGGGTCGCCAAGGCGCTCTCGAGCGGGAGGCGGGCCGAGATCATCGACCTGCTTGCCAACGGCGAGCGGAGCGTCGACAGCATCGCCACGGAGATCGAGTCCTCGATCGCGAACGCCAGCCAACACCTTCAGATCCTGCGCCGCGCCGGACTCGTATCGTCGCGCCGTCAGGGAACCTCGATCTTCTACCGGCTCGCATCACCCGACGTCGTAACCCTTTGGCGGGGCTTGCAAGACGTCGCCAAGGACAGGTTGGCGGAAGTCGATCGTCTGGCACGTGCCTACACGGGCGAGCTCAACGGCATAGAACTTCTAACCAAGGAAGAGCTCGCCAAGCGCCTCCGCCGGAAAGACGATCTATTGGTTCTGGACGTGCGGCCGGCCGAGGAATACGCCGCCGGTCACGTTCCCGGCGCGATTTCGATCCCGGTCGCAGAGCTGAAGCGGCGTCTGAACGAACTGCCCAAAAACACAGAGATCGTCGCATACTGCCGAGGCTCCTTCTGTGCCTTCGCGCCGGAAGCCGCTCGCTATCTCGACAAAAAGGGTTACCGGACTCGGGTTCTAGACGCCGGCCTTCCCGATTGGGAAGCCGCCGGCCTTCCCGTCGAGGGTTGACATGAGTTCAGCATCACCTGACTGCCCGCCATTGCACTTCTCGGGAGACGCCCGGGGAGAAACACGAAAAGTCCCGGAAAGACAGAGATTTCGAAGAGATATCTTTGCCCGAGAAAATTAGAGGCCCGGCAAGCAGGAAGCCCGGCTACCGTTGTGGCGAGGTCCGGGCCGGCCCCGAGTCTTGAGCCACTATGCGCGACCAGGGAGGACGAGCAACCTCGAAACCCCCGCAATCACGAGCTCTCCGCGCGAAACCCCAGGTCGCGCCCTTTCCCTTCTGGTTCGTGCCCTCGCCGGGCACCGAACCGAACAAGGGGGGCGCACGGGCCCCATCAGGATGCGACCGGCTAAAGGAACAACGTCACCTGATGATGAGCCTCGCTCATTCTCGGGTCGTACCTTGATGGCACCTCAGTCGAAACCGGTCTTGCCCTTCAGCTCACAGAGGAGGTCAAAGAGCTCCACGAGCGCACCTTCTGTGCTGGTTACGAGAGCGGGACCGTCAGCGTAGGTACTGTTGCAGCGTGGCAGATGAAGTATGGCCGGGCGCGGAACGAGTCCGTGCCGCGGAAGTGATCGCGGCGCTTTCTCTGGCTACGGACCTCGGCATCGGAGTGCCTCTAGAACACGGCTTGCACAGCACGCTGTTCGCGATGCGGCTAGCAGAGAGTTTGGGTGTCGACTCGGAGACGGCGTCACAGACGTACCACGCCTGCCTGCTGTTCTACATCGGCTGCACCGCCGGCGCGGAGCTCGCCGCCCAGGTCTTCGGCGATGACGAGGCGCTGACTACCCACGCAACGCCGGTCAGGTTCGGGTCGCGGCTCGAGATGATGGCTGGGTTCATGCGCGCGGTGGCCCCCCCGGGCAATCCGCCGCCGGTGCGCGTCCTTCAGATTGCGCGCGGGCTTCCCAGGGCCGCCACGGCGCTCAAGAGCCATGTCGCTGCTCAATGCGAGGTGGGGCAGATGCTGAGCGACCGGCTCGGTCTCCTCGCTTCCGTGCAGGCGTTGTTCGTCCACCTCGCCGAGCGCTGGGATGGCAAGGGCCAACCTGGTCGTGTCAGGGGCGAGGAGATCCCGCTGCCCGTGCGGATCGTTCACGTGGCTCGCGACGCAGCCTTCCAGCGCATGCTGGGCGGAAAAGAGTTTGCCGCACGCGTCATTCGCAAGCGAGCGGGCGGCGCGTTCGATCCAGGGATCGCCGAGCGGCTGGCAGACGAGGCTGCGGAAATCCTCGCCCTCGATTCCGATGGGTCGGCGTGGGAGGGGACTCTCGACTGCGAGCCGAGCCCGCAGCTGATGTTGGAGGGCGAAGCGATCGATAGAGCGCTGGCGGCGATGGGCGACTTCGCCGACCTCGCCTCCCGATACCTGGTCGGTCACTCGGCCGGAGTAGCGGAGCTGGCGACGGCGGCCGCCGAGCGATGCTGTTTCGAGGCCGCTGACCTCGTGGCCATTCGGCGAGAAGCGCTCGTACACGACGTCGGGCGGGTCGCAGTGCCGGTCCGCATCTGGCAGAAAGCCGGGCCCCTGACCCCAGACGACTGGGAGCGGGTCAGGCTGCATGCGTATCACTCCGAACGCATTCTCAGCCGCTCACCGTTTCTTGCCGCGCTGGCGCCGGTCGCCACCACCCACCATGAGCGACTCGATGGTTCGGGCTACCATCGAGGAATGGCCGCCGCGGCGCTCAAGCCTGCCGCGCGCCTGCTCGCCGCCGCCGACGCCTATCACGCCATGACCGAGCCGCGGCCACACCGCGAGGCGCTCTCGCCAGGGCAGGCCGCCGAGACCCTCGGCCAGGAAGCCCGCGCCGGACGACTGGACGCCGACGCCGTCGCCGCAGTGCTCGAGGTGTCCGGGCAACGGGTCCCGCGAATCGAGAGGCCGGCGGGGCTGACCGACCGCGAGGCCCAAGTCGTCGGCCTGTTGGCGCGCGGCTTGCAGACCAAGCAGGTCGCACGTGCGCTTGGAATCTCGGTCAAGACGGCCGACCGCCACATCCAGAATGCCTACGGGAAGATCGGCGTGTCGACGCGCGCGTCGGCGACGCTGTTCGCGATGCAGCATGGGCTCGCAGCATGGGGAGAACTCCCGATTTCCCGCACCCCCCGTCGGTCGTAGTGTCCTCACGACTGGAGAAATCGACGAGCGGGAGTCAACAACGCCGGGCGCAATGATCGTGACCACCCGAGGGTCGCGGGACATCCACTGCGGGTTCGGGAGCAGGGCGTCACCCGGGAGAAAGGTGCGGAACCATGACACAAACCGAGGCAACGAGAGCCCGACTCAAAGCGGCCATCGTTGCTATTGCTCCCGCGGTGCTGCTGGCCGGGTTCGTCTGGCATCCGTATACCGCGGTCCCCAATGAGGCGACGATCGCTTCAGCTGCCGCCGCCGGCACGACGCGCTGGGGACTTTCGCACCTCACGATCGCCGTGGGGTCTGGGTTCGCAACGCTCGCCTTTCTCGCCATTCGGAACTACCTGCGCGAGGCGGGCGAGGAACGCTGGAGCGTCCTAGCGCTCCCATTCATCGTCATGGGCAGCACGCTGTTCGCCATACTGCCGGGGATGGAGTTCGCAGCGCTGGCGGCCGCCGAGACTGGTGCTGACGTTGAGGCGGCCCAGACCGCTTTGTTTCCGTGGTTCGTCCCCATCCTCTTGACAGGCGGGGTCAGCTTCGCGCTCGGAGTACTCGGCTTCGCCAGGGGGATAGCTGACAGCCACATTCTGAGCCCGCGACTGACCAGGCTCATCCTGGTAGCGCTCGTCGTGATGGCTGCCGCGCGCTTCATCCCCCTGGGCGCGGTTCAATTCTACCTGCAGGGCGTTGCAGGCATCGTGGCATTGTGGCCGCTGTCATACGAGATGTGGAAGCATCCGGAGGCGCGGCCCGCGGCGCAGCCACGACCGATGCC
This sequence comes from Actinomycetota bacterium, assembly GCA_035646635.1. Lineage (GTDB taxonomy): Bacteria > Actinomycetota > CADDZG01 > CADDZG01 > WHSQ01 > JACDAL01. The sequence goes on along the minus strand of DASRPA010000258.1, from coordinate 1,681 downwards.
GGCGACCTGATGGCACCCTTTTGTTCCTCTACGCGGCGACGGCGGCTGTTTGCGGGGCCTCATCCGAGAGGGCGAAGTGCACCTCATCGACGTTGCCTTCGCGGAGATCAGGCCCTCGCCCTGGCGTGAGGCCGTGGACCTCGCCAACATGATGCTGGTGCTGGCCATCGGTACGGATCCCGATCGAGTCTATGCAAGAGCGGTGCACCACTTCTCCCCCGATGAAGTCGCCGAAGCTTTCGCCGCCACCCGCGGCGTCACGATGCCCTCGCAGTCGCGCAACCTGATCAAAAAGGCAAAGCATGACCTGCTCGAGCGATTCCGGGAGCTCGCGCCTCCCCGACCTCCCATCAAGATCCAACGCTGGAGCGTTCGCCGGGTCGGATTGACTAGCGGCGTCTTACTCGCATGCATCCTCGCCTCGTCGGTGGTGTTCGGCAACCTACCCGGAGCGGGCCTGCTGCCGAGTGCTACGGAGCAAGCTTTCTCTCGAGTGGGCCGGCCCCCTGAATGCGAGCGCTTCCAGGGAGAAGCCCTGGTACTCGAAGCTCAGTCGGTTCCAAGCGCATCGCTGGTTCCTTGCCTCAACGCATTGCCGTTGGGATGGAGCTTTGGGTCTCTTTATGTGAGAAACGGCTCATCCGTTCTCTCGCTGAACTCGGACAGGGCGGGGTTGGACGCCGTGAGAGTCACCTTGAGAGCCAGCTGCAACACGTCTGGGGCAGACGAGATTCCCTCGGACGAGCCCGGTACCCGCCGCTGGGAGAAGATCGACTCGCTTCCTCCCAGCTATTCCGGGTCTCGCTACTACGTCTTCGATGGAGGCTGCGTCGGCTATCGATTCAGCTTCAGTGACGACGGGAGCGCCGCGTTGGCTAACGACGTCTCCCTCGCGTTCGGATTCTACGAACGAGCGGAGCTCGAGGAACGTGTCAAGAGGACTACTGGCCTGGAACTGTGAGATCCGGTTGTGTAGGAGTGCGAGCCAAACGCTGGAGCTGTGCCCATACGTGGAGTAGACAGATCACCAGGGTTCCCGTGCGCCTGCTGGTGCCGGACACTTACAGCGGTGTTCGCACGCGGGTGTTATTGGTCACGATGTCGGTCGCGGCCATCACGATGTCGTCTTGTGCCATTCAATCGCCGGTGTCCGGAGGTGGTCGGCGGGAGTCGCGCACGGCAGCCTCGATCTGTCTCGGCATGCGAACTACGGTTACCGGGACGGCCGGTGACGACCGGCTCGAAGGCACATCCCAACGGGATGTGATCGCGGCTAAAGGCGGGAACGACACGGTTCTGGCTCTGTCCGGCGACGACCGGGTTTGCGGGGGATCCGGGCGTGATCGCCTCAAAGGCAGCACCGGAGCGGACCGGCTCTCCGGCGGCCCGGCCAACGACTACCTCTCCGGAGCACGAGGCTCCGATGTATTGTCCGGCGGCAAGGCCGGCGACAGAGGGCCCGTGAATGATCCTCACAGCTTGGGGCTCGACGGGGGCCCTGGCAGAGACGTCATCCGTGGAGGGCCGGGAGGGGATCACCTCGACGGGATCGGCAACAACGATCGCATTTTCGGACAAGCGGGCGATGACGTGTTGAACGGCGATTCCAACGACGACCACTTGAACGGGGGCCGAGGGAAGGACCATCTTTGGGGTGGGTCCGGCCACGACAGCTGCGTTG
>DASRPA010000257.1:0-3573 GCA_035646635.1 Actinomycetota bacterium | reverse complement strand
GGCCCGGGACGAATGACTCTCTGGTATCTGGTCGCGGCGGCGCTTCTCCTGGTGGCCAACGGATTCTTCGTGGGGGCCGAGTTCGCGCTTACGGCCGCGAGGCGCTCTCGCCTCGAGGAGCTGGCGGCCAAAGGGGACGGCGCCTCCCGTACCGCTCTGCTGTGCATCAAGGAGCTGTCATTCTCGCTCGCCGGGGCGCAGCTCGGCATCACGATCGCGTCGTTGCTGCTCGGCTTCATCGCCGAGCCCTCAGTGGCGGTGCTCATCGAGGATGCACTGCACCCGCTCGGCCTTTCGGAGACGGTTCTGCACTCCGTCGCCTTCGCCATCGCTCTCGTCATAGTCGTGTTCCTGCACATGGTCGTGGGCGAGATGGCACCCAAGAACATGGTCATCGCCCGGCCCGATGAGAGTGCGCGGCTCTTGGCGCCGCCCTTCCGCATCTTCGTCAACCTCTTTCGGCCCTTCATTCGCGCGCTGAACGCCGTCGCCAACGGCATCCTTCGCCTCTTTGGAGTTGAGCCTCAGGACGAGCTCGGGGAGAGCCACTCCGCAGAAGACATCTCTGCGCTCATCTCCGAATCGGCGCGCGAAGGGCTTATGGGACAGGTCGAGCACCGGCTCTTGTCGGGAGCGATCGGATTCGGTGACAAGAACGCCGCAGACGTGATGGTGCCGCGGACAGAGGTGAACGCGCTGCCGGCCGAATCGACCCCCGCCGATGCCGAGCGCGTCGTGCTGGAAACCGGTCACTCACGCCTGCCGGTGTTCGCCTCGGACATCGACCACGTCCTCGGCTTCGTCCACTCCAAGGACCTGCTGCGAGTCGATGCGGCCGCACGCGATGACATCCTCGAGCGGAGCCTCATCCGCGCCATGCTCGTAGTGCCGGAGTCGCGCCGCCTCCACGCCCTGTTGTTCGACATGCGCCGGGAGCGCCGTCACTTCGCCCTGGTGATCGACGAGCACGGCGGCACCTCGGGAATCGTGACCATCGAGGACCTCCTCGAGGAGCTCGTCGGGGAGATCCGCGACGAGTACGACGCCTCGGAGCTCGGCATCGAGCAACTCTCGGACCACCGTTTCGTAGTCCCCGGCTCGCTGCGCATCGACGAGGTCGCCGACTACGTCGGCCTGGTGCTCCCCGAGGGCGACTACGAGACCGTCGCCGGCTTCGTCATCGATCGCCTCGGACGCATTCCCAGGCGCCGTGATTCCGTCCGGCACGACGGGTGGCGGCTGAGGGTGCGCAGCATGCAGCGTCGCCGGGTGGTCCAGGTCCTGATCGAGCCCGCTACCGAGCCCGAGGGGGCGGAGCCAGAGGGGGCCGGGGTCGCGCCCGGAGGTAGCCTCGGCTCATGAGTACTGCCGATAACAAGCTCACCCGGCGCTGCCTCTTGAGGGCGGCCGTAGGCGCGGTCGCGGTCGTTGCGGGGCTCATCGCCGCCTCCAACGGACGCCTCCGCAACGACCCGCTCATACTCCGGGATGTCGTCACGGCCACCGAGCGACTCTTGGTCGTGGGAGGCTCTCTGCTGATCCTGGTGGGCGGACTGGTCGCGGTCCGGTCAATAGCCCGGGCGCTGAAGAGCTTGGGCGAGGAGCACATCGGCGACGCCCGAGGAGCGTCGCTGGCCTTCGTGTGGACGATCTCGGGCTACGCGCTGATCCTGATCCTGGTGTTGCAGGCGCTCAAGGTCGATCTGGGCGGGCTCTTGGTGGGGGGCGCCATCACCGGCGTCGTGCTGGGCATCGCCGCCCAACAGACCCTCGGCAACTTCTTCGCGGGCCTGGTCCTGCTCATCAACCGGCCCTTCGCGGTGGGCGAGCACATCGTGCTGCGCTCCGGCGCCCTGGGCGGCGAGTACGACGGCCGAGTCACCGACATCTCGCTCTTCTACATCGGCATGGTCACCGAGACCGGCCCCGTGGCGCTACCCAATGCGCACGTGCTGATGTCGGCGATCGGGCCCGGGGCCAAGGCGCCCGAGGAAGCCGATGAGGAAGAAGAAACCAAGAAGGAAAACGAGCCCACGCCCACCGGGGCGGGAGGTGCGCCGGACCACTCCAAAGGGGTCAGCGGCTGAGGATCTGCGCCGAGTGGTGGTAAATGGCTACTGTGTGACCTTTATCCACCAGTCGGCATAAAGGGGGTCAGTTCCCGAGGCCTCCGAAGCGCCGCTCCCGGGCCGCGTAGTCCGCGAACGCTTCGAACAGCGCGTGACGATCGAAGTCGGGCCACAGAACCTCGGTGAAATAGAGCTCCGCGTAAGCCGATTGCCACAGCAGGAAGTTCGACAGGCGCCGCTCTCCCGAGGTCCGGATCAGCAGGTCCACGTCGGGGAGGTCGGGGGCATAGAGGTTCTCGGCGATGGGGCCGGTGGCGGCCGCGTCTTCGAGCTCGGCCCGTCCCCCATAGTTGAAGCACACCACCAGCTCGAGCTTGTCGCCGTGAGCGGTAAGACGGTCGGCCTCGTCGAACTCCTCGAGGAGGTCTGTGGGCACGCCCTCCCGACGTCCGACCCTGCGGATGTGAACCCCCATCGCGCCGAGCTGTTCCCGGCGGCGGCGCAGCAGAACCCGGTTGAAGGTGAGCAGGAAGTCGACCTCGTCGGGAGGCCGCATCCAGTTCTCCGTCGAGAACGCGTACACGGACATGTAGCGCACGCCCGCCTCGAGCCCGCCTTGGACGACGTCGAACAGCGCCCGCTCCCCCGCCTCGTGGCCCTCGGTGCGCGGGAGTCCGCGCCCGGTCGCCCAGCGCCCGTTGCCGTCCATGATGAGGGCGACGTGGCGAGGAACACGGGGGCCGGAATCGGACACGGCTCTAGACGGTGAGCAGCGACAGGCTCTTGAGGGGACGCTCGAGGTGGTACTCGGCGTAGCGCCTCAGCGAGTCGGTGGCCTCTTGCGCTGCGCCCGGCTCGGCGGTGCGTCCGAAGTCGGAGGCGAGCAGCTCGGCCAATAGGACGAGACCCTGGGGGCTTAGCCGCCACGCGCCCTCGTCCTGGCTCCAGCAACCCCGGCACAACGCCCCGCCCAGAGCGGCGCTGAACGCTCCCAGGCCCCCGCCGGCACCGCACCCGGCGCAGGTGTTGAGCTGCGGATGGAAGCCCGAGATCGACAACAGCTTGATGGCGAAGGCCGGGACGACCGTGTCGCACGCCGCACGTGAAGCTGCATCGAGCCCGCCTACCAGAAGGTCGTAAACTGTTCTCGAGCTCTCGTTGTCGGGCGTGATCTTGTCCACCAGCTCGCACAAGGCTGCGGCGGCCGAGAGCCGGGTCAAGTCGCTGCGCGCCTCCTTGTGGGAGTCGAGCAGCTGGGCCGCGGTGATCGTGTCGAGGTTGCGGCCGCTGTAAAGCATCAAATCGAGCCGGGAGAAGGGCTCCAACCGGCCCCCGAAGCGGCTCTTCGTCTTGCGCACGCCCTTGGCGACCGCCCTGATCTTGCCGCCGTGAACCGTGTACAGAGTCAGGATGCGGTCGGCCTCACCCAGCTTGATCGTCCTGAGGACGATTCCCTCGTCTTTGTAGAGCCCCGGCATGGCTCCACTCTAGTTGGTAGGTGCCC
>DASRPA010000256.1:0-7800 GCA_035646635.1 Actinomycetota bacterium | reverse complement strand
GGCTCAGAACGCGGGGTTGAGGGCGGGGATTGACGGGGCCGGGCCTACCCTCTAGTATCGAACATACGTTCGATATCCGGAGCGGGCGTGAGGTTCCCCGGCCCCCGCTCGCTCCGGCGGACGTCCATCGAGCGGACGTCCATCGAGATGACCAGGGCGGGCCGTGCCGTCGTCTCGGCGAGGAGGAGGGATGACCAAGCGCTATGACGAGGACATCTACGTGACGCCGGACCCGGCAAGCCCCGGGACTCCTCTCTCGTTCGTGTGGCGAGGCCGACGCTACGACATCGACCAGCCTTTGATGTCTTGGCGTGAGGGCTCGGAGTGGTGGCTCAGGGGCGCTCACAACGGCGCTCAGAGGCAGGACCGGGAGTTCCACCGGGTGCTGGCCCGGCCGGCCCAGAGCCTCGCCACCGGCGAGGTCGACGCCGACGGCTTTTTGATCTCCTACGGCGCGGTCTACGATGTCTTCAGGGACCGGATATCGGGCGGCTGGCGCATGGCTCGGGTCTGGGACTGAGCCCGCCGGCATGGGCGCGTTCACGCATCTGCACTGCCACACGACCTGGTCACTGCTGGACGGCGCCATCCCGGCGGAGGCTCTGCCGCACCTCGCCCGCAGCCGTGGCTTCGAGGCCGTCGCGCTCACCGACCACGACGCCCTGACCGGCGCGGTGCGCTTCTCGAGAGCGTGCCGGGAGGCTTCGGTCAAACCGATCTTCGGCGCCGAGCTGACGCTCGCACAAGGCGAGCACATCACGCTCATCGCCAAGGACGAGACCGGTTACGGGAACCTGTGCAGGCTCATCAGCCGCGCTCATCTGAACAACGAGCGCGGCGCGCCGCAATCGAGCTTCGGCGATGTCGTTTCATCAAGCGAAGGGCTGTTCGTGCTGTCGGGATGCAGCAGGGGAGAGGTCGCCCGGCTCGCCGCACGAGGCGCCCTGCCCCAGGCCGTCGCGGCTGCTCGCCGCTGGCGCAAAGCCATCGGCGAGAACTATCGGATCGAGGTCTTCGACCTGCGCGGCTACGGACATCGCACGCTCCGGGACCGCCTACTGCGAGTGGCTCGTGACGCTCGGATCCCGGCCGTCGCCACCAACGACGTCCACTACGCCGATCCCTCGGGAGCGGCCACCCACGAGGTGCTGCACGCGATCAAGGACATCGTGCCGTTGTCGCGCGCTCACGCATTGCGCACCACCTCCGAGCTCTATCTGAAGAGCGCGTCGGAGATGGCCGCATTGTTCGATGACGTCCCCGAGGTCCTGGCCGAGAGCGCGGCGATCGCCGAGGCCTGCGACTTCGACCTGGACTTCGGCGTCTACCACTTCCCCGAAGTCCCGTTGTCGCCGTCACAGACGCCCACTCAGCTGCTCGCTCGAAGGTGTTACGAGGGCGTGCGCAGGCGCTTCGGCGCAACCAACGGAGAGGTCGAGGACCGCCTTCAGCACGAGCTCCACATGATCTTCAAGCTCGGCTTCGCCGCCTACTTCGTGATGGTCGCGGACATCGTCTCTCACGTCCGCTCGCAGCTCGGCATCCATTGCTCCTGCAGGGGCAGCGCGGCGGGCTCGCTGGTGTGCTACGTGCTCGGCATCTCAGACGTAGACCCGGTGCGCTACGACCTGCTGTTCGAGCGTTTCATCAACGAGCGCAGGGAAGAGCTCCCCGACATCGACATCGATGTCGAGTCCCATCGGCGCGAAGAGGTCCTCGACTACATCCTGAAGACCTACGGAGCACAGCAGACCGCGGTGTGCTGCATGGTCGACACTTTCCGTGCGCGCATGGCGATCCGGGACGTCGGCAAGGCCCTGGGGCTTCCTCCGGAGGAGATCGATCTCGTCGCCAAGGCCTTCCCCCGCATCGCGGCCCGCGACATCCCCAAGGCGATCGAGCGATTGCCGGAGCTGGCCGGGTCCAATCTCGCGCGCGGCCAGCTGGCCCAGCTCTTCGAGCTGTGCCTCGAGATCGACGGCTTCCCCCGCCACCTCGCCCTCCACCCCTCGGGCGTGATCCTGTCATCCTCAGACCTCGCCCGGCGCGTGCCCATGCAGGAGTCCTTCGAGGGCTTCTGCATGCTGCAGGCGGACAAGGACGATGTCTTGGACCTCGGCTTGGTCAAGCTCGACGTGCTCGGTGTCAGGATGCTGTCGGCCATCTCTCATGCCCGTGCCGAGATCGAACGTGTCTCCGGCGAGCGGATAGACCTCGAGAAAATCCCTCACGACGACCCCGCCACCTTCGCGCTCGTCAAGTCCTCCAACACCTTGGGGTGCTTTCAGATCGAGTCCCCGGGACAGCGTGAGCTGCTCGCACGCCTGCAGCCGAACCGTTTCGAGGACCTCATCGTCGAGATCTCGTTGTTCCGCCCCGGCCCGGTGAAGTCCGACATGGTGACGCCGTTTCTGGAGCGCCGTCACGGCTTCGAGGAGACTCCTCACGTATTCGAGGCGCTGAGAGAAATCCTGGCCGAGACCCACGGCGTGATCATCTTTCACGAGCAGCTCATAAGAGCAATCGCAGCGGCCACAGGCTGCTCTCTGGCCGACGCCGACTACGTCCGCCGCCACCTCGAAGGTGATTCTCCGGGCCTTCCCGACGGTCTCGACAACGGCACCGGAGCCTCGTCGATGGAGGACTGGTTCAAGGACCGGGTCATGAAACGCGGGCTCAGCGACGCTCAGGCCGGGGCGTTGTGGAAGGAGGTGTTCGCTTTTGCCTCGTTCGGCTTCTGCAAGTCGCACGCGGCCGCCTTTGCGCTCCCCACCTACCTTTCGGCGTGGCTCAAGGCTCGTTACCCGGCGGAGTTTCTGGCCGGGGTGCTCACTCACGACCCCGGGATGTATCCCCGCCGCGCAATCGTGGCCGATGCCCGCAGCAACGGCATCCCCATCCTTTCTCTGGACGTCAACCGCTCCGACGGCGTCTACCGCTCAGAGCTTGCCGGGTCGCGCCGCGGCATCCGCCTGTCGTTGTCCGAGGTGCGCGGCATCTCTGAGCCAGAGATCGATGCGATCGTTTCCTCGAGGCCGTTCGCCTCCGTCGAGGACCTGTGGCGCCGCACCAGGATCACGCGCCCCGTGCTGGAGGCGCTGGCGCATGTGGGGGCGCTTGATTCGATCGAGTCCCACCGCTCCCGGCGGGAGCTGGTGTGGCGGGCGGGCGAGCTCGCCTCGGAGCCTGTCGCTCTCCCCGGAGGCCAACTGACGCTCACGCTCGACGAACCACATAGCTCGTCGCTTCCAGGTCTGCGCCCCTATGCGCCTCTCGAGGAAGTAGAGGCCGAGCTCGAGGTTACGGGGATCGACGCCCGGCGCCACATCATGGAGCTCTACGCGACGCTTGTGGACGAGCTCGGCTGCGTGCCGGCCACCAGTCTCGAGACCCTGCGCAACAATTCCGAGACGTGGGTGGCGGGCGTCAAGGTGTCGACCCAGACACCGGCGATCCGCTCAGGGCAGAGGATCATCTTCGCCACCCTGGACGACGTCACCGGCCCCCTGGACGTGACTGTGTTCGAGCGTGCTCAGGCGCGCTGCGCGCGGACGGTGTTCCACTCGTGGCTGCTCGCGGTCAAAGGGGTGGTGCGCAAGCGAGGCGGCGCCTCACTCATTCACGAGATGGTTCGAAACGTCGGCATCACGGTGGTCGCTCACGAGGTCTTCGATCTCGCAGAGCTCGCCTCGGACCGCGCCCGGGGGCACTCACTGGCGACCGCGCTGGGCCGCCAGCGGCGGCGCCAGGGAGCGGCCGCGCTGGGGGCCGCGGCCCGCCAAGATGGGCCCAAGCTGTGGCACGCAAGCGTCGGATCGGCGGGCCGCTGATCTGGCCTTCCATTCCTCCCGAGCTCGCCGAGTGGTGGTCAAGACCATATAGAGCATTCGACCACCACTCGGCAGGCGTGGCTGTGAGAATGGCTCCGTGACAGAGCTCGCAACGATCCTGCACGTCGACATGGACGCGTTCTACGCTTCCGTCGAGACCGTCAAGGACCCCTCGTTGAGGGGCCAGCCGGTCATCGTCGGCGGCGGAGCGGGAGCGACTGGAGCAGGTGGAGCGGGAGCGACTGGAGCAGGTGGAGCGGGAGCGACCGGGGTAGGCGGGGGCCGCGGGGTGGTGACCTCGGCTTCCTACGAGGCGCGCTCCTTCGGAGTGGGCGCGGCGATGCCCCTGATCACCGCCCGCCGCCTGTGCCCTCACGGCGTCTTCCTGCCCAACGACTTTCACGCCTACAGCGACTATTCCGAGCGCATCCGGGTGGTGTTCTCGAGCATCACGCCACTGGTGGAGCCGCTGTCTTTGGACGAGGCGTTCCTCGACGTGGCCGGTGCGGTCAAGCTGTTCGGCCCCCCTGTGCAGATAGGTCGCCTGATCAAGGAGCGGATCGCAGAGCTGGGCCTGAGCTGCTCTGTGGGGATCGCCACGAACAAGTTCTTGGCCAAGCTGGCCTCCACCCAATCAAAGCCCGCCGGGCTGCTCTTGGTTCCCTCGGACGGAGTCACCGAGTGGCTCCATCCCCTGCCGGTCACCGCATTGTGGGGAGTGGGGGGGCGCACCGCCGAAACCCTGCACCGCCTCGGGCTCAGAACCGTCGGGGATGTCGCCTCGATCTCCCGGCGCACGCTCGAGCGAGCCGTGGGCGATGCGCTCGGCGCCCATCTCCACGCCCTCGCCCTCGGCCGCGACGACCGGGCCGTGGTTGTCTCCGAGCCGGCCAAGTCGGTCGGCTCCGAAGAGACCTTCGAAGCAGATCTCGATTGCACAGAGGATGTCCTGCGCGAGCTGTTGCGGCTCTCGGATAGGACCGCCTCTCGCCTGCGGGACAAGGGCTTGTGCGGTCGCACCGTGACTCTCAAGCTGAGGTGGTCCAACTTCCAGACGCTCACCCGCTCTCGCACGCTTGTAGAAGAGGTCGACACTGCGGCGGAGATACACGAGGTCGTCCGTGCCCTGTTCGAGAAGCTCGCCCCCGAGCGCTTCCGCATCCGCCTCCTGGGGGTCTCGCTGACGACGCTCTCGGTCGGGGCCCCGGTGCGCCAGACCTCACTCTTCGGCGATCCCTCCAACCGGCTGCGACTTGCATCGGGGGCGGTCGATGCGCTGCGGGGTCGCTTCGGGCCCGAAGCCGTGCGCCCGGCCACCCTGCTCGACTAAGTTCCCGAGCCCGCCGCCCCCTAATCTGGTCGAACCGAGGACACAGAACTCCGAGGCTTCCTATAATTGACCTACCGTGCCTCTGTCAGAAGACGAGCAGCGCATCCTCGAGCAGATCGAGAAGGGCCTCTACGACGAGGACCCGCGCTTTGGGCGTGCCCCGAATCGCAGGGCCGCTCACTTCCTCGACCGCTTCGGACGGTTGCGCGCGGGCCTTCTGTGCCTCGTTGCGGGGCTGGCAGCCCTGGTCCCGTTTTTTCTTGCGCGCTGGGTGATCGCCGGCGTCGCCGCGTTCTCTCTCATGGTGGCTGGGATCGTGCTGCTGGCGGGTTCTGCCACCGATGCGCTGCGAGGGGCGGGTGGGGAGGACTCCAAACGGGGGAGCCGCGAGCGCATGCAGGGTGTGGTCGACCGCTTCCAAGAGCGGTTGCGCGACCGCTACAAGAACACTTAAAACAGAAAACTTTCGCGTCCCCCGCCCTTTTCCTTGCTCGCGCGTCGAGCGACGCGCTATGTTCCAGTGTCTGCCGCTGGCAACGGGGGCATACATAGGGATGGGACATGTAGGGGCCGTTTCACTTTTCTTAGGGGTCTTTGCCTTTAAAGGTCTGTGTTCGGGGTCGGCTCGAGACCGGAGGTGCGCGCGCGCATATGGAGGGTTTCTCTGCTGAACAGGCATCACGCTTTACAGGTTGTACGGCTCACCAGCTGAGGTACTGGGATCGCATTGATCTCGTCACCCCCAGTGTTCAGGCGACCGGAGGAAGGCCCGGGGTAAGAAGGCTCTACGCCTTTCGTGATCTCGTCGTCCTGCGGGTCATTCGCTCTCTGCTCGAAGGAGGCATGAGCCTTCAGCGCGTGCGCCGGGCGATCACCTATCTGCGCAAGCGGGCGGGCTTGGACGAGCATCTCTCGGAGGTCAAGCTGGTGACCGATGGGCTGAGCATCTTCCAGGTCTGCCGTACCGAGGGAGAGATCATCGATGCTCTAAAGCAAGGGCAGATGGCGTTCTTCGTGGCCATCGACGACATCGCTCGCAGCGTCGATCGCGGCGTGTCGCAGTTCCTCTACGACCGCGAGGAGTTCGTCACCGCTCTGAAACAGGTGGAAACGGACCTCGGCCAGGAGCTTGAAGCCCACGGGCGACGCCGCTTCTGAGCTGCCTGCTAGCTTTCATCAGGAGGACCGCGCCTTCCGAGTGGTGGCGGGACGGGCTGCTGGTGGTCATCTGAGCACCACTCGGCGAGGTTTACGCCTCAAGAGCGGAGTGGGGGCGGCGCGAACAGACGCCGAGCTCGTTCTTTCCAGCTTGCCTGACTCCACAGGCGCGCCCTCAAGCCTCCGGCCAGCCGCCTGCTCTGCAGTGCGTCCTGCTCGGAGGCGCCGGTGGGGCTGTAACGCGCCCTCTCGTAAAGGCTCGCCAGGGTCGCTACCTCGGCGGGCGCACGGCGAGCTTTCAGGAGCCGGTGCGCGTACGACGTCGCCGACTCGGACGTGCGCCGCGACAGCGTGAGCAGCTCGGCGGCCTCGTCGGCCACGTGTTCGAAGGCCGCTACGACCTTGCCGGTGGGCGAATGTGCCCGGGCGTAGCGGCGCCTGACCCTAATCTCCTTCAGCAAGGGAACCGCAACCAGGAAGGCGACCACACTCACGAGCAAGGCCCGCGACACGCGTGCGAACGCGGCGCGCCAAACTGGGGGTCGTCTGTCCTGCGGGGGGAGTGTCCCCGGAAGGCCCCTGCCGAGCGCGTCGGCTCTGTCCGCCTGCTTGGGTGCGCCTCCGACCGGTTGCTGCTGAGTACCGCCGGGTAGGCCCAGGCCCGGCGTGTTGCCGCCTCCTAACGGCTGGGCCGTATAGAGGGGGGTGGGGGCCGCGCTCCTGGGAGTGGGCTCGAACGCAACCCAACCGTAGCCTTCGAACAGGACCTCGGGCCATGCGTGGGCGTCGGTGCCGCGTACGACGAAGGTCCCCGTGTTGTCGGGAACGTCGCCGGGCAGGAACCCGACCGACACCCGGGTGGGATATCCGAGCGAGCGGGACAGGAGGGCGAAGGCGGTTGCGAACTGCTGGCAGTACCCGGTTCTGCTGCTGGTGAGAAAACGGGTGAGATAGTCGCTTGAAGCACTGGCGGCGACATCGGTTGAGTACTCGAAGGCCGGTCCTCTGAGGCTGTCCTGCAGCGCCACCAACTTCTCGAAGTCGGTCTCTGCGCCGCTTGTCCAGGAGTCCCGGAGCTCCTCGACCTCAGTGGATAGCTCGGGAACAGAGGTGTAGCCGGCGAGGGGAGAGGCGACCTGCTCCTGGTTCAGCTTCTGATAGGAGACACGCGGTACGGCCGACTCCACGTCGTAGGTGAGATCGGAGGAGATCCCGCGCACGAACCTGAGGTGATGCATCATCGGATCGACGAGAACCGAGTCCTCGTCCCCTTGTGCCTCCTGGGGAAACGTCACGCTCGTGGGCGTGACCGCGGCCGGCAGGTATTCGCCCTCCAGTCCCGTGAGCCGGTAGCTCTGCTGCAGTGGCCTCGTGGGGGAGCCGGCGACGGCTGCGGGCCCACCACCTCCGTCGAGACCGAACCGGGCGGGCACAGGCACCCTCTCCGAGGGGTGCCAGCGGCGGCCGTCGAACTCCGTCAGC
>DASRPA010000255.1:0-12747 GCA_035646635.1 Actinomycetota bacterium | reverse complement strand
GGACGATCACGACTTCCTTCTCGAAGGCGGAGTGTTCACCGACGACGTCATCTCACATTGGATCGACTACAAGAGGGTGCACGAGGTCGACGAGCTCAGGTTGCGCCCCCATCCGTGGGAGTTCTACCTCTACTACGACATCTAATTCGGGGGTTTTCGTAGGTTCTCGTTACTACTCACATGTATGTGTTTTTGCAGCTAGAGAGCCCGTTTACGGGATATGACGTTATCGACGGTTCTCTTTACCCCCGCTCCTGCATGATCGTCGCTAGGCTGGCCCCAGTCCGAGCGCCGAACGGCAGTCCTCGGGGGGTGAGGAGTGCGTTCGAGGAGAGCCTAGCGGGGGCCTGTGACATATAGCTGGCGGGACAACCTCCGCAAACGAAGGGGCCAGGCGTTTCTACGAGCGACAGGGGTTCCATCCGATCGCTTTCGGCCAAGACAACGAAGAGAACGAGCCCGACGTTATCTACGAATGCACGCCCGGCCGGGAGTGAAATAACAAACTGCCGTCGTGAGCCAAGCTGGCCTCGCCGGGTCGTGCCAGGCCGGAACCGCCACCGATCAGACCGGCCATCGAAACGTGATGGTGAGGAGAGCGGAATGGGCGTTGCGACATGAGGCTCGCCCCAGAAGCCCGGCCACCGAGTAGACGCGAGTGACTTCGAGAGACTCCTCTGCCGACATCGGCGGAAGGATCCCCGGAAGGCGGCTGGCCAACATCATCTTGCCCGATCCAGGAGGTTGTGGGGTGCCTTATTCGGTGACCCGCGCTGACCTGCGCACATAGGGAGACTGCTTCGGAGGGCGAAGCGCTCCACCGCGTGCGGCGCGGCAGAATTATCAGGGCGCGGCAGAATTATCAGGGCACGGCAGAATATCAGGGCGCGGCAGAACCGAGACGGGTTGACTATCAACTCTCACTCGAGACTTTAGCCTCGCCCGCAACCGGCACGCCCTGTCGCCGGCAGGGTCACAGTCGCGCGATCTCAAGGCGGACCTGGCGGCCCAGAAAAGTGCAGGTCAAGGACCGGAACCGAATAAATGCACCCCACACGGTTGAGAGAGAACTCTCATAATCCGTAGGTTCAGGGTTCGATTCCCTGGCGACCCACGCCTCTATGTTTTGTTCCGAAGCCACCACCTTGGTCCCCGCACTACGAAGATGCCTCAGGGCCCATGAGCCACAGCGACACATGCGCGGGCTGCATCGTCTCGCTCACGACGTCGAGCAGCTCGGTGTTCAACGTTTCGAGATCCACCTGCTCGCGTAGCCGAGCCGAGAAGCCCTCGATGACTTTCGCGGCATCGTACTTGCGTCGGTAGAAGCGGCGATCGATGAAGCGTTGAATGCGAGAGCGCGCGGGACGAAAGATGGCGGCAACACTCAAGGTCGTGCCGGCAACCACGAGGTTGTTGTCTTCCTGTCCGGTGACGTCACGAACCACGCCGCCGACGCCCACAACTCCGGCGATGTATACGAGCGCTAGCACTGCGGTCAGCGCGCCGTATACGAGGGCGCGGTTGATGATGACGTCGATGTCATAGAGGCGGTATCGCAGGATCGCAATCCCTATTGCCACTGGCATCGCCGAAAGCCCGGCGACAGGGACCAGGAATCCCAACCACGCGTCTAGGAACGGGTTGGAGATCAACTCGAAGAACAGAGAGCCCGCCACCCAAGGGATTGCTGCAAACGCCGCCGAGAGCGCAAACCACTTAATTTGCTGGCGCTCGTCCCCTGTCGCGCGATGCATCCTCCAAAAGGGAGCCGCAATCGCAGCAAGCCCGCATGCGGCGGTCAAGGCGACAGCCGCATCTGCCACCGGGGTCAGCAGGACCGTCACTCCTTTCAGGCCCAGTGGATTGGGCACCTCTCCCCCCAGGCCCATGATCGGGCCTGCTCTAAACGCCGTCGCGATGACGATCACAGCGGTTCCCCCGATGCCTCCCCCAACGACCCACCGCCACCGACGAGACGGCAGCCGTCCAGTCGGAAACAGAAGCAGCAGTAGGGCGAGCAGGGCAAAGCCTGGGATGGGCAGCCAGGACGAGACCCAGGCGAGGGGTTGACCCATCGGCAGTAACCCAGGGTGGAGAACCAGGGCGTAGGTCGCGTACTGGCGGGCGAAGGAGCCACCAAGCAGGATGAGCCCGATCGCGAGCATGATCCAGCCGATGGGGTTCTGTGGGCGTCGCGACGCGATCAGCGCTCCAACCGCAGAGGTCATCTCGAGCCATAGACCAACGAGGGCTATCGCGACCAAGGGGTAGTCCCGCGTTGGCATCACGGCGGCCAGAATGCCGAAAACGAGACATAACAGCCACAGCAACCAGGCGAGCCGGGTAATGGTGCGTGCATTCATCGCTCAAAGTTACCTTCTAGCCGGCTGTCCGCATCCGATCCTCGTCGCTCGCAGATGCTGTTGGCCCTCGCCAATGTCGTCGGCCTGGCTGGTCGTGACGAGGACGCCTTTGAGTACTGCACAAGGAAGCCTTGCAAATGTTCCGCGCGGCTGAGGACAAGGGCGGTGAGGCCAACGCGATGCTGCGCCTGGCGGCCCACCTATGGTGGGCAGGGCCGGGGGGCCGAAAGCCGTGCCCTGGCCCGCAAATCCCTCTCCTCGTTTGAACAGGTGGAGGCCGGCCCGGAACTGGCCTTGGCGTACAATAACGAGTCCGTCGATGCCAACATCTCGGGGCTCCCCGCGGAAGCCCTTACATGGGCCGAGAAAGCGTTCTCCTCACCTTTCCGTGGGCAGCTGGATGGTAATTCCGCCACAACCGAGGTAGATCATCGAGATCAAGGCCGCCGCGGAGTGGTGTCCGTAGCCGCGGTGATCGATGACCCGGATCTTGCTGTTGAGCCTTATCTGCACCGATTCAAGAACGGCACCAGCAACCAGCCCGTCTACGTGAACGACATGTCGTCGACGAACGGATCCCGCCCACCTTCAGGCCTGAGGGCGGCTCCGGGCCATGCGCTGCTCACCGAGCAGGCGGGCGACCTGCTCGCGGAGTTTCCGGCATTCGTTGCGGAGGGACCTGTTGTCCTCAAGCAGCGCCTCGATGCGCCGGTGCTGCGATTCGTCGGATCCCCGTTGTGCCATGGGCACCGTTGGACGTGGGGATCGTGATTGGTCAACGGGAGGCGATCGATCCCGGCGCGGATGAGCGGCTGGCGATAGAGCCACGCTCTCGACACCGACGTTCAAGGGCAAGGTCGATGCTCAGCGCTTCCTGGTGGAGATTGAGCATGCCAAGAGCCGGGGCGGCTACATCGACCCACGCGCCGGCCGGGGCAGGTTCGAGACCTTCGCCGCCCAGTGGCCCGAGGCCCAGACATTCGACCCATCGACCACGGAAGCGGTCGCATCGCGCCTACGGGTCCACGTCTAACCCATTCTTGGGAGGCTCGAGCTGCGCGACCTCCGGCCCTCGACGGTGCAGGGACGGCTTAGGGGGCGACAGGACACATGCGCGCCGCGCTATGTGCGCCTGCTGCTCGCAGACGTGAACTCGATCCTCGGGGCAGCGGTAGACGATGGCTTGATCGCCAAGAACCCCTGCGCGACGCGCGCCGTCAGAGCCCCCACGTCGCGCAGAAGAAGGTCATCCCCTGGTCCCATGAGTCCGTCGCAGCGGTCATTGACGCCCTCCCGATGCGGTATCGGGCCATCGGCGTAGTGGCTTCGGCAGGGTGAGGCGTTCGGGCTCCGGGTTGAGGATGTTGACTTCCTCGGACGCCGACTGAACGTTCGCCAGCAGATAAAACTCATTGGCGGCAAGCTCACGCCAGCCCCACCCAAGCGGGCCAAGACGCGCGAGGTGCCGCTGGCGGAAGTCGTCGCGGTGGCGCTCTCTGAACAGCTGCGGGAGTACGGGTCGGGCGATGGCGGCCTGTTCTTCACGAGCCGCGAGCGCAAGCCGATTGCTCGGACCTACTTCAATCCGGGGGTATGGAAGCCGACGCTCGTGTAAGCGGGCATCGAGCCGACGCGAGAGAATGGGATGTACGCCTCCGGCACTACTTCGCCTCCGTCCTGCTCGACGCGGGCGAGAGCATCCGGGCCGTGAGCGACTACTTGGGGCAATCCGATCCAGGCTTCACCTTGCGGGTCTACACGCACCTGATGCCGTCGAGTGAAGACCACACCCGGCGTGCCATTGACGCCGCATTCTCGAGCTCGTGTGTCAGAAGTGTGTCAGACGGGCCGAAATAAACGGTGTTTGGGCAGGTCAGAGGCAATCATCTACCACTACTACGATTAGAATCTCGAGCCGAGTGGTGGTGAGTGGTTACCCAATGACCTTTATCCACCACTCGGCGATGAGGTTAGCCGTAGATGAGCGGCTCGGCCACCTTGCGGGCCCGGCGCGTCAGCCTTAGGTAGTGCTCCTCGAGGCGCTGACGAGGCTGGTCCTTGAACCCCATCGCCACTCCGAGAGCCTCTAGCTCCTCAGGCTTTGTGGGCAGAGTGTCGCGGTTGTGCCCACTCATCAAAAACATTCGGTTCCGCAAACCGTAGAGGAACTCGTAGGTCTCTTGCAGACGGCGAGCCGACTCCTCCGAAATCAGGCGGGCGTTGTGCGCGGCATGCAGCGATTCCCATGTGGAAGTGACACGCAGCTCGGGATGGTCATGGCCGTGGGTGATCTGGATGATCTGGCATGCAAACTCCACGTCGGTCATTCCGCCGGGCCCGAACTTGAGGTTTAGCCTCGCACTCGTTCCCCTCGGGATTCGTTCTCGTTCCATGCGAGCCTTGAGATGGCGAATCTCATCGATCGAGCGATCCTCGAGCCGCGGAGGAAAAGCGTAGGCCGGAATTAATCGCAGCAGACTCTCTGCCAGCTCCCGATCGCCGGCCGCATAGCGCGCCTTAACCAAAGCCAGGTACTCCCACGGCTTGGCCCAGCGCTCGTAGTACTTCTCGTAGGAAGCAACAGAACGAGTCAGCGGACCCACTTTGCCCTCTGGTCGTAGCCCCGCATCGACGACAAAGACGCGGCCCTCTGCCGTCACCTCCCCGAGTGTCGCGAGCAGCCTCTCGGCGAGGCTCTCCGCCTCCTGAGAGTCGCCGTCGTGTACGAACATCACGTCGATGTCGGAGGAGTAGCCAAGCTCACGGCCCCCGAGCTTTCCCATGGCAATAACAGCGAACGGGGGCCGCTCATCTGAAAGCGCAGCCGCGATGCAGGCTTCGGCCAGCTCTGTAAGAGCAGTACCGGTGGTGCGGGCATCCGCTTCTCCGATGATGTCGGCGACCATGACCTCCAGTAGCCGCCGGCGCTTGTAGCGCCTGAGTCCGTCCCAACGCCGTTCCGGCTCCCTCCAACTCAGTGACGCTACCGCTTCCTTGATGAGCCGCTCCCTACCTCCTTGAGGGAAGGTTATCTTGTGGTCGGCGATCAGCGCGAGCTGCTCCGGAACATGAGAAAGCATGTCCCCTGCGACACGCCCGGTCCCTAGAACATGAGCCAGCAGGTGCAGGCCGGGAGGGTTGTCGCGCAGAGCTCCCAGTACATCGAGACGCTCCCCCAGCGCATCTCCGAGGCTCAGGAAGGAAAGCAACCCCACGTCCGGCAACGGCGTCGATGCCAGCGAGCGCATGAACGGAGGAGCCAGAACCCGGAAAAGCCTGGCCTTGCGGGAAGTCCCCGACACCAGCCCGTGCAACGTCTGGGCCGCCCGCTTCGTATCGCGAAAGCCCAACAGGCGCAGCCGCTCGCTCAGAGCTGCGGGAGACAATCGTCCGGCGCCGGGCTCCGACAGTGACTCGATCATCGGTCGGTAAAACAGCTTCTCGAAACGGCTGCGCACATCCAGTAGAACCCTGTGGTGAGCCGCTTCGAAACGCTCATAGGCCCACGACGTGGGTGAATCCTCATATCCCATGGCATGAGCCAGGATCGCTTTGTCCATCTCCTTTTGAGGCAGTCGCACGACTCTTCGTTCGTTCCTCAGCTGCAGCCGGTGCTCGACCGCCCTGAGCCACCGATAAGCGACCGAGAGACCTGCCTCGTCCTCTTCGGCCAAGTACCCACCGGCCGCCAGGGCGCGCGCTGCGTCGAGGGTTGCGGCACAACGGACCGACTCGTCGAGGCCACCGTGAACGAGTTGCAGAAGCTGCACAGAGAACTCGATATCCCGGATGCCTCCCCATCCCAATTTTACGTCGGCGAGCTTTACGTCAGAAGGATGGGAACTTGCTCCTCGGGCGCGCGCACGCCGAGCTTGACTCTCGACTCGCTCTTTGATGGAGCGAACCGCCGCGATCCTCTCCGTCGGAATGCTAGGCGGGTAAACCAAGGTGCGCGTCTCGTCCACGAGCGCCTGCCCCACGGCATGATTACCCCCCGCAGCGCGGGCCTTGATTAGGGCTTGAAACTCCCACGGCTGTGCCCAGCGATGGTAGTACTCGAGATAGCTTTCCAGCGTTCGAGCCAGCGCACCGTTGCGCCCTTCGGGCCGCAAATTCGCGTCCACCAAATAGGCTCTTCCTGGGGGAGTCACCGCGCTCAAAGCCCCGATGGTCCTCGTCGCCGCGCTCACCGCCTCCTGTGGATCATCTTCTGAGACGAACATCACGTCTATGTCCGACACGTAGTTGAGCTCACGCGCCCCGAGCTTGCCCATCGCAATCACACCCAGCGAAGCAGGAGCCCGACCTTCGAGCAGAGCCGCTGCGATACAAGCATCGGCGAGATCTGCCAGTGCCGACCCCACCTCCTCGAGCTGCAGCTCGCCGGCCAGGTCTGCGCCTGCAATACCGAGGAGGAGGAGGCGTCGCTCTGCTCGCACGAGTTCCATCCCGCCGCCCTCGTAGGCGGCCAAGATCTGAGACAGCGCGTCACGGTCTGGGTGCCGTCCGCCACCCAAGAAGTCGCGGGCTCGAGGATGGGAATCGAGAAGAGCAGTCAAACTCCGACTCGCCGTTCTCACGGCCGTCTCACGCGCACGGACATCTTCTTCCAGGACCATCGTCTTGACCCTAAAGGGCGACGTTGTGGTCGAGACACAAATCATGGGCCAGATCGTTCGTTACTGGAGCCATTGCCCTCCCTAGGGGGTGTGCCTATAGGTTCGCATACCATGCGCGAAGCTCGCCCGGGCGCTTGCCGGCAGGGCGATGGCTTCGCTTCAAGCTCACGATCGGCAACAGGCCGCTCCGCCCTGCGAGGTGCAGTTGCCGAAGAGGACTCAGGCGTAAGACGCGGCCGCGCGGTTCGGCTGCTGAGTTCTCACAAGCATGGAGGTGACAATGAGCAGCTTTGTGCCATATGGGGTAATTCCACGGCGCCTGACAGTGGTCGCATCCGCTGCGTTGGTGACGGCGCTGGTGTTCGCAGCCACACCTGCGAGCGCGCACTCCCCTTCCAACAGTCGCAAAGAGCGGAAACATCTGAGAAAGCGCGCTCGGTCCGAGGTGGGAACTCCCTACGTCTACGGAGGCAGCTCGCCCTCGGGGTTCGATTGCTCCGGCTTCACAAGATGGGTTTTCGGCCGTCATGGAGGCAGCCTTCCACATAGCGCGCTAGGACAGTTTCTGCTCGGCAAAGAAGCACGCTTCAAGCGCATCTGGAAGCGGCAGAACCTCAGAGTCGGCGACCTCGTGTTCCACCGGACAACCAGCGCGCTCGTCGGACACACAGGCGTCTACGTCGGACATGGCCGTTTCATCTCCGCAACTTCTTCTAGTGGAGTCAGGCCTCAGTCGTTAGGGGACTCCTATTGGGGGTCGCGTTGGGTGGGGGGCACCCGCATGCCGGTGGTGATTACCGAATAGCCCCCAGTGGTCTCGTTGCCGGCCCGCCCCTTAGAGCACCGGCAGGTAGCGCTTTCGTTCGTAGGGCGAGACGTAGGTCTTGTACTGATCCCACTCCTCGCGCTTGTTCCGCAGCAAATACTCGAACACCTGCTCGCCGAGCGCTTCGGCGACGAGCTCGGATCCCTCCATTGCAAGCAGCGCTTGGTTGAGGTCCGCGGGTAGCTGACTGATCCGCGCCGCTCGCCGTTCGCTGTCCGACATCTCATAAATGTTATCGGTGGCTTCGGCTGGGAGCTCGTATCCGTCTGCGACGCCGCGCAGGCCGGCGGCAAGAATGACCGAGAATGCGAGATACGGGTTGCATGCCGGATCGGGTGAACGGATCTCGATGCGCGTCGACTGCTCCTTTTTCGGCTTGTACATCGGCACTCGTATGAGCGCCGAGCGGTTGTGCCTTCCCCAGCACACGAAAGCGGGGGCTTCAGGCACGGGGTAGCCGCGCCCCGTAACAAGCCGCTTGTAGGAGTTGACCCACTGGTTGGTCACTGCGGTGATCTCGCCGGCGTGTGTCAAGAGTCCTGCGATGAACGCCTTTGCCGCTTTGGAGAGGTGGTACTCGTCCGAGGAATCATGAAATGCGTTCTGGTCCCCCTCGAACAAGGACAGATGTGTGTGCATGCCCGAGCCGGGCAGATCCGTTAGCGGTTTGGGCATGAATGTCGCGTAGAGGCCCTTACGGGCCGCCATCTCCTTAACGATTAGCCGGTAGGTCATGACCGAGTCCGCCATGGTCAGTGCATCCGCCATTCGCAAGTCGATTTCGTGCTGCGAGGGGGCCACCTCGTGATGGGCAAACTCGACGGGGATACCCATGTGTTCCAAGACGTTCACCATTTCCCGTCGCAAGTCCTGCGTGACGTCGAGCGGAGTGAGGTCGAAGTAGCCGCCGGCATCGAGAGGTGTGGGATCCTCGATGTCCTTGAACAGAAAGAACTCCATCTCGGGATGGACGTAGAAGGTAAAGCCGAGCTCACTGGCCTTTTCGAGATTTCTCCGCAACACGTAGCGAGGGTCGCCCCAAAACGGCCTCCCGTCGGGGGTGTAGATGTCGCAAAAGACGCGGGCTACGCCGCCGTCGGAGCGCCCTTCCTCGACGGGCATGATCTGAAATGTGCCGGCGTCGGGGCGCGCCAGCATGTCCGATTCTTGAACTCGGGCGAAGCCTTCGATCGCAGACCCATCGAACCCGATGCCCTCGTCAAACGCCTCTTCGAGCTCCTCCGAGGTTACTGCGAAGCTCTTCAGAAAGCCGAGCACGTCGGTAAACCACAGCCATACCAACCGAATGCCCCGCTCTTCGACGGTCCGAAGGACATACTCCTGCTGCGGCTCCATAGGGTTTCGAGCCTACGCCCGGTGTGTTTCGAGCAGGTTACGGAGAAATCTACGGCGGCCCAGAACGGCTGTTACTGGGGCTGGTCGGGAGGGGCGCGGGGGGACTAATCTGGGTGCATGGTTCGCTTTGCTCTGGCCCAGCTCAACCAAGTCGTCGGCGACATCGACGGCAACCTGGCGCGCTTACTCGAAGCCGCCTCCCGGGCCGCCGAGTCGAAAGCTCAGATACTCGTGGCGCCCGAGCTCGCGATCACCGGATATCCGCCCGAGGACCTCCTCTTGAAGTCTTCCTTTCTGAAGGCGACTCGGCGTGCGCTCGAGGATTTTGCCGCCAAGGCCTCGGATGTGACCGCTATCATCGGCTTCGCGGACTCCGGCCCGGAAGGCCTCTACAATGCGGCGGCTGTGTGCCATGGCGGCCGTGTCCAGGCCGTCTACCACAAGCAGCTGCTGCCCAACTACGGTGTCTTCGACGAGCGCCGCTATTTTACGTCCGGGACGTCCGTGCTGTTGATCGATACCCCCGCAACAACGATTGGTGTCTGCGTGTGTGAAGACGCATGGTCGACTACAGGCCCCATTGCGGCCCTTGCAAACGCCGGCGCCCAAATCATAGCTCACATCAACGCATCTGTGTTCCACAAAGGGAAGGTTGATCTCAGGAACGAAATGCTCAGGGAACACTCCCAGCGTCACGGTGTTTCGATCGTCTACGTCAACTTGGTCGGGGGCCAGGACGAGCTCGTGTTCGACGGAGGCTCCACGGTCGTCTCAGCGACCGGCAAGGTTCTCGCGAGGCTGCCGCAGTTCGCAGAGGCCTTCGAGGTCGTCGACGTCCCTATCGGGCCGGTGCAGGCATTGCGCGACGCCCCCGCGAATCGAATCGCGCTCGAGCTCCGAAGCGACGGAGAAGACTCGGCGGAGGCTCCTATCGAGCCCGAGTTGACGCAAATTCAGGAGATCTATGAGGCGTTGAAGCTCGGGCTTGCCGACTACGTGCGAAAGAACGGCTTCAGCAAGGTCGTCATCGGGCTCTCGGGCGGTCTCGACTCGGCTCTCACCGCCACCATCGCGGCCGACGCACTGGGAGCCGAGAACGTGCTAACGATCGCGCTGCCTTCGGAGCACTCCACGACCCATTCTCTGGACGATGCGCGCGACTTGGCACAGCGGCTTGAGGTCGAGCTCTTGGAGATACCCATTGCGGAGATATACCGCAGCTTTACAAGAGAGGCGTATGCGACCCTCAAATCTGAAGATGAGGGCCTCGCCGAAGAGAACCTCCAGGCCCGCATACGAGGCATGCTGCTGATGTTCGTATCCAACCGATACGGGCACCTGGTGCTGGCGACCGGGAACAAGTCGGAGATGGCGTGCGGCTACGCGACCCTGTACGGGGACATGGTGGGGGCCTTTGCTCTGCTAAAGGACGTCTATAAGACGGAGGTCTACGAGCTTGCTCGCTTGCGTAACAGCTCCTCGAAGGTCATCCCCGACAACATCCTCACGAAACCGCCTTCGGCTGAGTTGCGCCCCGACCAGAAGGACACGGACTCCCTCCCTGCCTACGAGGTCCTCGATCCCATCCTGCAGGCCTATATCGAACGGGACGAAGGAGTCTCGGACCTCGTTGCTGTGGGAATAGACGCGGTCCTCGCCTCAGAGATCATCACGCTGGTAGACCGCTCCGAGTACAAGCGGCGTCAAGCGCCTCCCGGCCCCAAGGTCACGACCAAGGCGTTCGGGCGGGATCGGCGGCTTCCGATCACGAATCGGTGGCGAGAGCTCTCATGATGAGATGGACTGTGGTGCTGCTGTCGGATCGAGTGGGCGACGTCAGAGACCTCCTGCCGGCGTTTCCACTGGCACCTTTCGAGGTGCTCATGGCTTCACTAAAGGACTCGACTCCTCTGGAGTTGAGCGCTCTTTCTCCCGACATCATGCTGCTCGACGCCCTCGAGGAAGTGGCCCCAGCAGAAGAGGCCGCCCGGCGCCTGACGCTCGAGTGGAGCACTTCCCTGCCCCCGCTCCTAGCCGTGCTGAGCGAAGCTACGGTGGCAACCTTCCGCTTCGAGTCCGGGGTAGACGACTTCCTGTTCGGCCGTTCCTCGAGCGCCGAGATCTCGGCTCGCTTCGCCATGGCGGCTCGCCGAGTCGGGGTGGGAGAGCAGGCGCCGCTGCTGAAGGTCGGCGACCTAGTGGTCAATCCCGACAACTATCAGGTCCATCTCAGAAACCGGCCGCTCGACCTCACCTACAAGGAGTTCGAATTGCTGAAGTTCCTGGCCCAGAGGGCGGGCCGTGTCTGCGACCGAGGGCTGCTGCTGCAGGAGGTGTGGGGCTACGACTACTTCGGAGGGACCCGGACGGTCGACGTCCACGTGCGCAGGCTGAGGGCCAAGCTCGGCCCCGAGCACGAGACCCTGATCGAGACGATCCGAAACGTCGGCTACAGGCTGGTGGCGAGGCCGCGCGAGCGCTGAGCGGCGGTTCTTCGCCGAGTGGTGGCAGGATGGTCTATATGATCATCTCAGCACCACTCGGCAAGTCGGGGGCCATCGGAATCCGGATGTTATACCGACTCGCAGACGGGTAGTCTTTCCGCCATGACGACCAAACGACCCTCGACAGCGGCCATGGTAGGTGCGGGCGTGCTCGCCGGATTGGCGGGACCGCGGTAATGACCGCCTCCCAGAAACTCGTGGAGATGCCGCTCACCGGGCGCGACGATAGCTACGCGCCGGCGGACTTCGTCGAGCGAGTCCTACCCATTCACCCCCAGACTGACCAGGGCCGGCGTCGCCTGAACTACGCGACGCACTTTCTGCTGGGCACGATGTGGGGCTCTGCATACGGCCTCGCGGCGGCTGGCGGCATGCGTGGGAAGCGAGCGGTCGCCGTCGTGTTCGGCGCCGTGTACACCGGCGACGTCATGCTGAACACGGCGCTTGGTCTCTACCAGCCGTCAACCTGGTCGGGCCGGGACTGGGTCATCGACATCGGAGAGAAGTTCATCCAGGCCGCGGCGACGGGGGCAGCGTTCGACCGCTTTTTGGACCCGACCCGCCGAGCCTAGTTGGGCTCCTGCGGGGGAAGTAACGTCAGCATCCAGGGCGGGAAAAAGGGTCTCCCGCGCCTGAACGGCCATTGCCCAGCCCCCTCGATGCAGACCTTACTTTGATGCTCGGCTCGCGCACCCGGCGCGTGGGCGAGCTGCGTCATCAGGAGGCTGGGCCCTGCCTTCCTCCCGGGGTCCTGAAGCGACGCACGAACGATCTCGGTACGGCCATGAAGTAACTCTTAGGGGCTGAGGACGACTGGGATCGACACGAGATCCTGCTCTGAGCCATCTTCGGGAGAGTAGGTCAGCACCTCCACGCGTCCCGGCCGGCGCTCCGGGACCTCGAAGGCAAGCTTTTCCGAGAAGTCACCCCAGCATCCGGTGCCGCAGGACGCAGTCGTGAAGGTCTCCTTGAGGATGTTTCCCTCAGCGTCGAGGATTCTGATGTTGACGTTCGCCTCGAACACATTGGCAAAGCCAGTCACAGTGACGGGACTCGCAATGTCCTGTCCCGTTCTC
>DASRPA010000254.1:0-5422 GCA_035646635.1 Actinomycetota bacterium | reverse complement strand
GCCCCCGCCCGCCCCAGCACCTCGTAGCGCCCGCCGTAGATCTCTTTGGCAGGGCTCAATCGCCGCCCTCGTCCCCGTTGTTGTGGTTCTTCTTGCCCTTGCCCTTGCCATTACCGTTGCCGGTGCCTGGGTTTTCCTCGGGAGGTCCAGGCACAGCGACGACGACCTCGATCGAATCGCCGGGGCTCACCTCCACGCGGGGGTCGGGATTGGTGTCGACCACCTCCTCGGGCGCCCCCTCTGCCTCCGGGTCATCGACTCTCTCCGGGACCAGTCCCGCATCCGAGAGGATCTGGTCCGCGCTCTCGTAGTCCAAGCCCACCACGTTCGGCAGCGCGAAGGGCGTCGCAGTGTCGCTCGGTGAGGGAGTCGGCGACGGCTTGGCGGCGGCCTGGCCCTGCTTGCGGTCACGAGGTCGACCGTCCTGTGGGGAGCTCTCTGTGGGCGCCGAGAGCAGGCGGCCCGCCACCAGTCCCAGGACCAGCAACGCCAGGATGACGAGGGCGGCGAGCGCGCCGCGCCCGGCTCGGCGAGGGCTCCATCCGCTGTGCGGGCGCATGACTCGCGTGCCCGAGGGGTCTGCCAGGGGGGCGGTTGCGGCGCCGCCGGCGGCGGCTACGCCCGCTCCCGCAGCGAGCGGCCCGGTGGGGGAGCCACCGCGCAGGGCAGAGGCCATAGCGGAGATATCCGGATAGCGCTCAGAGGGGTCCTTGGCCGTGGCCCTTGCGGTGGTTTCGTCGAGGGTCGCAGGGACCTCCGGCACGATGCTCGAGGGAGCCGGGATCTCATCGTAGACGTGGCGCATGGCGATGCCGATGGGGGAGGTGCCGGAGAACGGGACCTTGCCGGTGAGCATCTCGAAGAGCACCACTCCCATGGCGTACTGGTCGGCGGCGGGCCCCACGCTCTCCCCGGAGGCCTGCTCGGGCGCCAGGTAGTGGGCGGTGCCGAGCACCGAGCCGGTGGCGGTCAGGGTCGTCTCGCCGATCGCCCTGGCGATGCCGAAGTCGGTCACTTTCACCCGGTCGTTGTCGGAGACGATGATGTTTCCCGGCTTGACGTCACGATGGACGATGCCGGCGGCGTGGGCGTGAGCAAGCGCATCACAGCTCTGGGCCGCGATGGCGGCGGCTCTGCTCGGTTCCAGAGGACCGGAGCGGAGCAGCTCGGCTAGGTCTCGGCCCTCGATCAGCTCCATGACGATGAAATCGCGGCCGTCGTCGGCGCCGAAGTCGAAGACGCTCGCGATGTTGGGATGACTGAGCCCGGCGACCGCACGCGCCTCGCGCCGGAAGCGCTCGACGAAGCGGGGATCGTCGACGAGCTCCTCCTTGAGGAGCTTGACCGCCACCCGCCGATTGAGCCGCTCGTCGGTGGCCTCATACACGGTTCCCATGCCCCCGGCCGCCAGCCGCTGCTCGAGCCGATAGCGATCGATGAGCTTTTGCGCCTCTACCATTGCCTGATCCTTCGGTCTGCTTCGATGACGGCCTTCGCTATGGGCGCAGCGACCGCGCCTCCGGTGGCCTCGGAACCCAGCTCGCCGCCGTTCTCGACAAGGACCGCGACCGCAATCCGCGGGTTACCCGCCGGGGCGAAGCAGATGAACCAGGCGTGTGGCGCGGCCCCCTCGACGGTCTGGGCCGTTCCCGTCTTCCCTGCCACTTCGACGCCGTCAATCTGGGCTGCGGTTCCGGTTCCCTCCGTCACCACCGAGGTCATCATGCGGGTGAGCACCTGCGCGGTGGCGGCGGAGAACGCCCGGCCCAGCGGGGCCGATCGCTGCTGCTCGATCACCGAGCCGGATGGATCTCTGACCTCGCGCACGAGCTGAGGGCGAGGCACCTGGCCTCCGTTGGCAACGGTCGCGGCCACCACGGCCATCTGCAAGGGCGTGGCGGCGACATCGCCCTGGCCGATGCCGGCGAACGCTCGCAGCGGCTCCTGGTCGTCGGGGACGTCGGGGAAGGTTGAGGCCGCGGTCCCCACGTCGAAGGGCAGAGGCTCGTTGAAGCCCAGGGCCCCGGCCGTCCGGCGGAGCTCCTCGGGCAGTCGTAGCCCGAGAATCGCGAAGGTCGTGTCGCAAGACTGCACCAGCGCAGTGAAGAGATCGATGGAGCCCGTGCCCGTACAGGAGGTGTTAGTGAAGTTGTTCAGAGTGTTGTCGGTCAGGGGCAGATCGAGCGCCTCGGGGTCGGGAAAGGTCGACGTCGGACTGAAACGCCCCGACTCCAGTGCGGCCGCCGCGGTCACGACCTTGAACGTCGATCCTGGAGGAAAGCTCCTCGAGGTCGCCTTGCTCAAAAGTGGGCTGTCGGGCGAGTTCGGCTGTAGCGAACGCCGGTAGGAGCGGATCTCGTCGGTGTCGTGCGTGGCCAGGGGGCCGGGATCGTAAGTGGGATTCGAGTACATCGCCCGGACCTCTCCGGAGCTGGGGTCCAGGGCCACGACCGAACCTTCCTGGCCGCCCAACGCCTCCGCCGCCACCTGCTGAAGCTGGGAGTGGACGGTGAGCCTCACATCGTCGCCGCGCTCGCCGGAGCTCAAGAAGCTGTCCTGGATGTCTTGCATCGAGATCACTCCGCTCTCTCCCAAGAGCTGCTCCGAGTAGGTTGCCTCGATCCGGTCGCTCCCGTAGATGAGTGAGTAGTAGCCGGTGATGTGACCGTAGAGCTCGCCGCCCGGGTAGGTCCGGAGGTACTGGAAGCGGTCCTGCGTCCTACGGCTGCGCGCCACGGTCTCGAAGTCGAGTGTTTCGATGTCGCCGCGCTTGATCGCGTACTCCGCCAGGAGCGAGCGGATGTTGGAGTCGTTGGAGGCAATGTCCTCTGCGGCGAAGATCTGGACGTAGTTGAGCTGGGCGAACACGAGCAGGAAGGCGGCCACCAAGCCCCACGCCACGCGCCGGATCTGAGCCTGCATCACCGGCGTCCCCCGATGAGGATCTCGCCCGTGAGGGCGGGGTCGGGCTCGCTCGTGTTCTGGTGGCTCACGCGCGCCAGCAGCGCCATCAGGATGAAGTTCGACAACAGGCTCGAGCCTCCATAGGACATGAACGGGAGCGTGATGCCGGTCAGAGGCAGCAGACGAATGACTCCGGCGAGGATGATGATCGTCTGAACACCGAAGCTGACGATCAGCCCCGCTGCCAGGAGCTGGCCGAAGTCGGAGCGGGCGCCGAGCGCGATCCGCAGGCCCCGGCCCACCAGGAACATGAAGCACACCACGACCGCCGCCGTCCCCAGCAGGCCGAGTTCTTCGCCGATGACCGCGAACACGAAGTCGGTGTGGGCCGCCGGGATGAGATCAGGCCGGCCCTGTCCGAGGCCCGTTCCGAACAGTCCTCCGGTCGCCAGCGCGAACAGGGATTGGGCGAGCTGGTAGCCCTCGTCGGAAATCAGCTTGGGGTTGAAGACGTCGAGCCACACCGCCACTCGGAGCTGCACGTGACTGAAGGTGGCGTAGCCGACGTAGGCGCCGGCCGCGAACACCAGCAGCCCCACCAGCATGTAGGCCACTCTGGCGGTGGCGATGTAGAGCATCACTAAGAAGATCGAGAAGAACAGCAGACTCGAGCCGAGGTCCTTCTCGAAGAACATCACTGCTAGAGACAGGAGCCACATGACCAACAGGGGGCCGAAGTGCTTGATGTCGGGGAAGTGGATCCTCCAGATGCGGCGCGAGGCAATGGCGAGCAGCTCTTTGCGCTCCGCGAGGTAGGCGGCGAAGAAGATCACCAAGCAGATCTTGGCGAGCTCGCCGGGTTGGAACGAGAACGAGCCCACCCGCAGCCACAGCCTCGCCCCGTTGATCTCCGTGCCCAAGGGAGTAGCGGGCAGCAGCAGAAGCAGAATTCCCGTAAAGCCGAGGATGTATTTGTAGCGGGCCAACACTCGGTAGTCACGCACGACAACGAGGGTGGCGATGAACACGACCACGCCCACCACCGTCCAAGTGGCCTGCGTGGGACCGTAGTCGGAGGGATCGAGCCGGTAGACGGCGGCCAGCCCGAGCCCGTTGAGCAAGGCGGTCAACGGGAGCAGGAGGTGGTCGCTCGAAGGGGCCAGCTTGCGCACGCCGATGTGGGCGGCGGCGTAGGCGGCGGTCAGGGTCACCATCAGGGGGGCCGCGGTGGCGAGGATGTCGGCGTCGCGCGCCAGGACCACCAGCGCCAGAGCCCCGACCCCGAGGATCAGGGCGAGGATCAGCAGGGACAGCTCGGAGTTGCGGCGGGCCGTGGCCTGCATCATGCCTTCGAGTCCCCCTTCGCTCTCTGATTCTGGAACTCGCGGGCCAGGTCTGAGAGGTTCGAGACTGTGCTCTGGGCCTCGTCCAGGGACTCGACCTTCATCCCTTGCCGCAGCAGCGCATGGCGCGAATCGGGCAGGTCCTCGAGCGACAGAGCCGAGGGCTCGACTGGCTCCGCCAGGGTGAGACCTGCGATGCGCTCGGGGATGCCCTGGTAGATCGTGACGCGATCCAATTCGTCGACGCCGACGTAATAGGAGTTGTCCAGCGCCCAGTTGCCGGCCCCATAGACGGCGGCCACGAGTAGCAGGAGCAACAGCAGCGCTCCCAGCCACTTCCGACGGCGGCGGGAGGTGGTGGGGGCCGCGCTCGAGGGGCCGGGTGAGGTGTCTGTTCGCTGAGGGCCCGGCGCCGGAGCGTCCTTGCCGCCCAGGTCGATCACGAGCACCGTGATGTTGTCCTCGCCTCCTGCCTCGAGGGCGAGCTCGACCAGCGCCTCGGCCGCCTGCTGCGGGTCCTCGGCCGCATTCGCGGCCGCGGCGATGTCTAAGTCCGAGACCATCGAGGAGAGCCCGTCCGAGCACAGCAGTAGGCGATCTCCTGCGCGCGCCTCTATCTCCCGCAGATCCACCGCGATGTTCGAGTCGAGCCCCAGCGCGTTGGTGATGACGTTGCGCTGGGGATGATGCTGAGCCTCCTCGGCGCTGATCTGACCCTCTCGCACCATGCGACCAACGAGCGTGTGGTCGTCGGTGAGCTGTTCGATGGCCCCCTCTCGCAACCGGTATGCGCGTGAGTCACCCACGTGTGCGATGTGGGCGATGCCCTCGCCCGCCATCAAGAGGGTGCAGGTGGTTCCCATACCCAACAGGGCGGCGTCCGACTGCGCCTTTGTGTAGATGGCGGCGTTGGCGTTGTTCAGTAGCCGTGCGAGCGAGCGCGGGTCCTCCGAAGAGACCTGGGCTGCACCATCGGAGATGACCTTGACGGCCGTTTCCGAGGCGACCTCACCGGCCGAGTGGCCGCCCATGCCGTCGGCGATGGCGAACAGGGGCGGCTCGGCGAGATAGGAGTCCTCGTTGCCCTCGCGGACCCGTCCCACATCGGTGCGAACGCCCACGGCCGTGTTCATTTTCGCAGCTCCATGACGGTCTTGCCGATCTTGACCTGGTCG
>DASRPA010000253.1:0-12239 GCA_035646635.1 Actinomycetota bacterium | reverse complement strand
TCGCCCAGGTGGCGGCCCCCGCAGTCAGAGCGAGCGCCACGCCCGAGGCGTAGCTGCGGCGATTGCGCCTCAGGTGCCCCGTGACGGCGACTGTGGGCCGGAGGCGTGGGCGCGGCGCCGAGGGGATAGCCACCAGGGCCGCCTCGAGTGCAGCGGGGGCAGTGACGACCTGCGAGCGCAGCTCACCCAGAGACTCCGATAGGAGACCATAGCGAGCCATCTCCTGCGCGCACCCCTTGCATCTCGAGAGGTGCCGCAGCTCTCGGCGCGTCGGCTCGGCCCCCGATTCGTAGCTCGCCATCCGCCCCTGCAGATCGCCGCAGTTCATGCTCTCTCCTCTACTCGGTCCCGTTAGCTCGGGAACACCATTTCCTTCAGCTTCTTGCGGCCTCGATGCACCCGTACCTTGGCCGCCGATTCGGAGATCGCCAGCCGCTCGGCTATCTCGTTGATCGACATCCCGTACACATCTCGCAGCACGACCGCCGCCCGGTAGTGCTCGGGCAGCGCCCGCAGCGCCTGCTCGAGCGTCTCGAGCTCGGCTCGAACGCCCGCCCGGCCCTCGGTCGACTCTCCCGACGGGAGCAGAGCGAGCATTTCGTCGTCGCTCGTGACCTCGTTCTCACGCCTTCGTTTCCTGCTGCGCTGCTTCGAGATAGCCGCATTGGACGCCACTCGATACAGCCATGTGGTGAACGACGCCTCGCCGCGGAAGCTCTTCAGGCCCTTCCATGCCCGCACATAAGCGTCTTGAGTTGCCTCGGCGGCATCGTCGGGATTCCGCAGAATCCGAAGGCACAGCGTGTACACCTCCCGGTGCGTGGCCCGCACGAGCTCCGCCCACGCGCTCTCGTCGCCTCTGCGACAGCGTTCGAGGAGCTCCGCAGGGACGGATTCGCGCACACCTTCGCCTCGGTTAATTGTGGGACGCCTCACGGAGCGAAAGGTTACCGGCGAGCGGAGCCAGCAGATAAAAGCAGATAGCTCAAGCGGAGCTCAGCCCCCCGCCACCGCGGGGATGATCGATAGCTTCGCTCCGTCGGGCACCTCGGTCCCAATGCCCTCCAGGAATCTGACGTCCTCGTCGTTGACGTAGATGTTGACGAACCTGCGCAGCTTGCCGGAGTCGTCCATGAGCCGCTCCTTCAACCCCGGATAGCGAGCTTCCAAGTCGTCGACGATCTCTGAGACCGTGCCACCCTGCGCCTCGACTTCGGGTGCATCGTTGGTGAGCGTGCGGAGCTGGGTTGGGATCTTGACCCGGTTCATGGCGCCTATGCCTCCACCTGCTCGGGGATCTGGACAATCGCCGGTTCGTCGAAGATGCGGTCGACCTCTTCGACCGAAGGATAGATGCGATGGGTGGGTTCAGGCTTGCCCAATACTTCGAGGGTTTTGAGCCCGATCCCCGTGATCAGCACAACTGCCTCGTCCGTGGGGGCGATCGAACCTCGCCCCACCAGTTGCTCGAGCGCAGACACGGCCACGCCTCCGGCCGTCTCGGTGAAGACGCCCTCGGTGCGAGCCAGCAACTTCATCCCATCAATGATGCGTTGTTCGGACACGGAGCTGATGCTTCCGTTTGTTGCTCTCGCAGTGTCGAGCGCGTAGACGCCATCGGCGGGGTTCCCTATCGCCAGCGAGCGCGCCACAGTGCGCGGCCGCACGGGCGCCACGTCATCCAGCCCCGCCTCGAACGCAGCGGCAATAGGCGAGCAGCCCTCGGCCTGAGCACCATGGAGAACGGTATGCGGGGCCTCGGGAAGCAAACCTACGCGGTGCAGCTCGGTGAGCCCCTTCCAGACTTTCGTATAGAGAGAGCCCGATGCCAGCGGCACGACGATCGCATCGGGGCAGCGCCAACCGAGCTGCTCGGCGATCTCGAACCCGAGCGTCTTCGAGCCCTCCGAGTAGTAAGGCCGCACGTTTACGTTGACGAATGCCCACGGCCGGCTTCCGGCGAGCTCGGCGCAGAGCCGGTTGGCATCGTCGTAGGAACCCTCGACGGCCACGACCTTGCCCCCGTAGACCGTGGTGGCCGCGACCTTTCCCGCCTCGAGGTCTGAGGGGATGAACACAACGCTGCTCATCCCGGTGGCGCTGGCGTGCGCGGCCACCGCGTTGGCGAGGTTGCCGGTCGAGGCACACGCGGCCACCTCGTAGCCAAAGAAGCGAGCGGCGCTCAGTGCGACCGATACGACTCGGTCCTTGAATGAGTGCGTGGGGTTACCTCCGTCGAGCTTCAGCCACAGCTTCTTGAGGCCGATCTCGGCGGCCAAGCGGGGGGCCTCACGCAGTCGTGTAAAGCCCGCCCCAATGTCAACGCGCTGCTCTTCGGGGGCGGGCAACAAAGATTCGTAGCGCCAGATCGTGGGCGGGCCGGCCTCGATCTCCGCCCGCGTGATCGCCGAAGCCAGCGCGTCGTAGTCGTAGGTCACCTCGAGGGGTCCGAAGCAGAGCTCACAGACGTGCTGGGCAACTATGGGATAGCCGCGATGACACTCTTTACAGGAAAGCCCCTCGACGTACTTCATCTCGCTTGAATAGCACAAGCGGGCGAGTGGCCGAGACCGCCAGGTGCAATCAACGGCCGGTTCGAGGCTCGAGTTCCTCATGTCTGGATCCGGGACCGTCACGAGCGCTCGGTCCCTCTTTCGGAGGCGCCGCCGAAGTCTCGCCCCCGCGGCTGGAATGAGGAGTGACCTCGGCCCCCAGTACGCGCGTGCTCCATACATGGGAGAGCAGAACCTTAATCACCGCCACCGCGGGCACTCCCAGAAGCACACCCCAGAACCCGGCCAGGGCACCACCGGCGAGCAGAGCCAGGATCACGGTCACCGGATGCAGATTGACGGTGCGCCGCATGACGTTGGGGCTGATGAAGTGATTGTCGAGCTGCTGGACGATCAGCTCGACCAGGGCCGCCTTGAGGCCCAGAGAGAGGCCCCCGCTGACTATCCCCACGAGAAAGCCAAGCGCACCCCCGATGTAGGGGCCGATCAGGGGGACGAGGTTGAAGAAGCCGGCTATGCCCCCGATCACGAACCAAAACGGCAGCCCTATGAAATAGAAGCCGAGGGCCGACAGAACGCCCACGATCAACGCCACCAGGAGCTGCCCCCGAAAAAATCCACCGACCGCATGAGAGACCTTGCCGCCGAGATCCACGAACTCGTCGCGATGACTCGGAGGAACCAGGTTCTTGAGGTCGCGGCTCAGGTGCGGGAGGTCGATCAGCAGATAAAGGGCGATAAGGGGGCCGATCACGAAGATCACCAGCACCTCGACGATCGAGGAGCCGATATCGGTGATCCTTCCCGCCTGGGCGACGATCTGATTGCGCAGGTCCTCGGTAACCTCGTCGCAGCGCGCCTGCGAGGGGACCTCGGTGAGGCTGTTGCCGGGGGAGCCCAGCAGACATGAGATCTGCGTGGTATCTATCTGCGTATTGAGGGTCTCCTCGAGCCGGGCGACGTTGTCGTCGGCGAAAGCGACCGCCTGATCTCTGAACTCGGGGAGCTGGTCTGAGAGTTGCTGGACCTGATGGGACAGGACCGGGATCAGCGCCAGAATCGCCAGCGCCAGCCCGCCCAGGACGACCACGTAGCTGGCCAGCGCACCCGCCGCACGTGGAACTCGCCACCTCTCCAGCCGAGTGACCAGAGGGTTCAGCACGAACAGGATCAAGATTGCCAGCACCAGGGGCGGGAACACGATCCTGACCTTCAGAAAGGCCCATACGAAAATCGCGCCGAGCACCAAGATGCCGATGATCGACCACGCCGCCACCCCCGCCCGGCGCAGGCGCTCGCCGACGGTCAGCCGCGAGTAGCCAGTGCTCATCACCAAACAATTATCCCCTCGGCATGTGACGTTGCCTCACCCACGGCCGGCGACAGCTGCAGGCGCCGGTGGCCCAGAATCGACCGTAGAGGCTTTCTTGGGCGAAAGCTCACTTAGTCGGATTGAGTGGACTGTAGGCGGCGCAGCAGGGCGGCCGCAGCATCGGCCACCACGGCCGCCGGCTCGGCGAGCGCCCGGCGTTCGCCGAATTCCGATACCAGGTCGATCGCATCGCTCACTCCGACCTCGGCAAGCCTCGACGGCTCCAGTGCGACCCGTCCGGCTATGGCAAGGCAGGGCACTCCGGCCTCGGCGGCCATTCTGGAAACTCCGATCGGGGCCTTGCCGGCCAGGCTCTGCTCGTCGAGGCTGCCTTCGCCTGTGAGCACGAGGTCGGCGCGACCGAGTGCGGCCCGAAGATCCACCGCGGCCGCTATGGCTTCGAAGCCCGGCTCCAGCGCACCTCCGAAGAAAGCGACGAGTCCGGCGCCCATTCCCCCGGCCGCTCCCCCGCCGGAGATCGACGTGAGTTCGATGCCGAGACCCTGTTCGATCCGCTCGGCGAGCACACAGAGCCCCCGCTCGAGCAGCTCGACCTCGTCCGGCGAAGCCCCCTTCTGAGGACCGAACACGCGTGCCGCGCCGGTGGGCCCCAGCAGCGGGTTGTCGACGTCGGAGACGCCCGTGATCTGGACACAGGGAACGTCGCCCGGAGGCTCGATCGCCGTGAGGTTCACCAGCGCGCCCCCTCCCGGCTCGAGATCACGGCCCCCGGCATCCAGAAAGCGCCACCCTCGAGCGCGAGCCGCTCCGGTGCCACCGTCGGTCGATGCGCTGCCACCGATCGCGACGAGGACCTCGCCATCGTCTGAGATCTGTTCGAGGGCGGCGCCGAGGAGCTCGCCGGTCCCGAACGAGCTCGCCCGCAGGGGGTCCCTCTCTCCCCCGAGGAGCGCCAGCCCCGAAGCCTGCGCCATCTCGATCACCACGCGCCCATCGTCGAGCAGATAAAGCGGCGCGTCGACCGGAGCCCCCAGGGGGCCGCTAACGACCACTGATGAGCACGTCCCGCCCAGAGCCTGGCAAAGTGTCTCGGCGGTCCCGTCTCCGCCGTCGGCGACCGGGCACAGCTCGACCGAGGCGTCCGGTTGCACCCTCAAGACGCCCCTGCGCATGGCTCCCGCCACCTCGACGGCGGTGAGCGTTCCCTTGAACTTGTCGGGTGCGATGAGGACGCGCATGAAAACCACCGTCCTTTATTGGATGCCGCCGAGGGCGATTCGGGACGCGGCGCCTTTTGTCCGCAGCCTAGGATAAGAACGTGGACGAAGACCTGAGCGTGGTGCTCGTATCCAACCGCGGCCCGATTTCGTTTCGCGAGGAAGGCGATCACTACGGCATTTCCCGCGGCGCCGGAGGAATGGCGGGGGCGCTCGATCCGGTTGCTCGCCGCCTCGGGGACAGGGCGACGTGGATCGCAGCGGCGACCTCGGAGACCGACAAGGAAGCGCTGGCGGAAGGCGCCGCCGATCGCCTCAAAGAGGAGCTCGGCTACTCCTTGCACCTCTTGGATCTCGACCCCGACATCTATTCGCGCTACTACGACGACTCCTCCAATCGCATGCTGTGGTTTGCGGTCCACTGCCTATGGGACGAGCTCGGCATCAAAGGCTTCGGGAAGCGCGAGCTAAGGGCCTGGACCACAGGCTATGAGCCCGTCAACGCACGCTTTGCCGAGGCTGCTCTGGCCCTCGCCGAACCCGAGACCCTGGTGTTGTTTCAGGACTACCACCTGACCCTGGCACCAGGATTCGTGCGTCGCGCTCGCCCCCAGCAGACGATCTTCCACTTCACCCACTCCTCGTGGTGCGGGCCCGAGGGCTTCGAGCGACTGCCCGACCCGATCCCTCGGGACGTCGTTGAGGGCATGCTCGGGGCCGACCTCATCGGATTTCACGTCACCCCCTGGGTCGAGGGCTTTCTGCGCTCGTGCGAGAGCATCGGCGCTGCGGTCGACCGGGCCTCGGGCTCGGTGCTTCACGATGGAAGGCGCTCGTGGGTGCGCGCCTATCCCATTCCGACCGACCCGACCGACCTCAAGGAGAGAGCTCACAGCGAGACCGTCCGAAAGTGGGCGGAAGACTTTCGCTCCGGCGGAGAGGGCCCTCTGGTCGTGCGCGCCGATCGTACCGAGCCGTCCAAGAACATCGTCCGAGGCTTCCAGGCCTTCGGCCGCCTTCTGGATAAGCGCGAGGACCTGCGCGGCAGCGCGCGCTTCATCGCCTGCCTCTACGCGTCGCGTCACTCGATGCCCGAGTACCGGCGTTACACCGAGGACATCGAGCGCACAGTAAGAGAGGTGAATCGGGAGCACCCGGACTCCGTCGAGCTGTTCCTGGAGGACAACTACGATCGTGCCATCGGCGCGCTGCTCGAATACGACGCGCTGCTGGTCAACCCGATCATGGACGGCATGAACCTGGTTTCCAAGGAGGGACCGGCGGTCAACGCCAGAGACGGGGTACTGGTGTTGAGCAAGGGCGCGGGCTCGTTCGAGGAGCTCGGCGACGCGGCCGTGACCATAGAGGATGCGCTCGACATCGAGGCGACGGCCGAGGCCCTCGGCAGAG
Source organism: Actinomycetota bacterium (assembly GCA_035646635.1). Taxonomy (GTDB): domain Bacteria; phylum Actinomycetota; class CADDZG01; order CADDZG01; family WHSQ01; genus JACDAL01. The sequence continues at coordinate 5,766 of DASRPA010000253.1, read as the reverse complement.
CGATCGACATGCCCTCAGCCGAGCGCGCCCGCCGAGCTCGCGTCCTGCGCGACCGGGCCGAGGGGCGCACCCCGGCACAATGGATCGAGTCGCAGATCGACGACTTGGTCCGGGTGCAGGCGGGCGACGAGCCGTACACCGCGGCCTGCGATCTGTAGCGCGACCGCCTGGAGCACCCTTTTGTGGGCCTCAGAGTGCGGAAAACCGCACTTCTTTTCCACGCGATCCTCCAGCGGATCGCTCATTCGAGGCGCTCAAAACGCGATTTGGGCTGCGGTTATCCGGCGAGGGTGCGCAGCAGCTCGACGACCTCGGCTGGTCCCTGCATCATGAGGTCGGCTCGACGGAGCAGCTCCTCCGGAGCCTCATCCGAGTCCACGGCCACTCGAAGCGTGGCCACGTTCTCGCTCTCCAGAGCATCCAGTGCGTCGAAAGCAGGAAGGTCTCCGAGATCGTCGCCGATGAAGCAGGCGGCAGATAGCTCGAGCTGCCGGGCGCGCTGCTCGACGACAGTGCGCTTGGAGAGCTCGATCGGAGGTCTCAGCTCGAACGAGGCCTTGCCGGATTCGATGACCAGCCCATGACGGTCCGCGAGCTCTCGAGCAATTCGTTCGAGCTCGTTCTTCGCCTGCTCTCTGTCCGGGGCCATCCGGTAGTGAAGCCCCAGCACGATGCGCTTGTCCTCGACCATCGCCCCATCGAGGTGCGCGGCGTCGATGCGAGCGGCCGCCTCCGCGGCAACATCCGTCATTAACTGCTCGTAAGGAGCCGCCTCCTCGGACAGCACGACCTCACCGCCCTGCGTTCGCTCGACCCCGTGCGTACCCCAGATCTCGATGTCGGACCCGAGCCACTCCAGCAGCTCTGCAGCCGAACGCCCGGACACCACCACGACCGCACGGTAGCGACCGGCCAGCTCTGCGAGGAGGTCGGTCACGCCGGCGAGGGGCCGCGCCTCGGACGGGACGCGGACTATCTGCGAGAGAGTGCCGTCGAAATCGGTGAACAGGCCCGAGGTCTGGGGCGAGGACAGAAAGGGAGCGAGCAGCTCGCCGGCAGCCTCAGGCTTCGTCTGCGCCCACCACCACGTGGAGGTCCACGGACGGAGACAGGTTGGCGGGTTTGGGAGCGGAGCGCCACTCGAAGCGAGCGGCCAGAGCCTTGGCCGCCGGTTTCGCCTCGCGGCTAGACCACAGCACCGTGGTGTCGTTGTAGGGGGTGGAGGGAAACGTGACCACAACGTCGAAGCCGAGCCGGGTGAGGCGCGAGGTCATGGCCCTGCCCGCCGCGCTAGAGCTCGTGCCGTTGAGGACCTGCACCGAGACGCCCTCGGTTATCAGCTCGGGTTTCGGCTTGTCGGCTGGCTCGTCCGGCTCCTTGGGTTCCTGTGACTGTTCGGGCTCGGGCGACGGAGACGGGCTGGGGGACTCGGGGGACTCGGATGCGTTCGCGGAAGTCCCAGAGCCGGGCTCCTCCGGCCCCTGAGCCGCCGCACCGCCCGGGGGCCGCGTGTCGAGATCGTCGCGGCCCAGGGCCCCGATCGCAATCCAGACTGCGGTCACCGCCACGACGCCGACGAGGGCCCAGGGGACGAACCATCCGATCACCGACTGGTAGTAGCGGAACTGCTCGTTCGACGAATGCCGCCCCACGGGGCGGACCCTATCTTCTCGCCGGCTGGTAGCGAGTACCCAGAAGTCGAGCCGTCCTCTGGCGCTGCCGCGAGACGCGCAGCCGCTGCAGGCGCTTCACGAGGATCGGGTCGTATTCCAGGGCCGCCGGGTTTTCGAGCAGCTCGTTCAGGACCTGGTAGTAGCGGGTCGCCGACATGTCGAAGCGATCTTTGATCGCCCGTTCCTTGACGCCCTCATGCTTCCACCACGACCTCTCGAAGTCGAGGATGTCTATATCTCTTTGTGCGAGCTCCAATTCCATGGGTCTACCGTAGCGCGCGGCCCCCAGGGGGCCGCGGATTTGCAGATGACGCCTGCCCTCGACGGCTCAGACCCGACCCATATGTCGCTCTGAAACGAAAGGGGGTCGGAATCCGTACCCTATGCAGCACAAACCCTATGCAGCACCAAAGCCACTTCCGGGGTCTACCCGGGGGCCGCAGGGGCCGCAACCCTTAGGGGAACAGGCCCCGTGTCAGGTGGGCCTCCGCCACCCGGCCGACCCCGATCCAGTGCGCCGCCTGGCGCATCGTCAGTCCCTTGTCCTCGGCCATCTGGTAGACCTCGACAAAAGCGCGCTCCATGATCTGCCGCAAGCGCTCGTTCACGTCCTCCTCTGACCAGAAGTACGCCTGGATGTCTTGCACCCACTCGAAGTAGGAAACCGTGACGCCGCCGGAGTTGGCGAGGATGTCCGGCACCACGAAGATGCCTCTCTCGGAGAGGATCTTGTCCCCCTCGAACGTGATCGGGCCGTTGGCCGCCTCGCACACGACGCGCGCCCTGACCTTGTCCGCGTTCTTTACCGAGATGACTCCCTCGACCGCGGCCGGCACGAGAACGTCGCAGTCGATCTCCAGCAACTCCTCGTTCGTCACCGGCTCCGCTCCCGGGAACCCGGACACGCTGCCCCCGCCCTTTTTGTGCCGGTTGATCGCCTCGGGATCGAGGCCCCGGTCTCGGTAGATCCCACCGTCGACGTCGGAGACCGCAATCACCCGGCAGCCGGCATCGTGCAGCAGCTGGGCGGCGAACCCTCCGACCTTGCCGTAGCCCTGGATGGCGACAGACACCTCCTCGATGCCGATGCCCAAGCTCTTGAGAGTCGAGAAGATCATGTACATGACTCCGCGCGACGTCGCCCCCGCCCGTCCCCTGGAGCCTCCGATCGCGACTGGTTTGCCGGTGACGACCCCCGGTACCGAGTAGCCATGGATCATGGAGTAGGTGTCCATGATCCACGACATGATCTCTTCGTTGGTGTTCATGTCGGGGGCAGGGATGTCTCGCTCGGGCCCTATGAAGGGGAGGATCTCGGAGGCATAGCGGCGGGTCATGCGCTCGAGCTCGGAGCGGCTCAGGGCCTTGGGATCGACGGCCACTCCACCCTTGGCACCCCCGAAGGGAATCTGGGCGACGGCGCACTTCCATGTCATCCACATCGCGAGGGCCTTGACCTCGTCGAGATCGACGCTTGGGTGATAGCGGAGCCCGCCCTTGGCCGGGCCGCGCGTCACGTTGTGGTGTACGCGATAGCCCTGACACACGCGCGTCGAGCCATCGTCGAGCCGGAATGGCACCGACACCGACAGCGACCGTTTGGGGGCGCGCAGAATCTCGTGAACGCCGGGCGCGAGCCCCATTAGCTCGGCGGCTTCGTCGAGTTGTGCGAGGGCGGTCTCCCAGGCGGAGTCCCCGGAGGGATCGGCCGAGAGGTGAGGATCTTTTAGCTGTGTCAAGGCGTCTCCATTGACGTCTCGGTTGCAGGGCGAAGAGCTGGAGACAGGATTCGAACCTGCGACCGGCCGCTTACAAGGCGGCTGCTCTACCGGGCTGAGCTACTCCAGCCACAAAGCCCACCCTACTCCCGGTGGCGCGGGCCCCGGTGCTTCGTAATGGCTACACGTTCCTGAGGCGGCGCGCCACTTCGAACATCGCTATGGCGAGTTCTCCCGTTTCTTCGTTACGGCCCCTTTAGGTCCTTGAGTCGGCGCGCCACCTCGAACATCGCGATGGCGCCGGCCACTGCCACGTTCAAGGACCGAAGCCCACCGCCGAAGGGAATACGCACGAGTGCGTCGCAGCGACGCTTGATGGGGATCGACAGACCCTTGTCCTCGGCCCCCAGCACCAGCGCAACGGGCGGGTCGAGCGCGGGCGAGCTCCACAGGTCCTCGTCGGCGCCCTCGTCGAGCCCCACGACCCAGACTCCGGAGCTCGCCGCTTCGGTGATGGCGACGCCGAGGTTAGAGACGCGCGCCACCGGCAGGAGCTCGGCCGCCCCTTGAGACACACGGCGAGCCGCATCGGTGACGCCCACCGCCCGGCGGGACGGCACCACGACTCCATCGAAGCCCACGACCGCCGCGCTTCTCAGCAGCGAACCGAGGTTATGGGGATCCATGATTCCGTCGAGCAGCAGGACGCGGGGGGCCTCGGCCTCGAGGATCGACTCGAGCGAGGAGTAGCGATAGCGACCGGTGCGGGCCGCGACGCCCTGATGATTGACCCTGCCGGCGAGGCGGTCGATCTCAGCCTTGGGCACGCTGCGGACGGGTATCGTCGCCTGGGTCGCCCGCCGCCGGATCTCGCCGAGCGCCTGGGAGGGGGCCAGACCCTGCGCGATGTAGACGCGCTCCGCGCCCTTGTTTGCCTTCAGCAGCTCCAACACCGCGCGCCGGCCCGTCACCAGGCCTCCGGAGGAGGATTCGGTCACCTTGGGAGTCCTCAGCCGCGCGGAGCGAGGCGCCAGCGCGCCCCTGAGGGGGTGTCTCCGATGACCACGCCCAGGCTCCCCAGCCGGTGCCTGATCTCGTCGGCGCGCTCGAACGCGCGCTCTGCCCGGGCCTGTTCTCTGAGCTCCAACAGATAGTCGATGAGGCTCCGGGCCAGCTCGTCTGAGACCACCTCGGGGGCAAAGCAAAAACCGAGCACCGAGGTCAGATCGGCAAAGGCGCCAGCGAGTCCCTGCACGCGGCCTCGGGCTGCGGAATCGCCGCGCGAGGCCGACTCGAGCTCGCCGTTTCCCTCTCTCACGAGATCGTGGATGACGGCCACGGCGACCGCCGAGTTGAAGTCGTCGTCCATCGCTGCGATGAAGCGGTCCCTGTAGGAGCCGAACATCTCGGAAGCACTCGTAGCCTCCTGGGCTTCGCTTGCGCCCCCACCGCGGCCGAGCAAGTGCCCGCACGACTCGTGAAACGTCTTCCACCGCTCGTGAGCTGCGGACGCGTCGTGCAACGCCTGCTCGGAGAACACGACCTGCGTTCGATAGGAGCCCGACAAGGCCCACATCCGGACGACCTCTCCGCCGAAGCGCTCGAGCGCCTGCCGTGCAGTCACGATGTTGCCCAGCGACTTGGACATCTTCTCGGATTGCATCTGGACCATTCCCGAGTGAAGCCAGTGCCTGACGAAAGGCACCTCGCCGGTCAGGGCCTCCGCCTGAGTGAGCTCGTTCTCGTGGTGGGGAAAGATCAGATCCGTGCCCCCGCCGTGAAGGTCGAAGCCCATCCCCAGATAACGGATGGACATCACCGAGCACTCGATGTGCCACCCGGGCCGTCCCGGCCCCCACGGTGAGCTCCACGACGGCTCCCCCTCCGTGGCCGCCTTCCACAGCGCGAAATCGAGCGGGTGGTGCTTGGAGGGATGGGGCTCGACCCGTTGGCCGGCGCGCATGTCCTCGAGGGAGCGCCCGGACAGGCGCCCGTAGCCGTCGAAACGTTCGACTGCAAAGAAGACGTTGCCGTCGGCTTCGTAGGCGAATCCTTGCTCGACGAGCCCTTCGATGGCGGCAACCATGTCGGGGATGTGCTCGGTAGCCCGCGCGAGGATGTCGGGCGCGCCCACACCTAGCGCTTTCATGTCGGCCTCGAACGCCTCCGCATAGCGGTGCGCGAGTGTCTCCTCGTCGACATCCTCCTCACGAGCGCGCTCGATGATCTTGTCGTCGACGTCCGTGTAGTTCATGACGAACGTCACTTCGAAGCCGCGGTAGGAGAGATAGCGGCGGATGAGGTCGAACCATAGAAAGGTGCGGGCATTGCCGATGTGGACGAGCCCGTAGACGGTCGGCCCGCACACATACATC
>DASRPA010000252.1:0-6475 GCA_035646635.1 Actinomycetota bacterium | reverse complement strand
GGGCCCGGTGGAGCCCGCCCGAGCGATAATCGTGGCCGAGTTCGAGCACCCGGAGCTCGTCACCCAGCCGGTGGTCGGCTCGATCGGGCTCTTGGGTGCGGGCGAGACGCCTCCAGGACTCATGAGGGCGCGCGTGTTCGCGGGACATTCCGGGTGGGGGCCCTCTCAGCTTGAGGCCGAGCTCAATGCAGAGGCCTGGATCGTTGAGGAGGCCCGGCCCGATGATGTCTTCAGTCCCGAGCCCACCCGGTTGTGGTCTTCAGTGCTGCGCCGCAAGGGCGACGCCTACAAGATGTTGTCAATGATGCCCTTCGACCCGACGATGAACTGAAAACAACCACCGTGCGGACAGCAAGGAGAATGGCGATGTCGAGGTCTCCGGTTCAAGTCTTCAGCCTGGTGCTGGGGGCCGTCTATCTGATCATCGGGCTCGCCGGCTTCGCGGCTACTGGCTTCGACATTTCGCGGCGCCGCCGGTGGACGGCACCTTGATCATCTTCGGGGTCAACCCCCTGCACAACATCGTTCACGTTGTCATCGGGGCGGCGTGGATCGCGGGTGCCCGCGCACCGGTCGGCCAAAGCGGTGAGCCTGGCGATCAGGACGGCCTACGGCCTCGTGACCGTCCTGGGAGCGATAGGGCTGCTGAAGTTCCTTTCGATTGACACTCTCGCCAACCCAGACAACTCCTGCACCTAACGACCTTCGCGATTTCCCTCTATTTCGCCACCGAGGGCGCGGAGAGCACGGCGGCTCGAGTCTAGAGACCGGGCAGGGAGAGAATCTCTGACGCCGGCAGGGGCCGCGAGTAGTAGTAGCCCTGGCCGCGCTCGAACTCCATGGCGAGCAGAGCTTCGACCTGCTCCTCGAACTCAATCCCTTCTGCCACCAGGACCAAGCCGAGCGCGTTGGCGAGCTTTCCCACCGCACCGGCGATAGCAGAGTCCTCCGGCCCCCGCGCCACGCCGTCGATGAACACCTTGTCGATCTTGAGGACGTCGATGGGCAAGGTGCTGAGATAGGCGAGGGACGAGTAGCCGGTCCCGAAGTCGTCCACAGCCACTCTTACTCCCAGTTGCCGGAGCTCTTTGAGCCTTGATATAGCCGCCTCCTTGTCTTCCATGAGGCCGCTCTCGGTGATCTCGAGAGTCAACGATTGAGGTTCAAGCCCGGAGTCCTCGAGCGCGGCTGCGACCTCTTCGACGAGCCCCCCATGAAAAAGCTGTACGGTCGAGACGTTGACGCTCATCCCCAGAGCGGGACTGCGAGGGCTCTCTGTTTGCCATTGCGCAGCCTGCCGGCAAGCCTCTGCCAGCACCCATTTTCCCAGCGGGATGATGAGACCGGTGTCCTCGGCAACGGGGATGAAGTCGGCCGGCGGCACCATCCCGTGTTGGGGATGCCGCCAGCGAGCGAGCGCTTCCACGCCCAGGATGGTGCCGTCCACAAGGGCGACAACCGGCTGGTAGTAGAGAACCAGCTCCTGCTCGGTGATCGCCCGTTGAAGGTCGCCCTTCATCTCCAGACGCTTCAGCGCGGCAGTGTGCATTCCAGGATCGAAGACCGCCACCCGGGCCTTCCCGCCGCCCTTGGCGACGTACATGGCCACGTCGGCGTTACGCAGCAGCTCTGACGCGCTGTGCGTGGAGCCAGCACCGGTTTCGATTCCGATGCTTGCGCGGACTACAAGCGCCCTGCCTTCCGCACAGTACGGCTCCCCGACGACCTCCAGAACGCGCCATGCCAGAGGCGTCGCCACCTCTGCTGATGTGCTCTCCAGCAGGACGGCGAACTCGTCGCCGCCGAGCCGTGCGATGGTGTCGGCCGGGCGCAGACACGAACGCAGACGAGCACCGACGGTCATCAGCAGCTGGTCCCCCGCCTCGTGACCCAAGCTGTCGTTCACGTTCTTGAAGTCGTCGAGATCCAAAAACATCACCGTGGCCGGCTCTTCGTCTCGCCGTCCGCGAGCCAGGGCGTGCTCCACCCGGTCGAGAAACAGTGCTCGGTTCGCCAGTCCGGTGAGCGAGTCGCTGAACGCCTGCTGCTCCAGTTGCTGCTCGAGCAGCTTGCGATCGGTGATGTCGTAGAGCACTCCGCTCCAGTAAAGGGGAACGCCATGCGCGTCCCGGACGATAGCGGCGTCATCGATGACCCAGATCGTGCGACCGTCGCGTGTGATCATGCGGTACTCGGTGGCCACCGGCTTATCGTCGACCGTGTGCAGGACAGCCCCTTCCTCACTCATGCAGGCATCACGGTCGTCCGGGTGAACGCGCTGTATCCACAGGCGCGGATCGGCCTTCCATTCCTCCGGAGAAAAGCCAAGCAGCGTCTCGATCTGGGGACTCACGTACAGCCACCGCCCCTCGGCTCCGATCTCGGACCTGTATACGACGGCGGGCACATGCTCAACGTGATAGCGAAGCTGCTCTTCACGCTCGCGTAACATCTCCTGCGCCTTCCGCCGCTCGCTGATGTCACGCATGATGCCGGTGGAGAAGGCCTGGTCGCCCGTCTGCCAGCCTGCAAGCGACAACTCCAGTGGGAACTCCTCTCCATCCTTACGCAGTCCCTCGAGCTCGAGGGACTGTCCCATGATTCGAGATGGCTCTCCCGAGCGCCGCCGCATCACGCCGGCGGTGTGGGCGCTGCGATAACGCTCAGGGATTAGAATGGTAAGGCACTGACCCAGCGCATCACCCTGCGTATAGCCGAACATCTTCTCAGCACCTTTGTTCCAAAACACGATGGCCCCATCTTCATCCGCAGAGACAATTGCATCGTTGGCGGACTCCGCGACGTTGCGGAACATCCCCTCAGAGTCTCGCAGCGCACTCTCCCACGCCTTTTCCGGGGTAACATCAAGAGTGTTTACAACGATGCCGGCGACATCGGTGTTGTCGAGCAGGTTTGTGCAAACGTTTTCGACGAATCGGTAAGTACCATCGGCGTGGCGAAAGCGGCATCGGACTCGCCGGACGGCCCCTACAGCAACCATTTCCGACCCGAGGATCGATCCCTCCTTCATGTCCTCTGGGTGCACAAGAACGGAGAGAGTCTGGCCCAAGAGCTCGTCCGGAGAGTAGCCCAGCATTCTTTGCAACGACGGGCTCTGATAACGGATGGCTCCCTTGGCGTCGATGACCGTGATGACGTCCGACGCATTCTCCACCAGGGTGCGAAAGCGCCCCTCACTCTGGGCGCGCTCACGTGCTGCCTTCAACTCGCCCGCGCGCTGTGCCCAGGCGAACCTTCTGAACAGGAGCACGGCCGTGGCCGCGCCCAGAAGCACCATCACGATAGATTCGATATCCGCCGTGCGGGCGCTGCCGGCGGCAGCGCGCTCGTACGACTCCCCCACCCGGTTGGCGACGCGCTGCAGCCCCTCGAGAGCGGGTTTGGCGCGCGTGTCCTCCAGAGCGCGCGCTTGCTTGTTGCGGCCCGCTGCTGAGAGCGCTAACACGTCGTCGATGACGGCCTGATGGCGACCGACCGCTGCCTCTATCGAAGAAAGATCATCAATCTCTCCATCGCGCCTCAACTCTCTCAGCGCCTGTTGGCGCAGCGCCACGGTGCGGCGCACATCGCCGGCGAGTGTCGCGCGCTCACCGTCTTTTGCGATCGCCTCCCACGCAAGCGCGTCTACGCGGCTCGACTGCTCCGAGAGCCGGGCCACGTCCAGCACCGCCGAACGTAAGGCGTCGGCGTCCCTGCGCAGGCTGAAAACGCTGTAAGCCATTCCCACCGCGAGGTTGAGAGCGACCGCGAGCGCGATCCAGGTCGACGCCGGGTTTGCGCTCTTCGCAGAGGGCGCGCCGCCTCCCGAGGCCCGGTCCGGCCTCGTTTCCTCGCCTACCACGTCCGATTGCGTCACACGGAGCACACCCACCCAGAATTGCCCAGCCCGGAGTCCACGACCTCGGGGACCTGCTCTGTTCGGTTATCGGAGGCAGTGGAGGCGAGGTTGAGGAGCCCGGTCTTAGCCGAGCGCGCCGACGAGGCTCCGGCCGGCTTCGGGGGCGAACTTTGTGGCCGTAACCACGTGTGTGAGGTGGTTGGGGGCTCAAGGTTGGCGGGGCCGGAAGCAGGGCCCCCTCGCTCAGTTCCGGCGCCGCACGACCGCGCGCTCGAATGCCGACAGGATTGGGTGCGGACGCTCTCGCGTGGAACGCGTTTGCGGAAGGAACAGCGTCCCGAGAAAGAACGGGTGACCGGGTACTTCCACGACCCTGACGTCGCCGGCTCGGTCTCTTGCGGCCACCACGAGCCCGGAGCTCTCTAGAAGTGGCACGAATTCGCAATTCACTCCGTAGTTGCAGTAATAGTCCTCGACCGACTCGGCTACGCCATAGTAGGAACGCGTTTGGGAGCCCTCCACAAGCTGCACAGCGTGCTCTTGCCCTACCAATGAACAGCTGAGTGCCGTCACGGCCAGGGTCGGCGAACCAGGAGCAGACTCTTCATGGTCTGCGTCTCGGAACCCGAGAACGTTGCGCACATACTCGACCACGATGTGCTGAAGCCACCTCAGGTTCCCAGGAGGGGAACGCCCCGCTCTCGCGCCGACCGAATCACCTCAAGGACAGCATTCGTGTCCCGGTAGGGGCTAGCCGGCGCAACGAGAAAGCCGTCAAGCCCGTCTAACCGCCCAACGCGACCGGACAGCTCGTCCGTTGCGATCCATTCGAACGATGTGTCTCTCGGCAGCACTTCAAGCGCTCGGGTTGTAGCGATGTGCGTTGGGTTCTGCGCGTCGTAATCGCCAATCACACCGATCATTGCCCCATACTCGCACGCGATGCCCAGCAAAGGAGACGCAACATGACCAAGCACCCAACGGTCTTCATCACCGGCGCCACCGACGGTCATGGCCGCGCCCTCGCGCAACGACTCGCAGCCGACGTGCCACTCTGATCCTGCACGGCCGCGACCCCGGCAGGCTCGCCCGCAACGCCGATGACATCCACGACACCCACGGCGTCGGCAAGCCCCGAACCGTCCTCGCAGACCTTGCCGAGCTGGCTCAAGTCCGCCGGATGGCAGCCGAGGTGCGGGCGGGCACCGAGCGGCTTGATGTATTCGTCAGCAATGCCGGCATGGGCGCCGGCCAACCCGACGGGCGCACCCGCCAGACCAGCCCCGACGGGCACGAGCTGCGGTTCGCAGTGAACTACCTTGCCGGGTTTCTGCTCACCCTAGAGCTGCTTCCGCTGCTCCGTGCCTCGCCACCGGCGCGCGTTGTCAACGTCGCCTCCCTGGGGCAACATCCGCTCGACTTTGACGACCTCATGATCGAGCATGGCTACAGCGGCACCCGCGCCTACGGCCAAAGCAAGCTCGCCCAGATCATGTCCGGCTTCGAGCTGGCCGGCCGTGTGCCCGTCACCGAAGTCACGGTCAACAGCCTGCACCCAGCGACCTACATGCCAACCAAGATCGTCCTCGAGGAGATTGGCCACCAGATCGACAGCGGACTTCAAGGCGGTCGAAAGGCTGCTTGGTTCGACGACGATGCGAACCAAAGGCACCGTCGAGCAGCTGGCGGCGAAGTACCTCGCCGACTGAGAGGTTCAGGGTTCGACGCCGGCGGGGTTGCGATCTTCGACCTGCCGAGGCTCGGTCCGGCCTCGCCTGCTCGCTTTCCCACGTCGGATTTGGGTCACATGGAAGCACACTCAACAACACCGGGACATGCCCTTGTCGTTATCGGAGACAAAGTGGCGGCGAGTTGAGAGGGCTTGCCCTGTGCCATATGCGCTACCATACGTTCATGGTAAAAACGACGGTCTACTTGCCTCAGCGATTGAAACGGCAACTACGGCACCTTGCCTCGAGCTCGGGGACGAGCGAGGCGCAATTGATCCGCGATGCGGTGGAGCGACTCGTGCAGGAGCGAACACCTCCGAGGCCCCAGTTGCCCCTCTTCACCGGCAGCGATCCCGACTTGGCCGAGCGAGTCGACGAGGCTCTGGCCGGCTTCGGGGAGTGATCGTTCTCGACACCAGCGGACTACTGGCCGCGCTTGACTCGGCGCAGCACAGTCACGAAGATGCCCGCGCCGCTCTCGAATCCGACGCCGGCCCTCTGCTCCTATCGCCCTTCGTCTTGGCCGAGCTCGACTACCTCCTCTCGACGCGCATTGGGATCGAGGCGGCGATGCTCCTGCTGGACCAGGTCGCCGACGGTGCCTACCACTTGGAGAGCTTCGGGCCGGAGGACGTGCGCGCTGCCATCGAAGTGATCAACGCCTACCGCGATCTCGGGATCGGACTTGCCGATGCGTCGATCGTAGTCATCGCAGCGAGAGCCGGCACCAACCGCGTCCTCACACTCGACGGCCGGCATTTCCGGGCCCTGCGGACGCTGCCAGGTGGCGCCTTTGAGCTCCTTCCTTAGCGACGCTCTCCTCGAGCGGGCTACTACTTAGCGGGAGCGTCCATACTCCGCTCCAGGTCCAGTGCTCGTGGTTGCA
>DASRPA010000251.1:0-15848 GCA_035646635.1 Actinomycetota bacterium | reverse complement strand
GAATCCGTACCCAGGCGCGCTCTGGGCGCGTTTGAGTACGCCGGAGGTCGGGCCCGGGGCCGGGGATTTTCGGGGCCGGGCTCACGTAGTCAATCGCGCTCGCCGCGCTCAGGAGTACGGAATCCGTACCCAGGCGCGCTCTGGGCGCTTTTGACTACGCCGGAGGTCGGGGCCGGGGCTGGGCCCCCGGAGCTCAGGCCCCCGAGTTCAGCTTGCGGGCGAGGCGCGACTTCTTGTCCGAGGCCCGATTCTTGTGGATGATTCCCTTCGATGCCGCTCGGTCGAGAGCCCGGGCCACATCGCGGTAGGCGTCCTGAGCGGCCTCAGTATCGTCCGAGGCGAGCGCCTCGTTGAAACGCCGGTTCTTGGTCCGAAGGGCCGACCGCTCGCCGCGGTTGCGAATCCGGCGCGCCTCGTTCTGCCGGTTGCGCTTGATCTGACTCTTGATGTTGGCCATGGGAGCTTTCCTAAACTATGGAATTAAGGGCGTGGGAAGGAATTAAGGGCGTGGGAACGCCGCTCAGGATAGCAGAACCGTCCATTGGTGCACCTTTGCGAAATTCCCGACGGCTCCGCCGAGGTCGGAATTGGGATTCTTATCGCACCAGAACGTCGCTGCATCGGCGATAGCTGCGTGTCTCGTCGCTCACGTGCCCTCCGGGTACGCTCGCTCCTCGCGCCTTGCCCACGGCTCCGCCGAGGTCGGAATTGGGATTCAATCACCGCGCAGCGCCGCCCTGGATGCTGACGGTTCCTCCGCGCAGGAGCACTAGGCTTTGGGGCATGGATCCCCTGCATCAACGAGCCGTGGCCGTCATCGCCCACATCGACCACGGCAAGAGCACGCTCTCGGACCGGCTGCTTCAGCTCACCGGCACGGTCTCCGACCGGGACATGCGCGAGCAGTACCTCGACCGCATGGACCTCGAGCGCGAGCGCGGCATCACGATCAAGGCCGCGGCCGTGCGCATGGAGTATCGAGCTCCCGACGGCGAAACCTATGAGATCAACCTCATCGACACGCCCGGGCACGTCGACTTCGGTTACGAGGTCTCCCGCTCACTCGCTGCCTGCGACGGCGTGGTGCTGCTGGTCGACGCCGCCCAGGGCATCGAGGCACAGACGCTCACAAACCTCTACCTCGCCGTCGACGCCGGGCTCGAGATAATTCCGGTGCTCAACAAGATCGACCTGCCGGCGGCGCAGCCGGACAAGTTCGCAGAGGAGCTGGCCGCGCTCATCGGCTGCGATGCCTCCGACGTCCTGCGGATCTCGGCCAAGACCGGCGCGGGGGTGCCCGAGCTCCTCGAGCAGATCGTGAAGGCGGTTCCCTCCCCAAAAGGAGACCCTGCGGCCCCTCTCAGGGCGCTCGTGTTCGACTCCTACTACGACTCCTATAGAGGTGTGGTCGCCTATCTTCGGGCGATCGACGGGCATCTCGATGCCAAGACCCCGATCCTGTTCATGGCCGCCGGAACGGAGGTGGATGCGGACGAGATCGGCATCATGGCGCCCGACGCTCAGCCGGTGGAGCGGCTGGAAACGGGGGCCGTGGGCTATCTCATCTCCGGGATCAAGGACGTGAGTCTGGCCAAAGTGGGCGACACCGTCACGACCCGGCCGCGCGGCGCCGCGGTGCCCCTTCCCGGTTATCGGGAGCCCAAGCCCATGGTCTTCGCCGGCATCTATCCGATCGAGGGCGACGACTTCCCGATCCTTCGGGATGCGCTCGACAAGCTCAAGCTCAACGACGCCTCCTTGGTCTACGAGCCAGAGTCCTCGGGTGCCCTGGGGTTCGGTTTCAGGTGCGGCTTTCTCGGCCTTCTGCACATGGAGATAGTCAGGGAGCGGCTCGAGCGCGAGTTCGACCTCTCCTTGATCGCTTCGGCGCCATCGGTCGGCTACGAGATCGAGCTCACCGACCGCACGCGGCGGATTGTGCGAAACCCCAGCGAGATGCCCGACCCCTCAGACATCGAGGAAGTGCTCGAGCCCTATGTCTCGGCCATGATCGTCACTCCGTCCGATTACGTGGGCACGGTCATGCAGCTGTGCCAGGAGCGGCGCGGCGAGCTCAAGGAGATGCATTACCTGTCGACGGAGCGGGTCGAGATCCGCTATCAGATGCCGCTTGCGGAGATCATCTTCGATTTCTTCGATCAGCTGAAAAGCAAGACCAAGGGCTATGCATCGCTCGACTACGAGCCCGCCGGACAGTACTCGTCTCATCTCGTCAAAGTCGATGTGCTCTTGAACCAGCAGCCGGTGGACGCATTCTCGACCATCGTCCATCGGGACAAGGCTTACGAGTACGGCAAGACGATGACCGAGCGCCTGCGAAAGCTCATACCGCGCCAGCTCTTCGACGTTCCCATCCAGGCTGCAATCGGGTCGCGCGTCATCGCACGGGAGACGGTCAAGGCCAAGCGCAAGGATGTGCTCGCCAAGTGCTACGGCGGCGACGTCTCGAGAAAGCGCAAGCTCCTCGAGCGCCAGAAGGAGGGCAAGCGGCGCATGAAGCAGATCGGCTCGGTGGAGGTGCCGCAGTCCGCCTTCATCGAGGCGCTCAAGCTCGAGCCCTCGGGTCAGTCATGACCCTGGCTGCTCGTTGTGCACCTTTGCGTAAGTCTCGTCGCACCAGAACGCCCCTGCATCGACGATGGCGGCGTTTCTCGTCGCTCACGTACCCTCCGGGTACGCTCGACTCCTCGCGCCTTGCCCTCGCCGCGCAGTGCCGCCCTGGATGCTGACGCGACTTCCGCGCAGGAGCACTCCCGGACTGCGCTCGGAGTTCTGGCAGGCGTCGCCCGGCTTCGGCGTCTACGTTCACATTCCCTTCTGCCTGCACCGTTGCCACTATTGCGACTTCAACACCTACGAGAGCCGCGGCGAGCTTCACTCCTCCTACGTCGAGGCACTCGTCGCATCGATCGAGCAGAGCCCCCTCGAGGGCCGGACGGCGACGTCGGTCTTTTTCGGCGGAGGGACACCGACGCTTCTGACCACGGCCCAGCTCGCCGCGATCCTGGGCGCGGTGCGGCGCCGTTTCGGGCTCGAAACGGATGCGGAGGTGACGATCGAGGCCAACCCCGAGACGGTGTCCGAGGCGAGCTTCGAAGGTCTGCTCGAGGCGGGGTTCAACCGCTTCTCCCTGGGCGTGCAGTCGCTCGTGCCCAAGGTGCTGACGGGGCTGGGACGAACGCACTCGGGGGAGCGGGCGCTGGCTGCGGTGGCAGAGGCCCGCCGGGCGGGGGCCACCGACGTCAACGCCGACCTCATCTACGGCTCGGTGTGGGAGTCAGACGACGACTGGCGCCGCTCGCTCGAAGGCGTGATCGACGCCGGAGTCGAGCACGTCTCCGCTTACGCTCTCACCATCGAAGAGGGGACGCCCCTGGCCACGCTGGTTACGACGGGGCGCGTGGCGGACGTCGATCCCGATGTCCAGGCCGACCGCCACCGGGCGGCGTGCTTATCGTTGGCCGCGGCCGGCTTCGAGCGCTACGAGGTCTCGAACTGGAGCCGTCCCGGCCGCGCTTCGCGCCACAACGTCCTCTACTGGTCAGCCGGCGACTACGCAGCCTTCGGTGCCGGCGCCCACGGGCACCTCGCCGGCACGAGGTGGTGGAACCTGAGGCTCCCACGAGATTTCATCGCCGCAATCGAGTCGGGGGTGGAGCCCCGCTCCGGCTCGGAGACCCTGACGCCGGTCGAGCGCGCCGGAGAGGCACTGGTCCTGGGCCTGCGCCTGGTCTCGGGCGTCGAGCTCGCGGCCTTCGAGGCGCGCTTCGACGGTGCCCTGGCCGAGCGTGGCGCCGAGATCGACACGCTCGAGGGCCTCGGGCTGCTCGCGCGCGAGGACGGGTGGATGAGCCTCACCGAGCGCGGCACGCTCGTCGCCAACGAGGTGAGCTGCCGCCTGCTCTAGCCTCGGCTCTGGAGGAAGCGGGGGCCGTTGGCCCTCGCGCCCCGCACCTGAGCTAGCTCTTTGCCAGACTAGGGGCGGATTCCGCACGATTCCTGGCACAAAGCCAGATAAGGGGCGGCTGTGCAGTGCTTGTCTTGGTTCAAGGGCGGGTCCGAATGTGCCGACAAGAAACACAAAAAGTAGCAATCCCAACCCAAACCAGGGGAACATGTCCTCGTCCAACCTGTCATTGCTATATGGAATCGAGCCGGCCTTGCGCCCGACCGGCCTGGAGCGGGCTACCCGGAGCATGGCCGAGCTGGTCTCGGATCTCGGGCCGCTGCAGGAAGCCGTCGATGCCTCAGACCTTCTGGCCGGGCTCGCCCTCGCCGTAAGGCGAGAGGTGGGCGCCGACGCCGTCCTGGTATCGCGCTACGACCCGCAACGTAACATCGTGTGCGACGGGGGGGCCAGCGTGAGGCCGCCGGCGACCCTCAACTTCGTCATTGAGGAGTACAGCCTCGACGAATACCCCGCAACTCACGACGTGCTCGTCACCGGCAAGGCAATGGAGATATCGGTATCGGATCCAGAGGCCGATCTCAGCGAGACCCGCTTTCTCGCCCAGTACGGCTTCTCCCGATCGCTGATCTGCCGGCTGGTTCACTCGGGGGCGCCGTTCGCCGCAGTCGAGGCCTACCGCACCGAGGACCGGGCCTTCCACCACGATGACTCAGCCCGGGTGGACGTGCTGTGCGCGTTCGCCTCCAGCGCGCTGACTCGCCTCGAGCTGGCGGCGCAGCTCGAAGGCCATTACACGATGACTATAGAAGCTTTGGTTTCTGCTCTGGAGGCGAGGGACCCCTACACCGAAGCACACGCCGGGCGCATCCGGGATCTCTCCACGGCGTTGGCGGTCGCCATGAAGCTTTCGGGCGAGGAGCGGCGGGCGGTAAAGCTCGGTTCGATCCTTCACGACGTAGGCAAGATCGGAGTTCCGGACTCGATTCTCCTCAAAGCGGGCCCCCTCGACGACCACGAGTGGAAGCTGATGAAGAAGCATCCGGTGATAGGGGAGCAGATGCTGCGTTCGGTAGACTTCTTGATGCTGGCGCGGCCGATCGTCCGGCATCACCACGAGAGGTGGGACGGGCGCGGCTATCCGGACCGGCTCGCCGGCGACGACATTCCCATCGGTGCTCGCATCGTGGCCGCCTGTGACTCCTTCGACGCCATGACCTCGGACCGCCCCTACCGCAGGGCCCTCCCGCTGGAGCACGCGTTCGAGGAGCTGTCCAGAAATGCCGGGAGCCAGTTCGACCCCGCCTGCGCGGAGCTGCTTGTGGAAGTTGTGAGCAGCCTGGGCCAGGATCACGTCGAGAAGCGTCTGGTCCGCTACGCCGGCTAAGCCCACCTCCCCATAAATACGGTGGCATTCGAGCGCCTCTGCATCCCCGCTCGCGGCGTTACTGATGGCTCTACCATGTCTGATGGCTCTACCATGTCTGATGGCTCTACCATGTCTGATGGCTCTACCATGTCTGATGGCTCTACCATGTCTGATGGCTCTACCATGTCTGATGGCTCTACCATGTCTCGTCGCTCACGTACCTTCCAGGTACGCAGCGCTCCTCGCGCCGGGCGAAACGGCTCCGCCGAGGTCGGAATTGGGATTCAATCGGGGCGCAGTGACGCTCTCGGTGCACACCGTATTTCCGGTGCGGAGCACTAAGTGCACCGGAGTGCTATTACCGGGGGCGTGACTTCAATCTATGTCGCCGTGTCGGGCCCCGGACAGGCGCAGCCGTCCGAGCTTGCCGCCGCCGAGCGAGTCGGATCCCTGCTTGCCGAGCGAGGCGCGGTCGTCGTCACCGGGGGTCTGGGTGGGGTCATGGAGGCCGCCTGCCGTGGTGCCAAGTCGGTCGGTGGCACCACCCTCGGCATCCTGCCCGGCTTGGAACGCTCCGCCGCCAACCGGTGGGTCGACGTGGCCTTGCCGACCGGTATGGGGGAGATGCGAAACGCCCTGTTGGTCCGCGCCTCAGACGTCTTGATTGCGATCGCGGGCGAGTTCGGCACCCTCTCGGAGGTGGCCTTGGCGCTCAAGACCGATGTGCCGGTGGTTGGGCTTGGCACGTGGGAGCTGCACAAGGGGGGCCGCGCAGTGGCGGCTTTCGAGCAGGCCTCGGACCCGGAGAGTGCGGTCGAGCTGGCCCTTCGGGGCCGGGTCTAGCGTTTTTGTGGGCGCCCGAGTGCAGGTTTCTGCACTCTGAGGCGCTCAAAACCGATTTGGGGGGGTCAGCTCCCGGATTCGGCCGCTTTCGCACCTTCGGCTGTTGAAGGAAGCCGGGCTCGTGACCGACCGCTCCGAGGGAACGCGGCGCCTCTACGCTCTTCACGACGAGTGGATCGCCGCGGTCCGCGACTATCTGGAGCGGGTATGGGAGACGCCGCGACACGCTTCAAGACGTTCGCCGCCCGACTCCCGGCCGGGCAAGGAGTGATGGAGCCTCTCGAGCTCGAGTTCACCATGGAGTGCTCCTCCGAGCATGCTTCCGAGGGCGTGGAGTACGACTGGGGAGAGGTGCTCACCAAGTCTTGGCTCTCCTGAGCAGATGAAAGGCGAGCTCCATCTACTGCGTCCCCCCCGCAGTCCTCGACGTCCTCATATTCCACATGGACGGCCAGGTAGAGGTGGCTAGCCTTGCGCCGGCCGTAGAAGCCGGCGATCCAGAACCGCCGGCCGTCGCGGCGCACGCGGCGCAGCCGGTTGTCCGCCCGTCTCGGTCGGCCGGCGACCGAGCCGCTGTCGTCCAGTCGCCGGTACATGCGAATCACGAGCCGGGTGGGCTTGTGGCGATTGAACAGGCAGAGGTGGATTTTTCTGTGGAGGCGCCACGTCATTGCCTTGCGCCGGTAATTGGGGAGACTTCTGACTCTTAGTCCCAAGCATGATCCGTTATCCGAGCCGGTATACCAGACGTATTCCCACGGCTCCCCGACCTGGCGGTCGCCCGGGCTGCGCAAGACGGTCTTGGGGTGCCTGTGGTCGTGCGCGACGGCGGCAGCCGGGATCAACGACAACAGAAGCGCGAGGGTCAGCGACTTTTTCCACGAAAGGAGCGCTGACTGAGCGCTGCTGAGGTGGAAAAGATCGACTCACGATCGACGGGCATGCCTCGGCTAGCACTTAGGCGGCAGCCCTAGCGAGGCTGAGGCGTTTCTGACTCTTTGAGGCAAACTTGCTTGGAACTTCCCAACGAAGCGGTCCCTCGTTGGCGAGCTCTCTGAGTGCCTTGTTCGTGCGTTGCAGTTTCTTCTCGAGCGCGACGACGTCGGGGTCGCGCTTCGGTCGACCCGGTCCCTTCTTGAACGCGTCGAACTCTCCGTCCCTTGCGTGCTCGTGGATGACGCGCAGCTGATGCGGCGCGATGCCCCACCGTCGGCAGACCTCCGCGTCGGTCGTGTTCTCGCGTGACGCCTCCAAGAAGACCTGCCCTTCTGCTCCGGGGCGAGCCTCTTCTGGCGGTGTTCGCGGTCGCCAACATTTACTCCTCTCCGGGTTCATAACCCATGTCAAAGAGGGTGTCAGTGGGACCTCAACCTGAGTGGATTTGCGGGCTCAGTTCCGCACAGAAGGTCTGGCGCAACCCGAGATGGTGTGACACCGGGACCAGGGCGCGCGAGCCGCTACGCGCCGGGCGCTTGGTACTGGACTTGCTCGGCCTTGCGCAGGGCATCCATCGTTTCCTCGACGGTCAGGAGGACTGTCGTTTCGAGCGAGCTAAGCGCACCGCCGCCACTAATCGCCAGCGCAACCGCGGCCATGGACTCGTTGTCGGGGGCCTCCCATAGGGTGTAGCCGTCGTGTGTGCCGAAGGCGTACCAGAACCCGTGGAGCTTCCCACCGACCGACTCGATGTACGACTGAGCGGCCTTTCGGCGGTCCTCTGGGTTGCCGATCAGCCTGGCCCAAGTCTCAGGCGTGTAGCTGAACCTCGATAGATAGAGCGGCATCATCCTCCCTTTCGTTCGCTGACCCGCGCAAGTCGCTCGTTAGGTGTCGAAGTATAACCGGCCCTGGGAAATTCCGGTTAGATCAGGGCCACCTCAGCCACTCGAAATGCATGGGATCGGGGACGAGCCAGCCACCGCCCCAGGTAAAGCCCCAGCCCTCCATCACCGCCACCAGTCGTTGGTCCTGATCGGCCTTGGAGCCGAAGGTGTTCTCCAAGGCGTTCACATCGAGCGCGATCCCCCAAGAGTGGTGCGACAGGCGTCCGTCGGGATCGCGGGCGATGAACCGAGGGGCGAAACAGCCCGCGTACTGGGCGGGATCGACGACGTGAGAAAGGCCCCTCGCCTCGAGCTCGCCGAGCGCCCCTCGAAGCTGAGGCAGAAGGGCGCGATGACAGGTGACATCCGGGAGCAGCGGGACCCTCGCCGTCACGATGTGGCGGTCTCTCCAGGCCGGGTCGATATCTATCGTCCCGTCCGGAAGGGGCCAGGCCGAGAACTCACCGAAGGCTTCCTTTATTAGGAGCTGCGGGAGCACGGAGTCCCCGTATCTGAGGAACGGCTGCTCGCGCCCGCAGCGGAGGCGTACGGCCACGCCGGGCTCGAGCAGTGGCTTCAGGCGGCCCATGATCGCGTCGCGCGAACAGCTCGACACCAGCGCCAGGAGGAACCTGTCGGAGTCGCGCCACGAGGCAGGAGCGGGGCGGCGCATGAGTACCTCGTAGCCGTTGGCGGTGGCGTCCGAGACCACGCCCGCGGCCCCCATCCATCCGTCGCGCAGCCTCATTCGCATCCCGCTCCCGGCCCCCCTGAGTCGCGCCTCGGTGGCGGCCATCAGCAGCTCGTCGCGCCGGAGCCCCAGCACCAGCTGTCGCTCCGAGACCGGCACGAGCTGCGCGTACTCGCGAGGCTCGATGAGGGCGGCCTCGATCGGCACCATGCGGCCCCCTCGGGGCCGCTGCAGAAGGCGACCTTCCACCGTGCGCGATTCCCGCATCCAGTCGAGCCCGGCCTCCACCGTGGTTGCGTTCAGCACCCCGGGCACCTTCTCGACGGCCGCTTCGCTGCCTTTGGGGAGTCCTCCCACCGCCCACGCCAGCAGGGCCGCCGGCGCCGTGGCGGAGGCGCGCGGGCGCTCGAGGGAGGAGGAGGGATCAAGAGGGCCGGAGGGGGGGTCGAAGGCCGGCAGCGTGAGGCCCTCACCCGCCAGCATGACCAGCGCCCCTACCAGCAGGCCGGCCAGCGCGGCGGCGGCGTTCGGTAGGAACCTGCGGACGACGCGCCCGTTCTTGAGGTGAGCGAAGGCGCGCAACGGACGCTCGAGTACCGGTTCCGTAGTGGAACGCGCGGCGTGGACGATCGCGTCCCGATGCTCCCGCTTCACTCGAGGCTCCGAGCGACTTGCACCGCAGCCCCGCGCCCGAGGGACGGCGCCCGCACCGAGCGGTAGACGCCCTGGTCCATCCACTCGAGCTCGCCCCGTTCGGGCGACCAGCGCCCGGAGCGGCCGTCGACGGTAACCGGCTGGAGGTCCTCGAAGGAAGGGGGCAGAAAGCGCACCGAGGGCGACTGTGTGGTGCGGATCCCGAGGCCGTCGTACTCGGCCTGAGCCCGGCGGTAGTAGACGCTGAGCGTGCGGTGGCCGCGCCGGTTCTCCACCAGGAACGAAGAGGTGGTGCGATAGCCCGGCGGAAGATGGGTGGGCGACTCCGCAAAGGCGAGCGTCTGAAGGGCCGAGGAGCTAAGGCGGGTCACCCGTAGCCCGCTCCGTTCGATCCCACCAGGGAGAGGACGCCCCACCAGATCCAGGGAGCTCGCCACCCTGAGCAACACCGCGCGCGGCAGGTTTGACTCGAGGGAGGCATGGGTTCGAGGAGCGTAGAGATCGACTCTTCGCCTCGAGTCACTGCTGGCGGGTTCGTAATAGGCGACGCCCGATCCCTCCAGGGCAACTTGCTCGGCCGTCGAGGGATAGCCGCGCGGCGGATCGGAGGAGCGTTCGACCGCCATCGTCAGCCAGGTCAGCCCACGTGCGTAAGAGAGGATCCTTTCGCCCGCCGAGGTCGCCCCCGCTCGATAAGGGGGCAGGCCCGCGGTGAACTCGGGCGAGCGAACATCGTCGAAGCTCACCTCCGAGTCCTGCACGAAGCCGCCCGATCTCTGGAGAGCAGCGGTGGGCGCCCGAAACGTGCTGGGGGCAAAGTCGTGGGGCTGGGAGAAAGAGGTCGCCCGAGCCGACAGAAGCACCTGGCCGCCGGCCGAGCGTCCTCGCCGCACGTCGAAGCGCAGCGGGAACCAGGTCTCGGCGTCGAGCCACAGGTCGACGCGATCGAAAGGTGAGAACTCACGCCACGACCCGCCCTGCTGGAAGGCGGAGATGAGCGGAACCGCCTGGCGGTGGGGCAGCGCCACGTGAAGGGCGCTCCGCCCCAGCACTCGCTCACGCCCCAGGAGCTCGAAGAGCTCCGAGGTGGACAGGGTCTCGAGCGGGACGATCAGGTCCGAGGGAAGGCCGGCGGCGCCGTCGAAGGGGCGCCGGGCGACCACCGTTCGCTCCTCGGTGGTTCCGGTCCAGCAGGCGGGGAGAGAGGCCTCGGGACAGAGGTCCGGCTCCCTGATCCACGACCTCCGGGCGTTGACGATGAGGTCGACGTCGTTGGGGGGCCACCGGCTCGGATCGGGATAGGAGGTGTTGTCGCGGATCGTGAGCCGGAAGCTCTCGGGGGCGCTGAAGCTGACCTCTGCATCGAAGCGGCGCATCGGCACGGCCTCGTGCCAGCCGCGCTCGACGATCTCGTAACGGGCTCGGTAGGCGTCGAGCGAGCGGGCTGCGTCTCGCACCCCGCTCGTGACCTCCGAGGCTCGCGCGGAGGCCGGGGGGCGCCGAGTGCCGATCAGGGACGAGCTCGCCAGCAGCAGCGCGGCAACGGCGGCCGCCACACCGGCAACGCGAAGGGGGCCGCGCACCTGCCGCCGCTGGCTTTGTCGCTCCACTCTGCGCATGACTGCGGCGGTGACATCGGGCACCTCTCCGGCGGGTTGAGTGCGCAGGGCGCGGCGGACCTCATCGAGTGCCCGGGCCTGCTCGGAGCATTTGGGGCAGGCCTCGACGTGGGCTCTCACGGCGAGTGCGCGCGCCACGTTCAGCTCTCCGTCCAACAACGAGGAGACGTCCTCCAGGGCCGCGCCGCAGTCGAGCTCAGGCTTCACCGGTACTCCCCTGTGAGGCCGGCAGCAGCCAGCGCGCCAGCACCAGCCGGGCCCGGTGGACGCGGCTCTTGACGGTGCCGAGCGGGACCCCGAGGATCGCCGCGGCCTCGGAGTAGGACGTTCCGAACATGTCGATCAGAACCACGGCCTCCCGCAGCTCGAGGGGCAGGGCCGCGATCGCCTCTCTGACCTCGATCCTGACGCTGTGATCCCGGTGGGTGGGGACGGCCTCGCGCCCGAGCTGGGTGAGTAGGTCGTGGCGCCGGCCGGCCTTGCGGAGCTCGTCCAGGGCGCAGTTCCGAGTGATCGAGTAAAGCCACGTCGAGAATTTGGACTCGCCCCGATAACTGGGGAGGAAGCGGAAGGCCTTGACCAGCGCTTCCTGAGTGACGTCGTCGGCCAGCGTCTCGTCGTGCAGGAGGTGGAAGCACAACCGCCACACGTGGGCCTGGTAGAAGCGGACGAGGGATTCGAACGCGCCGGTATCGCCGCCGCGCGCGGCCCGGACGACCTGAGGATCGGGCTCTGGCACCGCACTCTCCAGCAGCGTAGAGGGATTGGGCAAGTCGGGATCATGATCATGGTCGCATCACACGCCACTACGACGCCAGGGCCTAGGGAAAAGTTCGCCCGGCCCGGACTCCCGGCCCCCCGACCCCGGCCTTCGGCGAGGTACTCAAACGCGCTCAGCGCGCTCCTGAGTACGGATTCCGTACTCAGGAGCGCCTTGCGCGCTTTGGTACCTCGTCGGGCCGGGGCGGGAGCGGCAACCGGCCCCAAACATTGCCAAACATTGCAATCGTGACACTTCGTGGTGGTCGGCGACACAGATAGCGAGCCAAGAGGGCAGAGAAGAGGGCAAAGAAAATGCACCCGCCGAACCTTCGTCCCGACCGAGGCCAGTTTACGACTCAACGGGTGCGTCGCCGACGCTAGCATCCGGAGGCGAAGCCCCGCAAGGGGCCGCCTCCCGATTTGTTCGCGAGGTCCTATTGCCACAAGCAGTGCCCTGTGGGACGATGCCTTCGACCTGCCCTGGGGCTGACTTGGGGGTGGGGCCAGCTTTCCGTCGCGCTATTCGCTAGTTCGCGCGCGGAGGAAGTCTGGGCTCGTGTTGCTCGACAAGGAGTTTTCTTGGGGCAGAAGTTTTCGCACACGCTGGCCGCCGGCGTCGCCGTCGGCACCCTGCTGGTCCCTTCGCTCGCCTCGTGGGCGGGCCCTCGTGGGGACCTGAAGGAGACTAAACATAGGCTCACGCAGGTCCGGGGCTTCATCGATCACGGCTCCACACGCGCCGCCTCGCTCAAGAAGCAGATCAATCATCTCAATCGCAGAATCACCAAGGCTCAGATCGCGCTCAACCGACTCGACTCCGAGATCCACAGAATCTCTTCTTCGGTTCGAAGTGCTCATGCCCGTATTGGGTCTGTCCAGCGTGAGATCGACCGGGTAGAGAACCTTGCCACCGAGCAGGCCGTCGCCCTCTACAAAGCCGGGAGCACCGATGCGCTGGATGCGCTTCTCACCTCCAGCTCCCTCAGCGAGCTCGACTCGCGCCTCGAGCTGATGGGGGCCGCGGCCGCAGAGAACACCGGAGCCTTGGTCCGCTTTGGGCGACTCCAGACTCAGATTCGCCAGGAATACAGGGCCTTGTTCGACTTGGAGACCCGGCTTCACGAGAGCAAGGCCACCCAGACGCGACTGATGAGGAGCCTCGCCTCGGACAAGAAGAGGATCTCGCACGCCTTCGCACAGCTCAAGACGAAGCTCCACGACCACAAGGAAACCGAACACCACCTCGAAGACGCTGCCGCCGACATCAGACATGAGATCCTGACCGCCAAAGTGGGGGCGGAGCTCGCCGCCCTGGGCATCTCCTCCGAGGGCTTCATCTGGCCGCTCAACGGAGGCGTGACGTCACCGTTCGGCGAGCGCTGGGGCCGGTTGCACGCGGGCATCGACATCAACGGGTACACCGGGCAGCCGATCGCGGCGGCCAAGAGTGGCGTTCCCATATACGTGGGGTCCGGGATGAGCGGTTACGGCAACATGGTGATCCTCGACCACGGGGGCGGCCTCTCGACTCTCTACGCCCACATGTCTAGCTTCGCTGAGACTTCGGGCAGCGTTGAGCAGGGAGACATCATCGGGTACGTGGGTTGCACCGGAAATTGCTACGGAGACCACCTCCACTTCGAGGTGCACCTCGGCGGCAATCCCGTCGATCCGATGTCCTACCTGCCCTAGGTCCAGCCTCCGGCGAGGCCGGGGGCCGAGGGGCCGGGGGAGCCTGGCGCGGTGGTCATACGCGGACTGAGGACATCTGACCACCGAAAGTGGGGGTCAAACGCGGACTGAGGACATTTGACCACCGCGGGAGGCCGAGAGGGCCGGGCCGGGGACTCGTGCCCAACGGGGACTCGTGCCCAACAACAAGAAGGGCCCGGCCGAAGCCGGGCCCTTTCTACGAACTGCCTTGCTTTACATCATGCCGCCCATGCCACCCATTCCGCCCATGCCCCCCATACCGCCGTGAGCGTGGCCGCCGGCCTGAGCCGCCGGGTCATCCTCCTCGGGCTTGTCGACCACAGAGGCCTCCGTCGTCAGCATCAGAGCAGCGATAGAAGCTGCGTTCTCGAGCCCCGAACGAGTCACGCGTGCAGGGTCGATGATGCCTTCGGCGAAGAGGTCGCCGTATTGGCCGGTGGCCGCGTTGAGCCCGTGGCCGGGCTTCTCTGAGAGCACTCGCTCGACTACCACTCCGCCCTCGAATCCGGCGTTCTGAGCGATCCACCACAGCGGCATCTTGAGAGCGGACATGACGACCCTGGCTCCGGCGGCTTCGTCACCTGTGAGCTCGAGAGCCTCCACCGCTTCCCGCGCCCGCAGCAAGGTGGTGCCGCCACCTGCGACGACTCCTTCCTCGACCGCGGCCCGAGTTGCGCTCACGGAGTCCTCGATGCGGTGCTTCTTCTCTTTGAGCTCGACCTCGGTGGCAGCGCCTACCTTGAGTACCGCCACTCCACCCGCGAGCTTGGCGAGCCTCTCCTGCAGCTTCTCCTTGTCCCAATCGGAATCGGTGCGCTCGATCTCGGCGCGGATCTGGTCGACGCGTCCCTTGATTTCGGACGGCTCGCCCTCGCCCTCGACGACCGTGGTGTCGTCCTTGGTGACGACGATCTTGCGGGCGCGGCCCAGCATGTCCAGGCGAGCGCTCTCGAGCTTGAGGCCGATCTCCTCGGAGATGACCTGGCCGCCGGTGAGGATTGCCATGTCCTGCAGCATCGCCTTGCGCCGGTCGCCGAACCCGGGAGCCTTAACGGCCGCGGCCTTGAAGGTGCCGCGAATCTTGTTGACGACCAGGGTCGCGAGGGCCTCGCCCTCGACGTCCTCGGCGAGGATCAGCAATGGGCGACCCGACTGCATGACCTTTTCGAGCACCGGCAGGAGATCACGGACCGTCGAGATCTTGCCCTGGTACAGAAGCACGTAGGGGTCTTCCAGTACCGACTCCATGCGGTCCTGGTCGGTAACGAAATAAGGCGAGATGTAACCCTTGTCGAACTGCATTCCCTCGACCAGCTCGAGCTCGAGCCCGAAGGTGTTCGACTCCTCGACCGTAATGACGCCGTCCTTACCGACCTTGTCCATCGCTTCTGCGACGAGCTCGCCGATCTCGGGGTCGTTATTGGCGGAGATGGCCGCGATGTGGGCGATCTGCTCGCGGCCTTCAACATCACGAGCCTGAGAGCGAATCGAGTCCACCGCCGCTTTGACGCCCTGCTCGATGCCCCTCTTGAGGTCCATAGGGTTGGCGCCCGAGGCTACCTGCCGCAGCCCTGCGCGGACCATCGCCTGCGCCAGCACAGTTGCGGTGGTGGTCCCGTCCCCGGCCACGTCGTTTGTCTTGGACGCGACCTCTTTGACGAGCTGAGCGCCCATGTTCTCCCACGGGTCCTCGAGCTCGACTTCCTTGGCGATCGTTACGCCGTCGTTGGTGATCGTGGGTGCGCCCCACTTCTTGTCGAGGACGACGTTGCGGCCGCGGGGGCCGAGCGTCACGCGTACGGCATTGGCAAGGCGGTCGACGCCGGCCTCGAGCCCGCGCCGGGCCTCCTCGTCGAACTTGATTATCTTAGACATGAACCTTCCCTTCTAACCCTGCAAATGGATCAGATAAGTGAATGGCGGTAGCGCGTGAAGGACCGTTTGCGCCCCCACGCAGATTTCTGAGCCGGCCTCTATCAGCCGACGATTGCGAGCACGTCACGGGAGGACAGGATCAGAAGGTCCTCGCCGTCGAGCTTGATGTCGGTGCCGCCGTACTTGGAGTAGATGACGCGGTCGCCCTCGGATACGTCCATCGGAATGAGCTCACCCTGCTCGGAGCGCTTGCCCGGGCCGATGGCGAGAACGGTGCCCTCCTGGGGCTTCTCCTTGGCCGTGTCCGGGATCACGATGCCGGACGCAGTGGTCTCTTCGCCTTCCTCGGGACGCACCAGAATTCGGTCCTCGAGTGGCTTGATCGTCTTTGTTGCAGTTGCCATGCCTGACCTCCTGAATACCTAGAAATTAGCACTCCACCTGTTCGAGTGCCAGCTTAACCGCCCCGGCGAGCCCGGTCAACCGACGGCGGCTCGCGCCGTGCGGAGCAGTAGCGGAACGCATAGGAGTCCCGCTGCGACCACGGCGAGACCCCCGCCCAGCCCGATGA
>DASRPA010000250.1:0-24970 GCA_035646635.1 Actinomycetota bacterium | reverse complement strand
CTGTGGGCCTTGGGGCGCCTACAGCCCGTGCCCGACCTACTGCTGATCCTCGAGGCCCCCGCCGAGATCGTCTACACGCGCAAGCAAGAGCTCTCGATGGAGGAGCTCGACCGACAGAGGCGGGCGTGGCGCAAGCACCTTCCGTCCAAGCAGAAGCACGTGTTCATCGATGCGGTGAAGCCCGTGGACGAGGTCGTGCGCGCCGGCGAAGTGGAGGTCGAGCGGCTCAGGAACGAGCTCGAGGGACGGATCGAGAGCGAAGGCCCCGAAGCGCCCCGTTTCGTGCTGCCTTCGTCCCCGCCTGCGGCGGCCCGAGCCGGGCTGCGTATCTACCATCCGATGACCCCGCGCGGCCTCGCCGGCTGGAGCGGCGCACGTGCCCTCGCCGCCATTGGGCTCGCCCGCCTGCTGCCTGTGGGGGACTCCGTACCGGACGAGGTCACCGAGGCGCTGACTCCGCACCTCCGTGAGGGCATGCGCCTGGCGGTAGCGACAACCAATCATGAGGGTCGCTATGTGGCGCTGGGACTCGACGCCGGCGGCGGGTGCGAGTGGGTCGCCAAGATCGCTACCGGCTCGGCGGGTGCTCGCGCCCTTCGCACAGAGGCGCTTGCAGTGCGAGAGCTGGCCGGGCTCGCCCCCGCCCCCCTGTCGCCGCCGCGGCTGTTGCACGAGGCGCCCGGGCTGCTGCTGTTCGCCGGTGTGGAGTGGAAACCTCGGCTGCGGCCGTGGTACCTGCCCCAGGAGGTGGCGGCCGCCGTGGGTGGCTTGTTCGCCGCCGGAGCCGAGCACGGGGACTTCGCTCCCTGGAACCTCTACAGGACCCACTCGGGCTGGGCGCTGCTCGACTGGGAGGAGGCCCGCCGCGACCCGACTCCGTACCTCGACCTGCTCCACTTCTTGGTCCAGGGACATGCCCTGCTCGGGCACCCGGACCGCAAGGAGCTGCTCACTGGGTTGGGGGGCAAGGGCTTCATTGGGCGAGCAGTGGTCGCCTACGCCGATGCGGCCGGGCTCGGGGGGGCCAGAGCGCTCGATCACCTGCCCGCCTACCTCAAGCAGAGCATGGACCTCCTCGACGAGGACGCCGCCGACGGACGCCGGGGGATCGAGGCCCGCCGGGCTCTTCTGGCCGAGCTGGGGGCCTAATGGAACATCTTTCACCGCCGGTGGTCGGCGTGCGACGGTCGCACGCCGACAACCGGAAACGGTGGCTGATGTGCGACTGTCTCGTCTCAACCACCCCGGCGCCAGAGGATTAGGGGAGGGCCGTGGGGGAGAGCAAGGGGGCCGTGCTCGTCACGGACGGAGGCGCGGCCGGGAGCCGCGACTGCCTCGCGGCAGTGCGCGCCCTGCACGCCGCCGGCTACGAGACCGACGTGACCGTCTCCGAGGGGACCTCGCGCCAAGCCGTGTCGCGCTACGTCCGAGCCCGCCACGCAATTCCGGGCGTCAACGACCCCGCCTATCCGTCAGAGGTGCAACGGATCCTCGCCTCGGGTGGCTATGTCACGGTCCTTCCGGTCAGCGAGGCCTCGCTGGTGGCCTTGAGCTCCCATCTTCCTCTGGTCGCCGAGCTGGGCGACAAGGACGGCCTCGCGGAGGCGGCCTCGAGAGCGGGCCTGGCGGTCCCCGAGTCCCGGACCTTTTCTTCGGTGGATGAGCTGCTGGCGGCCTCCTCGAGCCTCGACTATCCGGTCGCCGTCAAGCCGTTGGTGCGGACTTTCACCGCCTTCAGGGCGGGCTCGGCGAAAGACCTCGACAGGGTGCGTGCGGCATCCGGCCCGGTGATGGTCCAGCCCTGGATCGAAGGCGAGCTCCGTGCGCTCTCGGGGGTCATGTGGAAGGGGCGGCTCGTCGCAGCCTGCCACGAGCGCTGGCTGCGGGTGTGGCCGTGGCCCGCGGGTCTAGCGTGCGCGGCAGTGACGACGGAGCCCGATCCAGCTCTCGAAGCATCGATCGAGCGACTGCTGGACGGCTATGAGGGCATCTTTTGCGCTCAGCTCGTGGGCGGCCATCTCTTTGATCTGAACCTCCGGATCCACTCCTCCCATTCGCTGGCGGTGGCCGCCGGCGCCAACTTGGTTGCGATCTACTGCGACCTGTTGAGCGGAGCCCGAGTCGCCGAGCTACGAGCCCGCCCCGGGCACTTCTACCGCTGGCTCGAGGGGGACGCCCGCCATGTCCTCAAGGCGTGGCGCTCTCACCGCATGACGGCCCTCCGCGCACTAACAGCCCTGAGGCCTCGAGCGGGGACGGCCCACAGCACCGAGTCGCTTACAGACCCCGCACCGATGCTCGTGCGGCTGCGTTACGGGGCCGCGAGGACGCACTTGAGCGAGAACGAACGGCGGGGCTCGGGCGTGGCTCATGGCGCCGAGCGCCTGTTGGGCTGAGGCAGGTCACTATGGCGGATACCAAGGTGCTGCTGATAATCGGCCGGGGTCGAAGCGGCAGCACGATCCTCGACAACCTCCTCGGTGAGCTCGACGGCTTCTTCTCCGCCGGCGAGCTCTTCAACGTTTTCAAACGGGGACTTGTGATGGGCCACACCTGCGGCTGTGGACGGCAGGTGGCATCTTGCGCGCTGTGGTCGAGGGCGATGGCCACGGCCCTGTCCACCTCCGGCGGTCCCATAGCGCCTGCCCGAGTGGTCGAGTGGCAAGAGGAGGTTGCCGGAGCGGCGGCCGACACCCGCAAGCTGCTGAAGGTTCGCTCCGCTGAGGGGGGCTCTGCGGCCCTCGGCTCCTACGTCTCGGTGTTGGGGCGCGTCTATGCAGCGCTTGCAGAGGAGACCAGCGAGCGCGTGATCGTGGACTCCTCCAAGCGACCCCCCCACGCCGCGTACATGCATCTCGTGCCGGGCATCACCCCCTATTTCGTGCAGCTAGTACGCGACGCGCGCGCGGTGGCGTTCTCTCGCGCCCGCCTAAAGCACACTGCGGACAAGGCCATGCGCGTTGAGGGCGCGGCATCCAACGCCGTCGGCTGGATGCGCCGCAATCTTCACTCGGAAGCGGTGCGGCGGCGTTATGCATCCGAGCGCTCGCTGCTGGTGCGCTACGAAGATTTCGTTGCCCACCCACAGCGCACTTTGGAGGAGATAGCGCGCGTGGTCGGCGAGAAGACCGGCGAGCTCTCCTTTGTTGGTGACAAGACGGCGACACTTCATCCCAACCACAGCGTGTCGGGCAATCCCAGCCGTTTCGAGACCGGCTCCGTGTCTCTGCGGATCGATGACGAGTGGCTGCGCGCTCAGCGCGTCAAGGACAGGCTGACAACTACCGCGCTGACGTGGCCGCTGCTTCTGCGCTATGGGTACCCGCTATGGCCCGCGCACGATCGTGTCGCAGAGAAGGCGCCCTAGTGGCGGTTCTCAAGAAAGCCAAGGGCGCGTGGCGAAGCCTGTCGGCATCACACCGATCCGAGGGGGTTGTGGCGGACGACTTCTATCTCGAGGCGGAGATCTTCGTCCGCCGCCGCCTGCTTCACAGCCAGCGCGCCTACCTGCGCGCGATGACAATGGTCCGGGGTACCGAGGAGCCTCCCAAAGATCCCATCTTCATAATCGGCTGTCCTCGTTCGGGCACGACACTGTTGTTTCGATTGTTGAGCCGCCACGAGACACTCGGCTCCGTGCGGGGCGAGGGCCACATCTTTTGGAACACCTATCAGCACCCGAGGCGCTATGGATGGTCGTCCGACCGGGCGACTGAGGCCGACATCAAGCCGGGGGAGAGCCGCTACATCTACAGCGCCATTCGCGAGACCACCGGCGGGGGGCGCTTCCTGGAGAAGACGCCGCGCAACTGTCTGCGCATCCCCTATCTCGAGGCGTTGTTTCCGGGGGCAAGATACGTGCTCTTGAAGCGCTCCGGGCTCGACACCGTAAGCTCGTTGATCGAAGGCTGGAGGGTGCGTCACGGCATCTCCTACCGGTTGCCCGCGTCGCTCGCGCTCGACGAGTATCAGGGGAACTTCTGGAGCTATCTGCTGCCGCCCGGTTGGCGCGACGTGGCCCACACCTCGATCGCAGAGGTTGCCGCGCTCCAGTACGTCTCTTCTTACGAGACGGCGCTCAACGACCTTGCGCTGCTGGACGAGGACAGGGTCATCGAACTGAGCTTCGAGGAGCTGCTCGCCGAGCCCGTGATGCACAGCGAACGCTTGCTGGAGGCTCTCGAGCTCGAGCCCTCTGCGGTTGTGACGGCCATGGCTACGAACCTCACCGCCCACCCGGTGCAGACCAACAGCCCGCCTCGGCCGGACAAGTGGCGCGAGCGAGCATCAGAGATCGCTCCGGTACTGGACCGGATCGCGCCGACCATGGAGCGCCTGGGCTACGACATCCCCGCCCGGCTCTAAGCCCGGTTGGTTTGGAGTGGTGCGCCACCTCGCGTTTTGAGCGCCTCAGAGTGCTGTTTTCCGCACTCAGAGGCCCATAGAACGCGGCGGAGGGACGTTTTCGGAGCGCAACCGTTAAGCAGACCCCACGCGGTCGCGCTCGAAGCGAGTCCTGGCGTCTTCGTAAGCCTGTTCGAGCTGTACCACGTGTGCCTCAGGAGTGAATTCGACACGGGCACGCGCCAATGCCCGCTCGCTCATCTCGTGCCAACGCACGTCGTCCTCCATCAAGTCCTTGACCTTGGCGGCGGTGTCCTCGACGTCGCCGGCCCGGGCAAGCAACCCCTCGCCGTTCTCGATGAGCTCGGGGAGGCCTCCCTTCTCGGTCACCAGCAGCGGGCGTCCCACCGCCATCGCCTCGAGCGCGGCGATCCCCGCGACTTCGTCCCACAACGACGGCATCGCTGCGTAGCGGGCGTCCTCCAGCAGCTCGCTCACGCGCGCAGGCGCCACCCGGCCAACGAAGACGGTGTTGGTGAGGCCGAGCTCTCGAGCAAGCGCTTCGAGCGCCGGGCGCACGGTGCCGTCGCCGACGATGCGAAAGGGCGGGTCGCCTGCGCTCGCCAGCGCTCGCAGCATGACGTCGAGCCCCTTTTCGCTCGACAGCCGGCCAACATACATGCCGTAACTTCCTGGGCTCCCGGCGTGCGGCGGGATGTCGGTGAAGTTGCGCACCACCTTTACTCGCTGGGGGTCGAAGCCCCACGACAGAACCCGCTCGGAGACATAGCGGCTGGGGGTCAGAAACAGGGTGATCTTGTCCTGCACTCGAAGGATGAAGCGGTGAAGCCACAGCGCGGTCGCGTAGGTCGCAGCCTGCCCTCGGGAGGGAAAACAGGGATGCAGCAGCGCGTTGTGGTAGCGACCGCCCTCGCACCTGTAGCACGGCTTTCCTTCGGTGAACATGTATCCGTTGGGGCAGCGCAGGCGAAAGTTGTGCACGGTCATTACCAGCGGAATATGCCGCCGTTGCGCTGCAAGCTGCACCGCCGGTCCCAGAGAGGGATAGGAGTTGTGCAGATGGATGACGTCGGGCTTGAAGCGAGCGATGGTGTCCTCGACCGTGTTCGTCTCCTTACGGCTGCCCAGCATGCGCCGAGCGGTGTCGAGGTTCCCGCCGAGGTCCTCGTTGTGACGGGCCAGCAGCTCGACGGTGTGACGGGGGCCCAGCACCTCCATCTGCTGCTCGACGTAGCGGTCCTCCCCACCGGGTAGGCGATAGAAGCAATGGGCGATCAGGATCCTCACAACATGCTCCAAGTAGTCTTCACGTTCATGACCGACATCCTAGGCGTCCGTCGGCGGCTGAGATGTGATCTGACGTGAAGAAAGCCTTGTTGGTCATGGTCCTCATCCTGGTCATCGCGGGGGCCGGCATCTTCTTCCTGCCTTCGGATATCAGAGATGAGTTGCCCCCGGCCATCGAAGAGTCGCTTCCAGGCGGCGAAAAGGAGCGTGTCTGCAAGGGCATGCGCCTGTCGTCCGGCGACGACCTTGCAACAGTGATCGAGACCGAGCGCGACGAGGGCCTCACCCTGTGCCTGGCTGCCGGCACTTACGAGGTACCCAACGACATCGACCTGCAGGACGGCGACCGCGTCATCGGAGCGGGCATGGACCAGACCTTCCTCGAAGGCACCGGCGCCAAGATCGTCCTCGATGCTCAGGGCGCGGACGATGTGTTTCTGTATGGGCTCGATATATCAGGGGGCCGAGGACGGGTCGTATGCAGACCGATGTGCGGCAGCGGTTTTCGTGGCGGGCTCAACAACCGGGTCGAGTCGGTGCGCCTGCACGACAACGAGAACCACGGCATCGGCGGCTCCGATCAGGGACTGGTGGTGACCGACTCGGTACTCGACAACAACGGCTCCCGCGGATTTCTCGGCTGCTGCGCGG
This sequence comes from Actinomycetota bacterium, assembly GCA_035646635.1. Lineage (GTDB taxonomy): Bacteria > Actinomycetota > CADDZG01 > CADDZG01 > WHSQ01 > JACDAL01. Next base: position 18,667 of record DASRPA010000250.1, on the reverse strand, counting down.
GGGGAATCAAGGGAGGCTCCGGCTTCACCATCAGAGACTCACAGATCTATTCCAACACCGGCAACGGCCTGTGGTGCGACTCCGGCTGCGGGGGTGGATTCGAGGTCTACGACAGCGAGATCTACGACAACTCCCGCAGCGGGATTCGTTACGAGGTCTCAGACGACGGCGCCATCATCGAGGGCAACAGAATCTATGGCAACAACACCTCCGATCCTCCCGGCGGCCACGGCGGCATCGGCATCATCGCCTCCAACAACGCGCGCATCGTGGGTAACTTCCTCGACGACAACCAAGCCGCGGGCATAGTCATCAGGGACACGCCCAGGGGCAATTCGAGCGACATCGTGGTGCAGGACAACGATTTGAACGGGGACGAGCTCGAGGGCTGCGGGGGCACGGTTGTGTGCGAGAACAACAGCTAGACCCCCAGTGGCGCTCTTGTAGAAGGTCTCCGGCTGCAATTAAGGACTTGCGTGAGCCGCAACACATCTGCGCGACCGAGCAGCAGGCGGCGCTCATCGTCATGCTGTAGTGGGTCAGGGCGACCACACCCGCTTCGCGATGAGCTCGAAGTCGCTGACAGTCTGAAGGAGTTCGGGTAAGTCTCTTGTAAGCGGTTCCGACTCGCGACCGGTGGCTTCAAGCCTTGCTCGCCCCTCGAACAGCGCGAAGCACTCAGCGTCGTCCAAATTTGAGCGGAAGCGAAGGCCTGCGTAACCCTCTTCGTAGAGAGAGCGGCTGATTGTCTGGGTGACATTTCGGGACTTGGAGCGTACCTGGCTGATGTCCAAGTGCTGCATGCCGTGCTCGGCAAGAAGCGGAGCATGGCGCGCTTCAAGCTCGGCGCGCACGACGACATCGTCTAGGTCGGCGAATTCGCCGTCGAGGATAACCAGGGCTTCGGCCAGCGTGCGCTGTCGTCGCCATTCCCAAGTGATCCTACCGGCCAGCCGCAAGTCCCCGAGCCCGGCGCCTCCGTAAAGCTGCGCCCATTCAACAAGCATCGCAGTGTTCGGGCGTATGTCCGCGAGCACTTCATAGAGGCATGTCAGCCGCTCAGTCGCACAGTAGAGCGTTCTATACGCTCGCTCCGGATCGTCGAAGCGATTCTGCCATCCATAGAGGTGATGGGGCGCCAGCGCGATCGAGGCGGCCGCGTAGCCCACCCGCCAAACCGAGTCGGGGATCAGCCTGCCGATCCGGCGAAGGTTCGCGCTGCCGGAACGACGAAGCGCAGGTCCTCCCAGTTCGATGAGTGCCGGAGGATGTATGCGGGCGCCTGATCGTCCAAGCGCGTGTTCGAACCGAACAACCATGCTTTCGCTGTTTCGTCCCCATACGCGCCGGCGAGCATTCGGACAACCTGATAACCCTCACGCAACCGCATCTGAGGCTCGTCGCGCGGCATGTTTCGACCGGCAATCCATCGGGACACCATCTTCGGGTCGGTCACCCCGCTGAGGTACGCCGTCATCCTCTGTCCGAGGTGCTGCTGGAGGAACTCCGCAATCTCGTTGATTGGAAGCCGAGCGGCCTCCTCGCTTACCTGCTCTGGAGCGATCACAAGCGACACCGGACAGACCACCTCCTCTATCGAAACTCTACCAGATTTTCCAGAGCTAGTCGAGAAAAGCTACCCCCTTTTTGAACCGTGTAGTTTAGAGGCTTGGGCCGTGCATGGCTTCGCTGGGGCAGCCCATGGTGGCCCGGCCCCAGCAAGGAGAAACCCCTGACCAGCGGCGAGAAGCAAGCTCAGTGCAGGAAGCCATCGACCTCTACCCGGCGGAGCAAGGATCCGCCGCTGTGGAGGCGGCCCTCGCACTAAAGAGGCATACTCACCGATCAGGAGACCGACCAGCTCGAACGTCGGATCGATGAAGCCTGGTCGTCATGGCCGACGGACCTTTAGTAGCGGACACCGATGTAATCCTCGAATTCCTGCGTGGAAGAGACCCGGGATCGACCGTGAGGAACTTGTTCCTTCGAGGACACCTTCGCATCACTGCAGTCACTGCCTTCGAGCTTCGGCTCGGCGCAGATTTCTTCGACCGTGAGTATCGCATCATCATGCCGCTGGTGAGTCAGCCAACCCCGAAGCCGACGAGCGCGAGCTTTAGATTCGCCGAGTCACTCATGGACGACGTCGCGAAGGGCATCCCCGACTTGGTTCCAGGTGCTCTTGTTCCTTCCGGAATGGCGGGGCTGCGGGCAAGGTAGCATCGAGGGCCAATCGCTCGGCCGCGAAGAAGAAACGCAGCGGATAAGAGGGAGTCGATCGCGCGTAATGCACTCTGGAGTACCGAACCGGTAGCGGATCGCGCATTACGCGCGATTGAGGACACGCGAAGGGGGGCCTCCCCCAGGCACGGGCCCCCCGGTTCGTGTTGGAGCGGTTAGCGGTTGTTGGTCACCGTGATCGAGCTGGCCTTGTCGGCCCCCTTGATCACGTCGCCGCCCATCGTGTTGTCGTGGATCGAGATGTTGGAGACCGGGTGGCGGCCGTTTTGAATGTAGACGCCGTTGTTGTTGAAGTTTCCCCCGAACGTGTTGAAGGCGATCTCGGCGTTCTCGGCCGAGTTGATGCCCACTCCCGCGTTCGTGAGGTCGTGATCACAAGTGCAGTTGCCGTTGTCCATCAGCACGTTGTTCGTGATCACGGCCTCGCACGTGGAGCATGCGGAGACGTGGGCGCCATGCTCGAAGCGCACGCCCTGGCCCGAGTTGCGGGCGGAGACGTTGCCGAGCACGTTGAAGTTGTCGCAGCTCGCGTCGCACCAGATGCCGGGGCCGATGTTGTCGTGCACATAGCTGTTGGTGATCGTGTAGCCACTTGAGCTGCCTGTCTTGATGCCGCCGGTGTTGTGGCCGCCGAGGCAGGCCGAGCCGTTGTGGTCGACCTCGACATGGTCGAAGGTGCCACCCGCGGAATGACCGATGCCCTGGTTGAAACCATGGTGCAGTCTGGAATAGCTGATCTTCATGTCGACGCCATTGGTCACGACCGTGCCGAGCATGCCGTCGTTGCAGCTACCCGAGGCACCAGACAGATCGAGGTTCTTGATGGTGATCGAGTACTTGTCGAACAGGTCGATGATGGCAGGGGCGGTTCCGTGGATCTTGGTGGGGGCATCGACCACAAAGTTGTGCCCGTAGCCGTCGGGGCGCATGGTGACGGGTGCGCCGATGAGAGACACGTTTGCGCCCGGGGTCAGAGTCTTGCTGCCGATCTCGTAGTTGCCTGCTGCGATGCAGAAGGTCGTATTAGAGGCGCCGTTCACGGCCATCAGGCCGGTGACCGAGTTGACGAACTTGCCCTTGCATCCGCCGCCGTCGGTGGGCGGCTGAGGGTCGGGGATGGGCTGAGGATCGGGAGCCGGAGAAGGCTGTGGCTCCGGCGCGGGGGCCGGGTCCGGCGTGGGTGAGGGCTGTGGGTCGGGTGAAGGCTGCGGGTCGGGTATGGGCTGAGGATCGGGCGCCGGAGCCGGTGACGGCTCGGGGTTCGGAGCCGGAGGCGGAGGGGTGCTGCCGGCGGGCGCCGGCGCCACTTCGATGCCTTTGATCTGAGGTGCACCGGTGACCAGTTGCAGGTCCACGTTGAGCGCGGAGTCGGAAGTGACGAGATACTTTTTCGCCAGCGCCTTGTAACCGCCCACCTGCTTGAAGACGTCGAGGTTGTCGCTCACGATGCGGTTCTCCACGACCACGTCGAAGACGCGCGCGCCAACCGCCTGCGCTTTCGGGAAGGTCTCAGCGAAGTAGAGGCGGACCTGGTAGTTGCCGGCAGGAACCGGGAACTTCCAGCGCAGATCGGTGCGACCGGTTGCCGAGCGGCCATAGCGCTCGGACTTGAAGATGCTCTGGGGCGTGCCTGCGGGCACAGAGGCATGCGTCATGTCGACGGCAGGAGTGGTGGAGACCACTTTGCTCTCGCTCGCCACGAACGGCGACGGAGTGACCTCGGTGTCGCCCTCCCACAGCTGTCCGCCGACCACGCCGGTGCCTCCGGCGTCGACGCGATAGAGGGCCGCGGCGGTGGCCGCAGGCTGAGGGTTGATTCTGCTCGAGGACAGGGTGCCTATAACGCTGACTGCTGTGAGCAAGCACAGCGCGCGCATGATCGATCGCGTCGACATTGCTGTTCCTCCGATCCGACGGTAGCAAAACCTCGTCGTTCATGAGGCCTTGGCTCTTGGCCCGCTGCTGCTCTTGTGACCGGGCCATCTGATTGTCACCGTCTTGCTTCGGCATCGCCCGGAGGTGACTTTATGAAATAGACAGGAGAGTTACCTGTCAGCGCGGTGGAATGGACTGCAGAGTTCACACCTGTGGCTGGCTGATGCCTGCTGAAGTCTATTGGGACGTGAATCGACTACAGTGCAACCCGTTATCGGCGCGAAACCGTGAAGGAAGGTGTTCTCGGCGCGCCGAAAAACGAGAGAGCTTTGGAAGCGTTAGTCAGCCGCGCAGCGCGTAATCGTAGCGATGAAGCAGCGGGAGCGCCACCAACGTGGTCAGAAGGCGGTCCGTGGTGGCCTGCTTAGAGCGCCACTCGCGGTCCTCGCGCAGCTTGACCTTGCCGGTGGAGAAGCGGTCGGGGTTGCCCGAAACGGTGTGGTTGGTCGACAGCTCGGCGGCCTTGTCCTCGGAGAGAGGCACGCTTGCCCCCGCCTCGCCCACGAGGTCGAGAATTCGCTCGATAACCGCATGCGGCTGGGATACGAAGTCCTCGTAGCGCACCAGGCTGAAGTTCCCGGCCCCCGCTCGCTTGCGAAGCGCCTCGGCAGCCAGGTTCCAGCTCAACCAGCTCACAGTCGAATCGAGCACGCTGTGTGGCGACATCAGCGCCGGGCGGTCCCGGTCGAGCTGGGCCTTCTTTCTCGCCCACGAGTAGGCGACCGCTCGTGGATCTCTCACAAGGTGTACGTAATAAGCGGTTACACCGGGCAGCAATCGCAGCAAGGCCGCGTCCGAAGGCCGCTTGGAGGAGTCGATCACGACCCGGGCGCCGGTGACGGTTGCGATCTGCTGGTAAAGGCTGAGCATTGCTTCGGAGTAGCGCCTGAGAGCGGCGTCCTGCGGCAGGCGATCCGCCGGCCGCTTGAGCAGCTGCCACGTGTGACGCACGCGCACCTCGTCTCGCTGTGCCTGCACCATGTGTTGGGCGTCCACAGTGGCGGCGAAGTCGTCTCCGAAGGAGCGGCCCAGCACGTCGGACCACAGCTCGCAGCTGGGAATCACTTGCCCGCAGCCACAGCGGCGGCTCTCGAGCAAGCCCCGCTCCCACAGGTAGGTGAGCTCGCCGCCGTGGAAGAAGCCGTCGATCTCACCGAGGAGGTTACCCATGATCGTGCTTCCGCTGCGGCCCCAGCCGATGATGTAGAGAACCTTGACGTCAGCTGATGAAGTCACTTAGAGGCCTTCTTGCGCCCCAGCCGTTTGAGAATTCGGTCTTTGAAGGCATCATAGACATGACGCTCCTCGGGGTCGATTCCGAGCGCCTTGAGAGCGGCGAGGTAGACCACTGTGAAGACGACCAGCCCTGCGAGCTCGAAGACGACGGTTTCGGAGACGAACACACGCAGCAGCAGGGCCGCAACGGCGGCGGCGGTGATGGCGATTATGGGCTTGAGGATGGTCTTTCCGAACGGCCTGAGGCCCAGCAGAATGCGAACCTCGAGCGCTCTCGCAAGGTTGACCGCGAGTGTTACTCCGGAGTCGACGATCGCCATCCCCAAAGCGCCGTGGGTGGGCACCAGCCAGATCCCCAGTCCGACGTAGGCAACCACGGCGAAGAACGAGTTGAAGAAGTTGAGCATCGGCCGCCCCGTCATCGACAGCAGCGTGCTCGAAGGCCCGGTCGCCACCCTGACGATGTTGCCGACCGCAAGGACAGGAATGAGGATTGCAGCGCCTAAGGCGCTGTTGCCTCCGAGGATGCTGGCGAAGAGATCGGGCTCGAGCATCAGGGCGCCAAAGATGGGAAGCGAGAAAGTCGCCATCCAACGGTTGATCGTCTGATAGAGGGCTTCCAACCTCGCCGTCTCAGTTCTTTCGTAGAGCTCGACGACGAGCGGAGAGAAGATCGCAACGATGCCGGTGGCGAAGACGTTGCCGGCCGTCTGTAACGCGGTAGCGATGGCGAACAGGCCCACTTCTGCGTCGGTGCCGAACGCGCCCAGGATCAGAACGCCGAGTCCCAACGAGCCGGTGCCAAAGAACGTGACGCCGGCCTGAGGCAGAGTGAACTTGAGGATCTCTTTGACGTTGGCGCGCGGCTTGGCGGCGCGCTCGTCTGCAGTGAGCATGCGGCGGTAGTACCAAAGCCCGGCGATCATCCCCAGGGCGCCGGAGATGACCAGTGTCATCATCGCTCCGGTAAGAGCCCAACCCACCAGCAGCGCGATGATGCCGAGCGCCAGGCGGCTGACAGGCTGGATGACGTTACCGACCATGACCGCCGGGACCATCGTCTTGTACGCCTGCGTGCAGGACCGAAGAACCTGCATCACGGCGTAGAAGGGAATGTAGGCGGCGCCGATCTGCAACAACAGCGCAAACTCCGAACGGTCGGCAGCCGAGTCTGCGAAGGGCCCGGCTAACAGGCTGGGGAAGGCGACGACCAGTGCGAAGAAGACGGCCGAGATGACGGCCGTCGACACCAGAGTGACTTGACCTGCACCGCGCGAGCCGGCGTGATCGCCGCGCGCCCTGGCCTGTGCAATGAATCGTACGGAGGCCCAGGGAAAGCCCCCGCTCGCCAACATGGTGCCAATCGTCAGTACCTGAAATACTTGCTTGTAGAGCCCGAAACCGTCGGTGCCGAGCGTTCGCACAGCCACCGCGAGAAACAGGAATGTCAGCGCCCGGTTGGCGATTTGCCCACCGATCTGGATGGCGCCGCCCTTGGCTACAGTGCGCGCGTCGCCCGCCTGTCTCTTGGAAAGGTTCTCAGGAGGAGCGACGGCGTCGTCGATCACCGGCGGCAAGAGATCCCCCTTAGATCCATGTTCCCAACAGGCACGAGGATCACGGCAACTCCTTTGCGCTAACGAGCTCAGCACGAGGCTTGAACAACAGCGTGCCTTCCGGCAGCGCTGTCGCTTGACGAGGCAGCCTGCTGGCTGCGAGGCCCATTCCCAATAGGAAGAACAAAGGAACGGTGCCGTAGGGGAAGGCCAGGATCGGCTGAGCCCCGGCGACTCCGAGGTAAACCAGCGAACCGGCAAAAGTCCAGCCGCAGAAGCGCTCGACGGGGCCAGAGCCGCTGCGAGCGCGCTGCGCAATCGGAATGACACAGGAAAGCAACAGCATCATCCACAGGCCGAAGCCCAAGAAGCCGGTGCGGGCGAATGTCTCCAGATAGCTGTTGTGGGGGTTTCTGACGAGCTGGCCTTCGTCACCGACCCATTGCCCGAAGGTGAGGTCGGGCCCCAGTCCCACTCCCACGATGGCGGTCCCGGGCGACTGGAACACGAAGTCAACGGTCTGGGTGAAGAAGTCCTGGCGGGCGTCGATGGTCTTGGCGTTGGGTCCCTCCTCCCCGACGAGCGTCTTGAGGTGCGAAGAAATGAAGGATGTGCTGACCGGGCCCTCCGACCCCACTATCGCAGCCGACGCCAGTGTCGAGATGATGAGGAAGGCAATCGCCAACGCAGGGACCATTTGCATGAAGATGCGTCCGAAGTTATGGCGCGCCCATCCCAATGCGAGGACTGCCAACGGAAGCATGATGTAAAGCGTTCTGGCCTGGTAGAGACCCAAGAGACCGGTGACGAGTCCGAAGGAGCCGAGGCGGACCCAGCCCTTGCCGAAGGCGAGGAAGTAGATGCCGAACGCGATCACCGAGAACTTCACACCGGTGGGGTCGAACAGGGAGGCCTGGCGCTGCAAGCCGATGCTGGGGCCCTTGATGTTATCGAGGAAGGGATAGAGGGTACCGTAGATGAGCACCGCGACCGCCAGGTAGCGGCATCTGGCTATCCAGTAGTCGATCCCGTCCCGAGCGATGGCACGGTAGCCCACCAGCAGGATGAACGCTTCGATTGCGGCGGTGGTGTCGCGGATCGCATAGATACCCCACACGGGATAATCGAAGACCACTCGGATTGCCACCAGCAGCGCAAACAACACCAGCGGCACGAGCACCCTGGGTTCGAGGCGTGTGCGCCGCACCAGCAGAGCGATGCCGGCAAGGGGAATGAACAGCAGCTCGGTGATGGGCAGCGGCACCGCCCCCGGGATTCCCAGGTTTGCCCATCCTTTCCCGAGCAGGGTGGCCCCTCCGACCAGCAGAAGGGTGGCGCCGCGCTCGACGTTGACCAGGCTCAAGGATGCGGCTCCCACGAGAAGCAGCAAGAGCACGATTGCAAACGCCGCCAGAGGCAGCATGGCGGAGGCGATTCCCGTCATCAGGGCGAGCAATGTTGCAAACGCGATCCACTGCCAATCGCTGTGTGCTAGGGATGGAAGCCTCCCTGTAAGTTGGGCAGTTCGGGTCGCCACTGAATCTCCTCGTCGAGCGGACCGGCGTCGCGTCGCGCGCCAGCCTCTCCTGAGCGGTGAAATCGAGTCTACACTCAGCTTCTGCTCAAAGAAATAGTGGTTTCTGCCGATGGACGTTGCGGATGAAGACTACAGATAGTGTGATTTCAATGGCGAAGCCGTCACAGGCGTTCAAGAAGGCGCGCTTCAGGAGCAAGGTGTTCCGCAGGCCTCTGGTCCTGTACCGGCATCGCGGACTATGTCCTCAGGACTGCTTTCTTGCCGCCTATCCCCGCTCCGGAACCACGTGGCTGCGCTTCCTCTTTTTCGAGGCCTTGGCGCGCGAATCGGCCGAGTTCGGCTCGATCAGAAAGGCCGTCCCCTCGGTCGGCAAGCAGCACGACGCTCTGGCTGTGCTGTCCGACGGTGGACGACTGATCCAGACTCACGAGCGCTTCAGCGACACCGACAGGCGGGTCATCTACGTGGTACGAGACGCGCGCGACGTCGTTGCCTCGGAGTATTCGTGGCTGAGGAGATCGGGCATCGAGACCGGCAGCTTCGATGACTTCCTGATCGACTTCGTCAAGGGGACTTCGAACCCCTGGGGGGCATGGGGCGACCATGTCGAGTTCTGGCTCAACAGTTCCTCGGCCCGCAGCGGACATCTTCATCTCGTCAAGTTCGAGGACTTGCGCAGCGACACCGAAGGGGTGTTCACTCGCGCCCTTGATTTTCTCGATGCACCCTCGGGCCGCGAGCTCGTCGGCATGGCCATAGAGAACAACTCGCTCCGTCGAATGCGGGCCAAGGAGGACAGCGCGCGCGAGCGAGGCTGGCGCGAACGAGCGCGTGCGGACATTCGCTTCATCAACACCGGTTCGGTGGCGGGTTGGCAGGACAAATTGAAGCCCTACCAGGCTCGTTTGATCGAGGACCGCTTCGGCGATGCCTTGAGGAAGCTCGGCTACCTGTAGGTCATCGGCAGGGGCAACATTGGAGCTGTACCCACACGGGGTGTGGGCAGGGATCCAAAGTTTGGAACTTCTGCTACCAGTCGTAGTCTTTTTCGTAACCGAGCTTGATGAGCTCGACCCCCGCCACCTCTTTGAACGCCTTCTTGTGCTCCTCGGTGAAGTGGTTCCTCCAGTCGCCGATCGTTCCCTTGCGGAACGTGGAACTGTCTTGTGACCAGGTCCTGTGTGCCAGCCGTTGCGCTTCGTCGTCTGAGACCTCACGATCGACGTGGCGTGCTATCGCAGTGACGACCTCGAGCTGCTTGACTGCGTCTCCGCCGCCGCTCGGCCCGATGAGGTCCTCGAAGCGGCATCCGTATGTGTTGGGCACGTCGAACCATTGTCGGTAACGGCCGGCCCGGCTCCCGATTGAGCCGAGGCCCCGGTAGCGGTCGGTGGGAGGAAGTCCCGTGATGGAGGCCATGATGCGTTCACCCGGCGCATGGAACTCGGTGTTGTAGCGCTCGTGCAAGAAGTGCCGCTTGAGCCTTGTGATGTAGAAGGCGCTGGATACCGCCGCATCGCGCGGGTCGCGCATGATGATGATGTTCCTGTACTCGAGCTTCTCGAGCATCGCCAGCAGCTCGGGGGCGGGAGCGAAGTGGGCGGTCATGTATTGGCCATGGTTGACGGCTGCGAGCGAGCGCTCGAGCCGGTCCCAGTCGACTTTCCATACGCCGCGTCGTTCGGTGGCGCGAGGCGCGCCGGGGAGCTCGAATTGCGGCAGCGTGTGGTGCCGGCCCGAGAACAGCATGTGCGGCAGGTTCTTGAGCAGGGCCGCTACCAGGTGAGTACCGGTCTTGGGCATGCTGTTGGCGAGCACGCGCGGCCCCCGGTTGAACACCATCGCCCGCGCGTACATGCGATAAGCGGGGATGGCGACTTTGCGCAGGGCTTCGCTTTCGGTCACCGTCTTGGCGAGTGCGCCCATGTATGGCTAGCCTTTCGTCGAGAGGACGAACGATCTATCTCAGATAAGAGATCTCAAACAACTCAGTGACAACTCAGTGCTCCGCACCGAATTTACGAGGACTTAGTTGCCGCGCGATGCCTTCTTCCAAGGCACCACCGAAGATCGCTTCGAGGAGCTCTCGGCTGCATGGCGATAGTGGGTGTAAGGAGCGGCCACCGAGTAGCCGCGCGACTTCGACGGGTCGAAGTTGTTGAGTACGGCGCCGACAACCCGGGCGTTGACCTGGTCGAGCTGCGAACGTGCCTGCTGGATCCCGCCACCGGTGGCCTGTGCGGCGTCGGCGATGAACAGAACCGAGTCCACCATCGGCGCCAGCGTCATGCCGTCCGCCACGGCCAGGATCGGTGCTACGTCGATCAGGATGAAGTCAGCGGCGCCTCGCAGCTCGGCAATGAGCTTGCGCATCGCCTCTGAGCCCAACAGCTCGGCCGGGTTACCCGGAATGGGGCCGCTCGGCAAGAGGCGAAGGTTGCTGGCCGCCGCGCTCACGGGCACGAGCGCCTCGGTTGCCCGGCATTCGCCGGCGAGGACGTTGGTCAGACCCTTGGGCGCTCTGGTGCTGAAGAAGTTGTTGAGGCGCGGCTTGCGCAGGTCCGCCGACACGATGATCACGCGCTTTCCGGCCTGGGCCAGCACGACACCGAGGTTGGCCGTGGTTGCAGTCTTGCCCTCGCCCGCCTGAGCGCTGGTGATGAGCACGGTCTTGATCTCACGCTGCGAAGCGGCGAACAACAGCCCCGTGCGCAATGTTCGATACGCCTCCGAGACGACCGAATGGGGGTCGCTCTCGGTTGCGAGGTACGCCTCCGACGCCTTGCGCCACTGCGCCGTGCGAGGCACGACCGCGAGCACCGAAGCCCCCGTGTAGCTCTCGAGGTCGGCGCGACCGGTGAGCCGGTCGTCGAGCCGGTCCTTGAGGAAGGCTGCGCCCACTCCCAGGGCGAGACCTGCGAGCAGAGCGATCGCACCGGTCTTGCTGTGGTTGGGGCTGCTGGGCCTGGTCGGGAGATAGCCGGGGTACAGCACCCGGCCGAGGTCCTGGTTGCTCAGGGTTGCGATGTCGATCAGCTTCGCGCGCTCGAGGGAGATCGCGGAGTAAACCAAACCGGATTCCTCCTGCAACCTCGCTTGCTCGATTGGGTCGCTGGTCGCAGCGACCTGCTCATTGAGTCCCCTGGCCTGTTCGTTGAGCGTTGCGATGGTGGTCTGGATTACTTTGGTGCGCACGTCGAGGTTTCCCTGGGCGTTTTCAGCACGGCGGTCGACGTAAGCCTGAGCGAACGCCTGCGCACGCTCCTGGGCGACTTCTGCGTCGGAGTGGGAGTAGCGGAACAGCAGCACCTCGGTGTCCTGAGCCGAGACGACCTCAAGCCCTCGCAAGAGCTCTCCTCCGTCGGTTACTCCCAGGACTTCACCGGCGAGCTGGGCGACTTCGGGCGAGGTGGCGATGAGCACCTCGGTCTCGAGGTTCAGCGCCTCGAAATCAGTTTGGTCGCCGCTCTGTGCGAAAGGCTTGACCAAGACCTGGGCCTCGGAGTCGTAGACCGGCTTCTGTTGATAGGAGAAGGCGAGAGCGACGATCACGACCAGCGCGGTGACCCACACGATGAGCCACTTGCGCGACCGAATGACGGCCAGGTACTGTTGGATGTCGAAGCCTTCCATCTGATTTGCATGCGTGTCGAACTGGCTTAGTGACAAGGTGAGCCTCTTCTTCGTGAGTCGGGGCTTTGCGTCTGTGGCACTCTGTGCGTAGACCGAGTTCGCGATCTCAGCAGTGCCACACTTCGAGAACGATCTTAGATGATCGCGAAAAGAAATCAGATACGCAATAGACGCACGGCCCCTCAGCAGGGCCCGCCGTCATGGATCTGGGTGGTCAGATGCTCTATATGGACATTCTACTGCCACTCGGCGCTTAGTGCACCTCCCCGTAAATCCGGCCGCATTCGAGCGCCCCTGCATCCCCGCTCGCGTCGTTCCACGGCTCCGCCGAGGTCGGAATTGGGATTCAATCTGTCGCTCACGTACCTTCCAGGTACGCTCACTCCTCGCGCCTAGCGACCAGGGCGCAGTGACGCCCACGGCTCCGCCGAGGTCGGAATTGGGATTCAATTGGTGCTGACCGTATTTCCGGTGCGGAGCACTCAAGTCGAAGGATGACTAGCCCAAGTGGGTGGTTTTTGGTTCTGTGCCTTGAAACAGGCCCAGACCTACGCGTATCATAGGCGTCGGCCACCTGCAAAAAACTGGTGGTAGGTATGAAACGCTCGGCACACGGAAAAGAGTGGGCGGCGCGGCCGAATACCGAGCCGGTTCGAGAGAGGGGAAATGTTGTGAAGTTCTTGAGGATTTCGGTGGTGGGCCTGATGGTAGCGGCCCTTATGGCCCTGGGCGGCGTGGCATTGGCTCAAACAGGGTCGGGCGACACTCCTCCTGAGGATGAGGTTGGTCCCAACGTAATAACCCAGCCCGGACCTGTTCCGGCCCCCGGTGCGGGCCCCAGCGTTCAGGTCCGCGGTCAGACCCTTCCGTTCACCGGCGGGGACGTCACTCTGTTCGTGATCGTGGGTGCGGGCGCAGTTGCCCTCGGTGCGATTGCTGTGCGGGCGGCGCGAGCCAAGTCGGACGCCTAGACCAGAGTTAGTTAGAGGTTCGTTCCAGAACCTGGAAACGAGGAGGCCGGTCCTGTCACTGGGACCGGCCTCTAGCTTTGGCCCCCCACTCTTGTCGCCGCAACCACCTGTGAGGTGGTCAGAGCCACAAAGTCGCCTAGAACAGGGGTTCGTTCCAGAACCTGGAGAGCCGCAACCACAGCGACGAGAGGCCGCTCCTATCACTGGGACCGGCCTCTAGCTTTAGAGCCTGGTCGAAGCGGCCCCGATAGAGGAGTCGCCCGGTTTCGATGCGGGCTCCGTCGGGTCCACTCAGTTGCCAATCGGGCGGGGTGAACAGCCGAAGCTCGATGTCGCCGTCATCGGTCAGCGGCTGGGGCCGAACCTCCAGCGAGTAACCGTTGTTCTTTTCCGGCAGCGTGTAGCGCACCGTGATCCTCGCCGTGTCGTTGCGGGGAATCTCGAGGTAGACCCCGATCGACTTGTAGCCGTCCTCCCGGTAGGTGATGAACTCGATGGGTCTGCCTCCCAGATGCACCGCCTCGAGCCGGGCGGCGGCGGGCACGTAGACCTCGACGAAGTTCTTGAACAGGCCGTAAGGGAAATACTGAAACTCGTAACGTGTAAGTCCGAGCGGAGTTCGGTTCTTAATGTCCACCGCGGTCTGGCATGCGGTCGGGACGCCGGGATCGATCCTGCAGGCGTGTGACAGGCTGCGCTGCGAGTAGAAGTCGAGCTTGTTGCCGCCGAGGTTCTGCACGGTCGCCATGGCGGCATCGCCTCTCGGAACGCCAAGGTTCCCGGTGATCGCCGCCGACTCGAGAGCTCGGCGCTCCTTCGGATCGAACGAGACCACACGAAGGTGGCCGCCGGCTGCGGCTGCCGCCGCGTCCTCGGTCAGCGCCGAAGCGTCGAGCTGGCTCTCGAGGATCGAGGAGAACGCGGCCTGTCCCACGACGATCAGTGACTCCCGGCGACGGTCTTCGGCTCCACCGAGCTGGCTGTAGGCGTCCGAGTAGACGTAATCGGCCACGTCGTCGCGCCGCAGCACCCGGTCGGTGGTGGGGACCCTAATCCGGGCGCGGCGCGGCATAAGAGCGGTGAGCCCGCGGGGGTCCACCACGATGGCGCCGTCCACCACCGGGCCGGCGGTGAGCGCATAGAGCCTTCTTGCCACGAGTGCGACGTCGGGCACGTCCGGGGAGGACGAGGTCGTGACCCACCTCGTGGTATCGGCCCGATAGGTGGCGAAGTGGGCCCTGAAGTCGGGCGGCGAGGCCACCCTGCGAAAAGGCGGAGGATCGGCGAGGTCCTTGTAATGGGAGAAGTCGCCGAGCTCGATGCGCCCGTGGTCGATCGTGAGCGAGCCGATGCCCGAGAGGATTCCGCCCGCCCCGCGCAGCTCTGTGTTGTTGAGGAGCAGCACGAGGTAGTCGCGGGGACCGTCCGATCCCAGCAGGCCGGGGGCGATGTCCACCACTCCCGCGGCCGCCTCGGCCGCTTCGCTTAGGTCCTCGGATTGGCTCAGCAGAGCGTCGAGTCTGTCCCACAGTGGCGGGAGCAGCCATGCCCCTCGATGAGAGCGCAGCTCGCTCTCGAGTCGGCCCAGAGCGTCCGATTGCCGGCGCACCGGCTCCTGCAGCTGGCGCAAGGCCGCGATCCGAATGCGGCCCGGCCGCGTCAAACCCTGCTGCTCGGCCCTGCGCAGGGTGGTGGCGAGATCGATTCCGGCGTCGACAACCCCGAGTCCCGACCCGGCCACCGCCCGCAGCGCATCGATGTTCTGTCGTGCGACCGGCAGCAGGCGCAGCAGCGCCGCCGCGGGCGAGTGGAGGCGGCCGCGGGCGTGGGCGAGACGCCCTCTCGCCGGACGCAGCGTCTCCACCTCGAGGTCGCGCGAGCGGCTCAACAGTCCTTGCGCCGCCTGCAGGTCCTGGGCGACGGGGATGACAACGAACGCGCTCAACGAGGCGATCACAATGGCCGCGCCGAGGAGGATGAGCGCAATCTTGCGCTTCGGACGTGCCTTGCCGCCCTCCTCCGGGGGCTCGGCCGTCGCCGGCTCAGCCATCGGAGCTGGGATAATGGCCTCCATGTTCCGAATCCTGTTCCTGTGTACCGGTAACCGCTGTCGCAGCCCCATAGCGGAGGGCTTCGTTAGGGCCCACGCTGCGTCTCTGCCCCTCGAGGTGTCCTCTGCCGGGCTGCTCGACCTGGGCCCCGCCCCCGCCCTGCCCGAAGTCCTGCAGGCGGGCCTGAGCGTGGGGCTCGATGTTTCTTCGCACCGAGCCCGGCCGCTGGCGGACGTCACTCTGGAAGAGCTCGATCTCGTCATCGGCCTCGAGCGCAGTCACGTCGCCGCCGCCGTGGTCGAAAAGGGTGCTCCCTATGAGAAGACGTTCACGCTGGTCGAGCTGGTCAGGCTTCTGGAGGGCATCGAGAGCCCGGACGAGGCAGACCCGGACGACCGGGCGCGCGCGGCCTTGAAGCGCGCTCACGACGCCCGCTCCGAGGCCGATTTCGTCCCCGGCGAGGACATCCAGGATCCCTTCGGGGGACCCGAGAAGGGATACATCAAGATGGCGACCCAAGTGCAGTCGCTGACCGAGCGCCTGCTCGCCGGGTTGTTCGGCCGGTCCGTGGCTCACAGCTAGCAGTACCTAGTGCTCCGCACCGGAAATACGGTGCGCACCGAGAGCGTCACTGCGCCCCGATTGAATCCCAATTCCGACCTCGGCGGAGCCGTTTCGCCAGGCGCGAGGAGCGCTGCGTACCCGGAGGGTGCGTGAGCGACAGATTGAATCCCAATTCCGACCTCGGCGGAGCCGTGAAACGCCGCGAGCGGGGATGTAGAGGCGCTCGAATGCCACCGTATTTATGGGGAGGTGCACTTAGCCGGAGCCCGCGCCCGAACGCCTCACGGCACCTTCGATCTCCTCGAAGGCCGCAGAGTCGAGCTCGGCAGAGCCCGCCTCAAGCCATCCGTCGACCTGGTCGGGGCGGCGGGCCCCGACTATGGCGCCGGTGACCCCGGGAACCGCCAGCACCCAGGCCACGGCTAAGACGGGAAGTGACAGGCGGTGGGAGCGGGCGATGTCGCGCAGCTCGTCCACGAGGGCCAGACTGCGGGACAGCTCGGGCTCCTTGAAGGCTGCTGAGTTACGCCTCCAGTCATCGGGGGCGAGGTCATCGAGGCTGTGGCGGTCGTACTTCCCGGTGAGCAGGCCGGAGGACATGGGGGCATAGGCGAGGACGCCGGCGCCGTGAGACTTGGCCCACGGAATCACATCCTGCCGCGCGGCTCGTTTGATGAGGTTCAGGGGCGGCTGCACCGAGTCGACGTGGCGGATGGCCTCGCACGTATCGAGCATCTCGAGACTGAAGTTGGAGACGCCCGCCCATCGGACCTTGCCCTCGTCCACGAGCTCGGCCATCGTCGCCCACGACTCCTCAATGGGGGTTCCGGTCGAGTTGTCCGGCCAATGGATCTGATATAGGTCGATGCGATCGACCCTCAGGCGGCCGAGGCTGTCCTCGCACTCCCGGCGCATCGACTCGGGGCGGAGGTCGTATTCGACCTTGCCAAGCTTCTCCCTAAAGAACCCCCCGCACTTCGTGAACACGAAGACGTCCTCGCCGGCATTGCGCCCCTCGAGGGCCCGGCCCACGACCTCTTCCGAGTGACCGAGGCCGTAGACGGCCGCGGTGTCCACCCAGTTGACGCCTGCGTCCAGGGCGTGGCGGATGGCGGACACCGACTCGTCGTCGTCGGTCGGCCCCCAGCCGAACTTGTAGGCCCCTCCCACAGCCCACGAGCCGAAGCCGACGGTGGTTATCTCGGGCCCGTGGGACCCCAGCTTCCTCGTCTCCATCGCACCTCTCTTGATCGGGTTCGGTTGTGAGTCGGCGGCCGTCGGGGGCCGCACGCCAACGTGGCGGCCCGGAGGCCGCCACGATCACACAGGATAGAGGAACGAGCTGCTGGTGCTGTGCCCGATAGCCCAGGTTCTCCTATAGGAGCCGAGAGTAGGCCAGCACCTGGTTCTGCTGCTTGTTGGTCGGGCACTTGGCGCCGTCTACGAGGATCCGGAGGTAGCCGCCCACCGGCTCGCGCAGCACGTTGGGCCAGGCGTAGTCGCCGCCCGCCGCAGGGCCGATCTCGGTCACTTCTCCACCCCACGAACTTCCCGTGCGAGCCCTCGACACCACCGAGTTCGTGGTGCGGTTGACCATGACCAGCAGGGCATTGTCTCCGCTGGTGTGAACGACGGCCGGGTTGGCGTAGCCGCTCGAGGTGGTGAGCTCGGTCGTGGCGGTGTTGCCGCTGCTCGAGAAGCGGATCGCCTTGACAACGTGGGCCGAGGTATCGCTCTCACCAACTGCGAGGATATCGCCTGAGCTCAGCGCCACGGCCGTCGGTTTCGCCTTGCGAGCCATGCTGACGCTCGCCGACCCCGTGGTCCAGCTCGTCAGAGCGGCGCTGGGGGAGTGGGCGAAGAGCTTGAGCTTGCTGGTGCGGGCCACCACCCGCATCCCTTGAGCCGACGGCACCAGGGTGCCGGAGGTGTTGGCACTGGAGCCGGTGTAGAGCGCAGTGGTCTGGACCAGGCTCGGGGTGTCGCTGTCGAGGCTCGTGAGACCTGCGACCACGAGCTGGTACTGGGTATCTCCGGTCCGCCGGGTCCAGCTCAGGACCGCCCGGGGTCCGCTCGAGGTGTCCTCGAACGCCATGTCGACGCGCACGTTGCCGCGGCCCGCGGGCTCGAGATTGACCTCCGGTCCCACACTCGGCCCCAGAGGGTTGCCGAGGTCCGAGAGCCGGCGCATCTTGACGGGAGAAACCTTCTTGTAGTCGTAGCCCGCATAGACAACCCAGGCGTGCTCGGCCCCCAAGCTGTCGCGTCCCACCACGATGGATGCGGTGCGGTCGTTGGCGATGTCGCCGGCCGCCAGGAGCTGTCCGTTCGTGACGCTGCCACGCGTGGTGGCGCTCCATGTGGAGGAGCCGGCGTTGCGCCACTTGAGCTGCTGGCCGCTGCCGTGGGGGTCGTAGACCACGAGCACCCGGCCCCCTGCCGTCACCGCCGTGCGGCGGTTTCCGGCGTAGAAAGTCGGATTGCTGGAGCCGCCGGTGCAGCGCGGAGCAACCTCGGTCAGATCCGGGTCGGCGGCGATCGCCACCGGGGCGCTGGTGGCCAGCGCGGCCGCCACCAGCGCGGCGAGAATCACGCCCAGGCGCGCTCGCCTTCGGCGTTCAGGACGTGTGTTCATTACAGCCTCCCATTTGTCATACCCCCATCTCGGCAAGAACGCCGGCAAAAACTATTTGTCTGAATTGTACCGATATCTGGGTTTTCTGTAACAACTGTAGGCGGACTCGTGACGGAGCTGAATAGCCCAAGTGGGTGGTTTTTCGGGTGGTTTTGGGGCTCCGTCCTTGGCTGCTTTCGGCCGGCCCCCAGTCTTCAAGGCCCGCGGTCGGCCGCTCGCACCGACAGCCGGTGGTAGACACCCCTTGGACTTCGGCCCCCGCCCCGGCCCTCGCCAACTTTGAGCCTCCAACCACCTCCCACGTGGTC
>DASRPA010000249.1:0-5196 GCA_035646635.1 Actinomycetota bacterium | reverse complement strand
TACTCCCCCTTCCGCCACGTCGGCGTGGGAGTGGTCAGAAGGCACAACCGAATCTGGGTCACCTTCGTCTTCGAGTCCGCCGCCGACCCCGGCACCCCCCTCTCGGCCAGAGTTCGAAGCTGCTGATCTAGGCGGCACTCTTCGTCCCTGCCGCCGACCACCGATCGAGGCCCCGTCTCCCAGCGGGGCCTCGATCGCGTCTAAGTGCACCTCCCCGTAAATCCGGTGGCATTCGAGCGCCCCTGCATCCCCGCTCGCGGACTTCCACGGCTCCGCCGAGGTCGGAATTGGGATTCAATCTGTCGCTCACGTACCCTCCGGGTACGCAGCGCTCCTCGCCCTGACTTCCACGGCTCCGCCGAGGTCGGAATTGGGATTCAATCGGGGCGCCGTGACGCTCTCGGTGCGCACTGTATTTCCGGTGCGGAGCACTACCGCCGGTGCTTAGAAGACTCCCTCGCGTTCAGCTTGAGAGGGCCACGATCGCGTCCGGCACGGCGCCACCCCTTTGGTCTGCTGCATCATGACTGGCGCCGGCACCCCTGCCGCGGGGCAGCTGCGATGATAGGAGCCGAGAGCGTGGCCCACCTCGTGGTTGACGAGGTAGCGGCGGTACCCGGTCAGGTCGCGCCCGTAGGAGTCGGCCCCCCGGCGCCAGCGCATGAAGTTGAGGACGGCCGTGCCGCTCTGGTGGCAGGAGTAGATACCAGCGGTGTCGAGTGGCGCGCATAATTGGTCGGTGGTGACGGGGCTCGCCAAGGCGACTCGGAACCTCACGGGCTCGGAATCGACCCGGCGAAAGGGAACCGATCCGCCGCCCCAGCTCCTATCGTCGTAGAGCACCCGCTGCACGGCCGCGGCAAATCGGGCGCCGTCGATACCCAGCCCCTCCTCGATCTCGACCATGAACCGCACCGGGGCCCCCGGTCCGGAGGCGGACGCTTTTCCCGGCACCACCAAGAGCCGTCCGCTGGGTCGGGAGGGGGCCCGGGGGGTCATCGGTTCGGTCGGTCCGGGCCTGGTTCGCTCCGGTACGGCAAAGGCTGTCGGTGAGGGGAACGCGAGAAAGAGACCCAGCGCCACGTCGACTGCAGCGAGAAGAGATCGCCTGCGTTGGCCCTGCGAAGATTTGAACATGGCCCGTCCCTTCCCTCTGTCCTTGTGATTATATCTTCCGACGAGCAAGGCAAGGGCAGGCCCGACCGGGGCCGGAGGCGGGCGAGCGGCGGCCCCGGCCCAAATGTACCTCTGTGCCACAAGGTACGGAATCCGACCCCCATGCAGCACAAAGTTACCGGGGGGTCGGGCTCCCCGCCCGAAATCGCTAGGTGGGTCCGGTGGAATCTCGGTCTCCCAACAGGATCACGTCGGGCAACTCATCGAGCAGGCGAGCAGGGCAGTCGTGGAATGTCTCGTCGCCGCGCAGGAGTCGCTCCACCGCCTCCCTCTTGCTCTTTCCAGAAACGATCACGAATACTTTCCTTGCCGAGGTCAAGGCCGGCGGCGTGAGCGTCAGGCCGCGCAGTCCATCGGGCCGATCCACCGCCGCGCACAGTCGCTCTCGTGAAGCGAGCGCCGGGGAGCCCGGGAACAGTGCCGCGACGTGGCAGTCGGCGCCGAGGCCCAGCAGCGCAACATCGATGCCCCGGCCCGCGAAGGGCACGATTGCGTTGTGGTAGTCGGCGGCGGCTTGCTCCGGCTCGTCCTCACCGCGCA
Source organism: Actinomycetota bacterium (assembly GCA_035646635.1). Classification (GTDB taxonomy): domain Bacteria; phylum Actinomycetota; class CADDZG01; order CADDZG01; family WHSQ01; genus JACDAL01. The sequence goes on along the minus strand of DASRPA010000249.1, from coordinate 3,480 downwards.
TGCGGTAAACGGCAGTGCCGTCGTCGCCCCCAAGAGACAGCCTCGCCGCGGCCATCGCGTAGTTGCTCGACTCGTGGTCGGGGGGGACACAGCGCTCATCCGAGAAGAAGACGGATGCTCCGGGCCGCAAGCATCCGGGGGGCAGCAGTGAGTAGACGTCGGCGGCCGTGGTTCCGCCGGTGAGGATGATCGAGCCTGCCCGGCTCAGCTCGGGAGCCAGCCTGGCTGCGGCTTCTGTGACAAAGGATTCGAATACCTCGACTGCGATGGTCATCCTTGAGCCTCCAGAACCCTCGAGGTGTTGAGCCGGGCCGCTTCCACCACCGCGGCCCGGTCGTGATACGCCATCGCATTGAATCCGAGCACGGGCAGCTCGTTGAGCCAGGGCCGAAACACGAGGACTTCGGCCCCCAGTGCTCGCGCTGCCGCGATCTCTCGATTGATCGTTCGGGCGTTGAGCGAGCGCGCGAGCACCGGCTTCCACAAGTCCGAACGCAGCGTCCGAACCCCCTCTTCCGGCCGCCAACCGAGCGGCGCGACAAGAGTGATGCGTTCACACCCCTGCTTAACGGCGACGTCGAGGGATACCGCGCCGGCAATGCCGCCGTCGACGTAATAGCGGCCGCGCATGCGCACCGGGGGGAACACGCCGGGGATCGCAGCCGAGGCGAGCACCGCGGTGACAAAGGATCCGGGCGGGGTATTGGCGGAGTTCAGGGCGACGCGCCGACCCGAATAGAGCTCGACCGCCGCGCAATAGAGATCGGGGCGTGGCCACTGGGCCGGCAGCTCCCGGCGCAGCCTTTTCTCGGTGGCACTGCTCGAGTAGAGGCCCGCCGGGAACCGTGCCCTGAGCTTCCGACTCGGCACCTTCGATCCCGACAAGCGGGCCCATGAGCCGGTGGCAGCCGTGTAGGCGAAGATCGCCCCTCCGATGCGCCTCATGCGTTCGCCTCTGTTCGACCACAGGGGCGTGAACAAAGCCCTGATGTCGGCCTCGAAAGCTTCAGGCCCGCTCACCTCCGCAGGTCCGTTGCCTTGAGCTTCGTGATAGAGGTCGTCGACCGTCTTGCCCGCGGCCAGATAGGCGGCGACAATCGCCCCGGCGCTGGTGCCGACGATGACGTCCGACGAGCCTGGCTCGGTGCCCGCCTCTTGCAGTGCCTTCAGTACCCCAGCGTGGTAGCCCATACCGACGAGACCGCCGCCACCCAGGACCAGCCCCGTTTTCATGAACTGCAAGCTTATGGCTACCAAAGGCAGGGCAGTGGTTCGGGCGCAGCGGTCTACTCTTATCCACTTCAGTGGCCGCTCGTCGGCCGGGACGCATGCAACGAAGGAGAGAGATGCGCAGGGATAGGCTGGGCCGCGACGGCCCCTCGATATCGGTGGTCGGTTACGGCGCGTGGGAGGCCGGGGGCATGGCATGGGGCCCGAATCCTCCTGACGACCAGACGATCACCTCGATGAGGGCGGCGATCGAGTCGGGCATCAACTGGATCGACACCGCCGAGGTCTACGGCGGCGGCCGCTCCGAGGAGCTCGTGGGCCGGGCGCTCGAGGGCACGCGCGACGTGATGGTGTTCACCAAGGTGGCGCCCCGTCCCCAGGGCTCGGGTTTCGACCGCTCGGGCGTGCGGGCGTCCGCCGAGAAGAGCCTCGGCCGGCTCGGCCGGGAGGTCATCGATCTGCTGCAGCTCCACTGGCCGGATCACTCAACTCAGGTCGAGGAGACATGGGAGGCCATGAGCTCGCTCGTAGATGACGGCGTCGTCCGCCACATCGGGGTGTCGAACTTCGGACGAGATCTGGTCGAGAGATGCGAGCGCATCCGTCATGTCGACTCGCTGCAACCTCCCTTCTCCATGCTGCGCCGAGAAGGTCGAAACGATCTCTTCGAGTTCTGCGCAGACAACGGCACCGGCATCATCTGCTACGGCCCCCTCGGTTACGGCTTGCTCACCGGAGCTTTCAATAGGGAGACGAAGTTCTCCGAGGACGACTGGCGCGGCGGCGGCCACGGCATGCGCGCATACGACACTTTGTTTGCCCCCGGCAAGTTCGAGGCAAGCCTTGATGTCGTGGACGCGCTCCGCCCGATAGCCGGGCGCATCGGGATATCCTTGGCTCAGCTCGCGCTGGCGTGGGCACTGCATCAGAAAGGTGTCACGGGAGTGATCGCAGGATCACGCTCGCCGGAGCATATGCGAGACAACGCCGGCGGCGGGTCGGTCGAGTTGTCGCAGCACGATCTCGAAGAGATCGAGAAGGTTCTCGTTTGAGCCTGAGTGTGACGCTAGAGACGAAGGAGTCCTGAGTGGAAGTATCGCCTCTTGTCTATGTAGGCTTCATCGGTTTCGTGCTGGCAATGCTGTTCCTCGATCTCAAGTTGTTCCAGACCGACGATGAAACGGAGCCCACCACCAAGGAGTCGGGCACGTGGGTTGCAGTCTGGGTGAGCCTGGCGTTGATCTTCGGAGTAGCCCTCTATTTCTGGCAGGGCGGCGAGATCGGCGCGCAATACTTTGCCGGATATCTCATCGAGTACTCGCTATCCGTGGACAACATGTTCGTTTTCATCGTCATCTTTCAGTACTTCTCTATTCCCTTCAAGTACCAGCATCGCGTTCTCTTCTTCGGCATCTTGGGAGCATTGATCTTCCGCGGGATCTTTATCGCTCTCGGCGCCGCGCTGATTCACAGGTTCGAGTGGATCATCTATGTCTTCGGTGTGTTCTTGATAATCACAGCGATTCGCCTTGCCAAGTCGGGCGGCGAAGAAGTGCATCCGGAGAAGAACCCAATTCTGAAGTTCGCCCAGCGCCGCTTCCCGTCAACGGAGAACTTCGAGGGCCACAACCTCTTCACGATGGAAAACGGCAAACGGCTCGCAACGCCACTGTTCATCACGCTTGTCTTCATCGAAGTGACCGATATTCTGTTTGCACTCGACTCGATTCCCGCGATCTTCGGTATTACGCAAGATCCCTTCATCGTGCTGACATCGAACGTGTTTGCGATCCTCGGCCTGCGGTCGCTGTACTTCTTGCTGGCTGGTGCGCTCAACCGCTTGCACCTGCTGAACTACGGGCTCGCATTCGTGCTCGGGTTCGTGGGAGTGAAGATGCTGCTAGAGGCGGTGGACGTCGAGGTGCCGATCTGGCTGTCTCTCGCCGTGATCATCGCGGCCTTGGGCGTAACCACGGTTCTATCTCTGAAGACCGAGCCACGCGAGAAAAAGGAAGAGGCCAAGAAGAAGGCGGCCCAGCCCCCTCGCAGCGGCTCGAGTGGTGGTTAGGTGACATATAGAGCATCTCACCACCACTCGACACGGGAATTAGTCGCGGGCGATCAGAGTCGCCGTCGCTTGAGCCCGAGCTCGCAGCACTATCTCGTCCACGTTCACGTTGTCGGGACGAGTCACCGCCCACGCGACGCAGTCGGCGATGTCCTCGGCTGAAAGCGGAGTGAAACCCTCGT
>DASRPA010000248.1:0-5603 GCA_035646635.1 Actinomycetota bacterium | reverse complement strand
TGATAGGGCGCTCCGTCTTCTTGGACGAAGACGTGGCCCGTGTCCTGCCACTCTGGCCCGCAGGCTAGACGTTCCTCTTTCTGGCGGCGCCGGTGTTCACGGAGCTGACGGTTGGTCACGGGGTCCAAGGCGATCATGCGTCTGCCTCTGCGGGTCTTGGGCTCAGACACATAGGTCGCGTACCCCAGCATCACCCGGGTCTTGCGGATGCTGAGGCGCAGGGCGCCCAGGTCGACGTCCTCCCACCGGAGTCCAAGGACCTCTCCTCTGCGCATCCCGGTGGTGGCCAGGGTGAGCCACAGGGGATAGAGACGACTGGAGCGCTCAGCAGAGAGGAACACTTTCAGTTCTTTCGCGTTCCAGACCTTCATCTCCGCATCGGCTGCCTGGAGGCGCGGAGGATCGGCCGCGTCCACCGGATTCTTCTGGAGACGGTTCCAGCGGACCGCGTCTTTCAGCGCCCGGTGGAGCGTCGCGTGGATGCGGCGCACGGTGGCCGGGGAGAGACCACCCTTTCCTTCTCCCCTGCCTTCCGTGAGGAGACGGGAGTAGAGGGCGTTGATGCGAGGAGCGCTGAGCTGCTGCAGGGGGAGGACGCCTAAGGCCGGGATGATGTGGCGTTCCACGTGGCCCTGGTAGGAGAGGAAGGTCGTGGGGCGGATGGTGGAACGGATAGCCGGGAGCCACTCTCCCCGGAGGAACTCACTGGTCAGCATGCGGGAGGGCTCGATGTAGGTGCCCGAGGAAAGAGAGGCCATGACGGTGGTCAAGGCCTCCTGGGCTTCGCGCTTGGTGGCGAATCCGGCTTTCATCTCCTGGCGGCGGGTGACGGTCTCTTCCAGAGGGCCCTGGCAGATCGGGCAGGAGTCGAGGCGTTCCCGTTTGATCCAGTAGCGTTTGCGGCAGGAGGGACAGCGTTGCAGGGGTTGGGGGCCGAGTTCGGCTACGTACTCCCAGGTGGCTCTCTTCTTTATGTGACCCTGCATGTCTCGCCTCTGCCTTCGCCGCTGCTCGCTCACCCGTTCTCGCCCAACTGACGGGAGGTCCATTACCGCTCGTATGGCCGAAAATGGCAAGTCCAGGGGCCGCGAAACCTCGACCCCCAAAGTGTACAAAGTGGACAGGGGTGGGGATCTCCCACTCTCATGCCTCGCAGCCGCCGAACGGAACGGACGGAGAACAGGACCGAACCCACACCATCTAGGATTACATGGGCTGCGCCCGTGAGGTGGACACGGTAGCAGCCCCCTGAGATCGGCCCCCGCTGGTTCCTTTCTTTTGCCTGTGCCTAGCCCAGAAACCTCGCTCCTGGGCTCACAGGGAGGATCGGCCCGTGGTGGCAAAACGGAAATCCACAACGGACGGAAAACTGACCCTCGATTCCCGCAAACGCGAAGCGCGGTACTGGCCCCTGCGGGGTCCAGGGCCCCGACCTGCTGCGGGAGGGCGACGACGGTCGCGCTTCGGCTGTTGGGCCTCCGCCGACAATCAAGATCGGCGACGAGTGTCTCGGAAAGCCCGCCGGCGAAGGAGGCTTCCAAGGTGTCAACGCCGGACCAGACCACCCGGATCATGGGGTCTCATCCGGATTCTTGTATTTTGAAGGCCCCATGTTATGGACGTGGGGCCCTTCGATGTCATCGACCGGGACCAGGAGGCCTAGTTTGCAGAGCCGGAGGAGCTCCAGGGCGAGGGCGCGTGCGTCTGCGCTCGGAAGAGCGCACCCCCGCGCGCCGAGCGCAGCCTGGAGTGCGTGCCCGACTTCTTGGGTCTCCGGGGTCTTCTCGGTTTGTCTGCGTGGCTCGCTCCTCATGGGGCGAGCCCAGCGTGCGACTACCCAGAATCCCGTGACTGGAATTCGTCTATCTCAGTCACATACCGCACGAACCGTTTGCGGAATTGCCGTACCTTGTCCGTGCGCCTTCGGAGCTCGCGGCGGTACTCGGCCTCGCCGACGGCTCGGAAGTCAAATCCTTCTCTTCTCAGGGCGAGATCAGCGATCTCCCGGTTGGTCTTTCCTTCGGCGAAGTATCGCAGGTACCCTGCGGCCTCCTTCCGTGCCTCCGGTCCCATGCGGGAGAGTCGGCCGAACTGGCGGAGGCGCTCGTCTTTCATCTTCTTCACGACGGTTCCGACGGTACTGAGTGGAGTGGTCCAAGCGACTACCACGGGTATTCCCACATCACCCCACCGCGGTGCAAAGGTCTTGACCCCTCCGTCGGCGAAGGCGTCTTCCAGTACCGCCAAATCGTCTAACTCGGCAGCTTCCTCGACCAGATCGGCCACGAGGCCGTCCCACGGCACAATCCCCCGATTGCCGTCAGGAGCTGTTCAACAGTCAGTAGCCCGTGGTTGGCAAAGGCAGCGTCTACCACAGCGTGCGCGAAGTCGCGTGCATTCGCGGGGAGAGCCTCCTCGCGGTACTCATCGGGTATGAGGGCGTGGAAGGTCAAACCCCTCTCTCTGGCCTGTACGCTGACGGCCTCCCGGATGGCTTCTGCAGTCGTGGTTGGAGGGAGCTCGCGGCGGTACTCAATGAGGTCTCGGAATGCTCCGGCTAGTAGTTCTTCGAACACACGGGTCCCTTTCTCTCTCGTCGTGGGCGTGGTAGCGTGACCAGTTGTGAGGCGGCATACGGTCCGCATATACCTCCGGGCAGTCCGACGAGCGCACTAGGATTCCCCCACTTCGCTCGGGCTTTCCAACGCAGCGCCGGCGAGAGCGGGGGTAGCTATTCAGACAGACGCGGCTACGGTCTGCAGTTCGGCAGGCTGCAGAAGCACTGTTCGACTGATGTAGGCCGCACTTGAGCAACATGACCCGGCGGGGTCGAGGGAGAGGACAATCGTGGGAGTCGACAGCGGCCGAGAAACCCTAGAGCAGCTCATAGAGTCGGGCGGACATGAGCGCACTCTGAACGAGGCCGACACACGATGTCGGATAATCGACACGATCTTCTTCGATTGCCTGGAATGGCCGAAGGACTCAGTCAACATGGAGGAGAGGGTCGAGGGCAAGTACGCGGACTACACCTTCGTCGCGGACGCACGAGTGGCAATCCTAGAGGCGAAGCGCGAAGGACACCATTTCGAACTTCCGACTGACACGACTGCTGGCACCCTGAGTCTTCGGACAATCATGACAGGCTCCGGTGTCCAGGCAGCCATCCTTCAGGTAATGGACTACTGCCAGGAGCGCGGCGTGCCTGTGGGCATATTGTCAAATGGGTGGCAGTTGGTCGCGTTTGTCGCCGCCCGCTCCGATGGGGTCGCGCCTCTGGATGGCCGCGCGGTGGTCTACCCATCGCTCTCCGATGTCACGAGTCGCTGGACCGAGTTTTGGAACTACTTCAGTCCACCGGCGATCAAGCGCGGAACACTGCACGCTGAGCTTCTGGGTGTCAGGGCCCCCACGCTGCCCAAGAAGCTCTCGGCGACTATCCGTGACTACCCTGGGATCAAGAACCGCAACCCCTTCCAGACTGACCTTCAGATAGTCGCTGAACTAGTCATCGAGGATGTGGCTCGCAACCGTGAACTGGAAGCAGACTTCCTCGAAGAGTGCTACTGCAAGAGCGGTGCTCTCTCTCAGTACTCGCTTCTAAGCAAGAACGTGCTTCGCGCTCGCTACGCGGCGCTCGAATCTGGTACAGGGCTGACCGCTCAGCCGGCCGTGACCAAGCAGGGCATTAGCGACGAGCTGCTGGCTGATAGTCTCAAGAAGCGCCCAACGTTGTTAATCGGAGATGTTGGCGTCGGGAAGACGATGTTCATCCGGCACCTAGTCAAGGTCGATGCCAAAGAGATCCTTGAGCATGGAATCACGCTCTACGTTGATATGGGATCGCAAGCTACTCTCACAGCTGATTTGCGTGACTTCATACCAAGGGAGATGACGCACCAGCTCAAAGTGAACTACGGGGTGGACATCCTCGAGCGTGGCTTCGTAACAGGTGTCTATCACTCTGAACTCCTGGATTTTGATGCCGGCATCTTCGGGGAGTTACGGGAGAGCGACCCGCCGAGGTATGTTTCGAAGCGCCTAGAAGTCCTCGAGGACCTGATTCGTCGCCCGCACGAACATCTTGCGCGATCAATGGATCACATCGTGAAGGGGCGAAGGCAACAGGTGGTCCTCTTCCTCGACAACGTTGATCAGAGAGATGCGGACACACAGCAGCAGTCGTTTCTCATCGCGCACGAGATGGCCGACGGATGGCCACTCACAGTATTTCTTGCGCTGCGACCCTCGACTTTCCACAAGTCACTCCGCGAGGGTGCGCTGACCGGATATCACCCCAAGGCTCTTACGATATCTCCGCCTCGGATTGTCGACGTCATTGGCAAACGTCTCGAATTCGCATCGCGGCTCGCAAGAGGCGAGCTCAAGATCTCGGCACTCTCTGCGGGTGTGGAACTGACCACCCTTTCAAGAATCATCGAAGCATTCTCTTACTCACTCCGGGCGAATCAAGAGCTGGCTCGCTGTATCGACAACATTGCGGCGGGGAACGTGCGTATCGCTTTGGAACAGGTGCGCGACTTCTTCGGTAGTGGGCATGTGGACACGCAGAAGATCGTCGACATCATGGACGATCAAGGCCGGTACACCGTACCCGTCCACGAGTTTCTTCGTGCCACGCTCTACGGAGACGCCGTCCACTACGATCCGATGCAGTCCACGATTCCGAACCTCTTCGACGTGACGGAACCGGACAAGCGTGAGCACTTCCTCATCCCTCTACTTCTCGGCTGCCTTCAATCATTCGGTTGGACACGGGGCGGCGACCAGTTAGTGGAGACACCGCTCGTTGTCGAGGCGCTGCAGGTCTATGGTTATACGCCGAGTCAGGTGCTAGCCGCGGTGCGCCGATCTCTGTCTGGAAATCTCACAGATACGGCTGCGGACAGGGAATTGTCCACTGGTGAACTGCCTTCATCACTCAGGATTACGTCCCTGGGTGCCTATGCGCTCCAGTTCCTGTGTCGCCAGTTCACGTATATGGACGCCGTAGTTGTGGATACTCCGATCCTGGATGGTGAAGGGCGATCAAAGATTGCGGATGAGAGAGATATCGCTGAACGACTGATTCGAGCTGAGGCGTTTGTCGACTACCTCGACAGCTGCTGGGAATGCCTCACGGCCGATGTTGAGCGTGCTTTCGAGTGGGATGCGGTTTCCACTGCGTTGAGGGCAGACATTGGCAACATCCGGCAGAAGGCCGGCGGCCAAGCCGCAATGCCCGACTGAAGCCTGCCGCACAGGCGCACCCGGGAATCAACCTGACGGCGCTGCGCCCGCAGGTCATCCATAAGAATCGCCTCACCGGGAATCCATAGGAGTTCGAAGAGCTTCCACCACAGCCCACCTTGGGAGATGAAAGGCCCCGGCCCGTCTGAGCGGCGCCGGGGCTTCCTCCTGCTGCCAGACTGGGTTCGCGCGCCCGGGGGATCCCTCCTCCACACCATTGTGTGATGGTGACGGCGGAGAACGAGGACACGTCCACGCTCACCTTCCCGCGTACCGACGCCGGCAACGGCGAGCTCTTCGCGCATCTCTGGCAGAGCCAAGTCCTCTACGACCACGACCAAGAGCACTGGCTC
>DASRPA010000247.1:0-4587 GCA_035646635.1 Actinomycetota bacterium | reverse complement strand
CACGAAGCTTTCGGCTGTTGACGGGGGGATACCGATATCCTGTCGTGGATTGGCCTTGGCATCTCCGGAGTCGTGATGATCTCCTTCTTCGTTGTCCTCCCGAGATCCGTTGCACGCCAGAACAACAGCTCTCGGAGACCGCCCGCATCAACGGCTGGTCGATCTAGAGTCGAGCGCCGACCACGCCACGAACCCTCCCCAGACGTGATCAGTGGGATTCGGACTACCTCGGAGTGGCGGAGTCGGTATTCTCTCGAGGCATTTCGGGTTCGTGGAAGATGCTCAGCGTCCCCAGGGTGTTGAACGTCGGCTTGCCCGTGAAGTCCGGGACACATAGCGGGTCGGACGTTTCCTGGGACCTCGCAACCATCTCTCCAGGGCATCCGGATGGCACCGAACAGTGCGAGCAAGAAAGGTTCCACATGTACGAGTATGCAAGGCATGAAGGGTGGCAGACATGGGCCGGCGATAGTGATACCGCCCTCGCTGGAATGGCTCAGTGGCGAGCCAGGCGGCCAACTCTGGTTGCGGGACCTGCCGTCGTTGATATCAACGTGCCTAGAGCAGTGGCAGCTTGTCCTCGGACGGCCTTTCCTGGGAAACGTCTCCTACGTCGCTCCTGCGACCACGACGGGCGGCTCTGAGGTCGTGCTGAAGGTTGGCTTCCCCCACCCAGACTCGGAGGACGAAGCAGCCGCGCTCGCGCAGTGGGAGGGTCGGGGAGCCGTGCGGATGCTCGACTACGACCCGGAACGGCGGGTTCTGCTGCTCGAGCGATGCGCTCCCGGAACCAATCTGTGGGAAGAGTCCGAGGATGATGCCACCGAGGCGGTCGCCGGAGTACTGGAGGAGTTGTGGGAGACACCCGGCCCAAGGAGTCCCTTCCAAGCGCTATCGAGTGCAGCCCGAGTCTGGTCCGAAGATCTGAGCGCGGCGTACGAGCGATGGGAACATCCGTTTGAGCAGGAGATATTCGAGGAGGCGATCGCGTTTATGGCGACGGCGCGCCCGCCTCGAAGCGACGACGTGATCCTGCATCAGGATCTTCGAGGCAACGCCTTACGACGGGGCGACGACTGGGTCGCGATCGACCCGAAGCCTCTCGTAGGTGAGCGTGCGTTCGACCTGACGTCATATGTGCGAGACCGCCGGGACGAACTGGCATCGGATCCGGACGCCGTGAAGATCGTTCGCAAGAGGCTGGACCGACTGTGCACGAGGTTAGATGTGGATCGAGAACGAGCGCGTGGATGGGCACTGGCCCACGCACTTGCGTGGGGGTTCGACGCCGACGGCACCTTCTATCCGGACCACGTCCTGGCCGCCCGCCTCATTGCCCGCTGTTAGTCGTCCGCTCGGAATGCTCTGGCGTCCGATCACGCTGAGGCCCCCTGCGTAGGCAGCCCGGCTATCGTTTGTGCTAGATCGAACCGACCTCCCTGAGACCGGCCTGCAAGTCCTCCAGATTCATGACCGGAGTGATGCTCACGCTCGCGTTTAGGTTATGAAACAGCGGCTCGGCTACAACCGGCACCCTCGATGGATCCGCCAAATCGAAAACGAATAAGGCGGTTCGCTTACCGTTCTCGGGAAAGAAGTAAGCGGCCTCAGGATTGTGCTCTTTCATCAACGCTTCAATCGTCCGCGGCAGTGATCCATCCTTGACTGCCGCATTACCTGCCTCGACCGGCATTTGCATCTTCACTAGAACCCGCACCGTCGTTACCTCCTCCTCGGCCTATATGCAAGGCAAGTATACGCTTAGCAGCCAACTCATTTCCCGGGGCTCGGCGGCGGGCCCCGGAGGCGGTGTGCCATGTTTCGAGAAGTCGGGCCGAGACTTCAGTATTCCCCGATAGCCGGCCACAACCTGAAGACCCCCGAGGCCCCCTTCATCGAGTAACGCGCGCAGCGCATGGCGGCGCGACAGCGCCCGCACAGCTTCGGCCCCCTTCCCACCCGCCAGGGCCGTCGCATGAGAGTTCCGCAGGCGCCGATCGAGCTCTGCCGCTCCGAGGGCCCGCAGCACTTGTGCTTGCGGCGAGGGCCCGGCGACCTCGAGTCCTTCCTTCCGAAAAGCCGAGCCGATCGAGTCCCAGTTGACGTGGGCGGTGATGTCGCGCTCGCCGGGAGTGGTAAGCAGGTCGCTGCTCGGCCCGGCCCCCGAGTATGAGACGAGTGTCTGCCGCCCCGGCCCCTCGTAGCCGTAGTCGATGAAGCATGCGACGCCGCAATCTACCAAGCGAGCCACGTTGGTCGCCATCCCGATCGCATCGAGCCCCACCTCACACCGCTCACCGTTTCCGAGATGGTATCCAAAGGACTTGAGCGCGGGCGTCGAAAGCCCGCCGAGTACCTCCCTTAGCTTCCCGTCGACGTAGATCTCTCGTAGAGTTCCGTCGACGCGCTCGATCACGTGTACCGGCAAGTTGTCGAGCACCTCGACGGCGATTACGAAGTGAGCCGAGCCGGCCGCGACCTCGTCGATCGTCCGGCTCCAGCTCACGCCCGAGAAGTGCGAGAGGCGTTGTCGTTGCCGCCGTTCGACCTCCTCGACTCGCTCCACCAGCCTGTAGGACAGGGGAACAGTTGTCGCCTCGAGGACGGAGGCAGCGAAGCCCCCCTCGCCGCCACCTACTTCGACGACCTCGAAGGGAACGGGGCGACCGCACGACTCCCACACCTGCTCCAAACCGTGAGCCCACAGCTCCCCGAAGGAAGGATCGAGCTCCGCCGAGGTCATAAAATGGCCTGCCCTGCCCGTGCGGACTGCCCCCGAGGAGTAGTAGCCGTGCTCGGGGTGATAGAGGGCGAGCGTCATGAAGTTCCTAAAGCTCAGGGGGCCGCGCTCTGCTATCAGTTGCTTGAGCACCTCTTCGAGTTGCGACACTCCGCGATGCTGAGACTCAGCCCAGCGGGTCCACCACTTCGATGAGCTCGAAGCGATCCTCGGGCGCGGCCGATTCGGCCGCGTAGATCAGCACGTTGGGCTCTACGATGAATGCGCTCATTGGGCTTCCATTACGTCGTAGAGAGCGTCGCGATTAGAGATGTCGACGCGAGGCCATCTCCACGACCATCCTCGAATTCTCGGGGAGGGAGGACTGCACAGAGCGTCCGAGCCACGACCGGATTAGGCTCCCTTCCTAGGAGCGGCCTTGGGCACCTTGGCCTGCGCTTTGAGCGCCGATGCCCGCATCTGCTCGTACCAGGCCCGCTTGTCCGCGTAGGTGTGGACGCTTGCGAGCGCGGCCTCGCTCACTCGCACGACTTCCTGGTGGCGGGCTTGATCTCCGTAGAGGGCGATCAGCCGGTCATAAGGTCCGGTGGCGTCGAAGCCTGCCGCCACGGCCTCCTCGTAGAGCGCGCAAGCCTCCTCGGGATCGCCGATCTGCTCCAGGTTCTGCCCCCGCTGGAACTTCCTGACAATGTCCTGGGGCTCCATCCGGTCATGCAAACACACCCGAGGCCCCGGGGCGGCGGTGGTGAAAGGTGGACCGAGGACTCTTGACCCCCAAAAAAGGTGGTGGAAAGCGGACCGAGGACGTTTGACCACCATCGACGGGGGACACCGGGCCGCGGGGCCTATCCTCTAGCGCGGAAGGAATCGACAATCGTGACCGACGACTAGTAAGGGAGTGGCGCCATGGCGCTCGGCTACTCGGGAGACCTCTACATCCTCGCCTTCGACCACCGGGGCTCGTTCCAGAAGAAGATGTTCGGCATAAAAGGAGAACCAACCGCCGAGCAGACCGAGACCATCGCAGACGCCAAGCGGGTGATCTTCGAAGGCTTCCTCACCGCCCTGGGTGAGGGCGCGCCGCGCGACACCGGCGGGCTCTTGGTCGACGAGCAGTTCGGGTCTGACGTTGCCAAGGAGGCCCACAAGGAGGGCCTGTTGCTGGCGATGCCGGTCGAGAAGAGCGGGCAGGACGAGTTCGACTTCGACCACGGCGACGACTTCGGAGCTCACATCGAGGAGTTCGACCCCGCCTTCTCCAAAGTCCTCGTGCGCTACAACCCCGAGGACGACCAGGAGATGAACCGGCGTCAGTCGGAGCGCCTCAAGAGGCTGTCGGACTGGCTCCACCACAACGGCCGCAAGTTCCTGTTCGAGCTGCTGGTGCCGGGGACTAAAGACCAGATGCAGCAAGTGGGCGGCGACTCGGACCGCTACGACCAGGAGGTCCGTCCCAATCTCATGTTGGCCGCCATTCGGGAGCTGCTTGCTCAGGGAATCGAGCCCGACATCTGGAAGATCGAAGGCCTCGATAAGCGCGAAGACTGCGAGGCGATCGCACAGCTCGTGCGTTCGGACGGTCGCTCGGGCGTGGTCTGCGTGGTGCTGGGCAGGGGAGCAAACGATGCCGTAGTGGACCACTGGCTCCGGCAGGGGGCGGGCGTCCCAGGCTACGTCGGATTCGCCATCGGGCGCACGATCTGGTGGGACGCGCTCGAGGGATATCTCGCCGGGGACATGACGCGTGAGGATGCCGCGGCGCAGATCTCCGCCAACTACCGGCGCTTCATCGCGACTTACCAGAGCTGAGCTTCAGTGCTCCGCACCGGAAATGCGGTCTGCACCGA
>DASRPA010000246.1:0-2351 GCA_035646635.1 Actinomycetota bacterium | reverse complement strand
TCGGCGACGGGCGTTTCCCCCCGGCACCGGCAGCCTGCTACCGGGCTCCCTGGCGATTACCCGGACCGGACTCTCACCGGCTGGCGAACACGAGCTTGTGCACGAGTCACCCGAGAAGCCTCACCTCCCTATTGGTCTGGGCGCCCGTGTCGCTGGGCACACTGGACATCTGCCACCGCGGGAGTTTGGGCACAGTCACTCAGGGCCGAACGGCACCCCCCTTCCCAGTCACTCAAGCTGTCGACGGAGCCCGTCGAGATCGCCTAGGACCCACGCGCTCGCGAGCCGTTGGCCGTACGCCACGAAAAAGGCCGCTCCAGCGTATTCGAAGCGTCGTCGTGTGGCCGGCAAGTCGAGCAGCGGGCCGGTATGAGTACCTGCGTAGCGTAGCCGTGCTGCGGCTCGTTGACCTTCGCAGACCAATGTGACGACTTCATTGTGAAAGTCCGCCGAGCCTGCACGGATGGAGTCCCGATACCAGCGCCATTCGTCTCGGCCGGTAGTTTGTTGCCCGAGCGACCCGCGGAACTCGAACGTTGTGCCGAGCGTGTCGTCGACCGCCGAGTCGTTCCAACTGTTCCACAACTCTTCGTAGAACGTCTCGATCAGCCGCTCGATGAGTAAGGGCATAGGTGGAAGACTATCCTCGACCCACCGATCCACTAATCTCAGCGATCTACTTTGAGGGACGGGACCACACGCGACTGCTCGTGACCGCAAGGCCTCGCGATTGCATGAAGCTTGGGAGTGCGCATTGACGATGTTTCAGCTCAGGCGGAGCTTCGCCATGAATTCGTGGAGATCCGCTACGACCAAAGGTAGCAGCGAGGCGGCCACCCCTGAGTCGTCAAACGCGACCTCATCACATGTACCGTCCTCGAAAATGAAGCCTGGGCCTGGAGATTTCCGGTAGATGCGCGCGCTCCCGACCGGCACGGTCACTTTCCTGTTCACGGACATCGAGGGCTCGACGCGGCTGCTCGACGAGCTTGGGGCGGAACGTTTCGCAGACGCGTTGGCCGAGCACCGGCGGCTGTTGCGGGCGGCGTTTGCGCGCCACGGCGGGGTCGAAGTAGACACACAAGGAGACGCCTTCTTCGTCGCTTTCTGGGATGCTTCGGGAGCGCTCGCCGCGGCGGCCGAGGGTCAAGTCGCGCTCGCACAGGGTCCGATCCGCGTTCGCATGGCGCTGCATACCGGTGAGCCGGTCGTAACCGACGAAGGCTACGTGGGCATGGATGTCCACCGCGCGGCCCGCATCTGCTCGACGGCCCACGGAGGCCAAGTCGTGCTCTCGGCCACCACGCGCACATTGCTCGACGACGCCGACCTAGTCGACCTGGGGCTTCACCGGCTCAAGGACCTGGGGAGGCCCGAAAAGCTATTCCAGCTGGGCTTGGACAGGTTTCCACCCCTCAGATCACTCAACGCGACCAACCTGCCGTCCCAGCCGAGCACGCTGATCGGGCGGGAGCGGGAGCTTGCGGAGCTCGCCGCCCTCGTTCCGGAGGCGCGACTGGCAGTGGCTACGGGGCCGGGAGGCTCGGGGAAGACGCGGCTGGCGCTGCAGGTCGCAGCAGAGCTCGTAGAGACTTTCACAGACGGCGTCTACTGGGTATCGCTCGCGGCCGTCTCCGAGACCGCGCTCGTATTCCCTACGATAGCCTCGGCGCTCGGTGCACAGGGAGAGGTGGCTGCGCACATCGACGAGCGCCGCATGCTGCTTCTGCTCGACAATCTCGAGCAGGTACTCGACGTTGCGCCGCAGCTATCGGAGCTGCTGCGGTCCTGCCCGAACCTTCACCTCCTGATCACCAGCCGCGCCCTACTGCGGATCGAGGGGGAACACGAGTACCAGGTCGAGCCGTTACCGACACAAGACGCAGTTGCATTGTTCCGCGAGCGCGCGCCCGTCGCCTTTCCCGAGGAGGCGATCGTCGCCATCTGCCGCCGTGTGGACTGCCTCCCGCTCGCGGTCGAGCTGGCAGCAGCGCGCACCAGGATTCTTTCGGCCGACGCAATGCTCGCTCGACTGGAGCAGCGTCTTCCTGTCTTGACGGGCGGCCGGCGCGACGCTCCCGAGCGCCAGAGAACACTGCGAGCAACGATCGAGTGGAGCTATGAGCTGCTCGAGGACGACGAGCAGTTGCTCTTTCGCCGCCTCGCCGTGTTCGCCGGCAGCTTCGACGCGGCGGGGGCCGAGGAGGTGGCCGGGTCCTCACTCGAGACGCTGCAGACCATCGTCGAGCACAACCTCGTGCGCCGCTGGAGCTCGGGTCGGTTCGGCATGCTCGAAACGATCCACGAGTTCGCGATCGAGCGGCTCGAGGAGTCCGGCGAGGCCGAGCCCA
>DASRPA010000245.1:0-2955 GCA_035646635.1 Actinomycetota bacterium | reverse complement strand
CTGCGAGTACTGGCCGCCGAAGTCGAGCACCAGGACCTCCTCGCGATCGGTCGGCAGGTCCCCTGCCGCGACCTCGGAGGAGGCCGTGGCCTCAGTCATCGGCGACGCCGACCGCGTCGGCCACCGCGGAGCGGCCGTTGGAGCCCATCCCGACCGATTGCTGCTGCTGTAGCTGCTTGCCCTCGGTCTGGAGCGCCGGGGCGACCATGATCTCGGCGCGATGGAAGGACGGAATGTCCTCGTAGCCACAGGTCGCCATCGAGGTTCGCAACGCCCCCATCAGGTTGAAGGTGCCGTCGTTCTCGTTCGCCGGGCCGAGCAGGATCTGCTCCATCGTCCCGTCCTGGTGGGTGGTCACGCGGGTCCCGCGGGGAAGCGAGGGATGGAAGGTCGCCATGCCCCAGTGGTAGCCCCGGCCGGGGGCCTCCTTCGCCCGCGCCATCGGCGAGCCGATCATCACCGCGTCGGCGCCGCAGGCGATCGCCTTGGCGACGTCGCCTCCGGTCCGCATCCCGCCGTCGGCGATGACATGGCAGTAGCGGCCGGTCTCGTCCAGGTGACGGATGCGGGCGCCGGCTGCATCGGCGATGGCGGTGGCCTGAGGGACGCCGATCCCGAGCACCCCCCGAGTGGTGCAGGCCGCCCCCGGGCCCACTCCCACGAGCACACCGATAGCGCCCGTGCGCATGAGGTGGAGGGCCGTCGAGTAGGACGCGCAGCCACCCACTATTACCGGGAGCTCATAGGTCGAGATGAAGCGCTTGAGGTTCAGCGGCTCGGTGCGCTCGGAGACGTGCTCTGCAGAGACCACGGTGCCCTGGATGACAAGGATGTCGAGCTCGGCCTCGAGGGCGATCTTGTGATAGCGCTCGACTCGTTGAGGGGTCAGGGACGCGGCCATGATGCAGCCCGACTCCTTGACTTCCCGTATGCGCTTGAAGATCAGCTCCTCTTTGACCGGCTCCTGGTAGAGATCCTGCATGCGCCTGGTGGCGACCATGTCATCGAGCTCGGCGATCTCCGCCAGCACCGAGCCGGCGTCCTCGTAGCGAGTCTGAAGGCCCTCGAGGTTGAGGACGGCGAGACCTCCGAGGCGGCCGATCTCGATCGCCGTAGCCACCGAGACGACACCGTCCATGGCCGAGGCGAGTAGGGGCAGCTCGAAGCGCCACGCGTCGATTTCCCATGAGACGTCGACGTCGTCAGGATCGCGTGTCCGCCGGGAGGGAACGATGGCGATGTCGTCGAACCCGTAGGCCCTGCGCCCGGACTTGCCGATTCCGATGTCTATCTCCACACCACGACTCCCTCTGTATGACCTCTCACTGTATGAGCGCTCATTGATCCCTGTCCGAACGCAGCAATCGGCCTGCGAGCGCGTCCTCGAGCAGTTTGACATCGGCGTCCACCATCAACTCGACGAGCTGGGGGAAGCTCGTTCTCGGCTCCCACCCCAGGATGCGCTTGGCCTTGGCCGAATTTCCTCGGAGGAAGTCGACCTCGGCCGGCCGGTAGTAGCGAGGATCGACCTTGACGTAACCCTCCCAGTCGAGCCCCACATGTGCGAAAGCAAGCTGCGCAAACTCTCTGATCGAGTGCGACTCGCCGGTTGCGATCACGAAGTCGTCGGGCTTGTCGTGCTGCAGCATCATCCACATGGCCTCGACGTACTCGGGCGCATAGCCCCAGTCCCGGCAGGCATCGAGATTTCCGAGGTAGAGCTCGTCCTGCAAGCCGGCCTGGATGCGAGCAACGGCCCGGGTGATCTTGCGAGTCACGAACGTCTCCCCGCGCCTCGGGCTCTCGTGATTCATGAGGATCCCGTTCGTGGCGAAGATCCCATAAGACTCCCGGTAGTTGACCGTCGTCCAGTAGGCGAACATCTTCGCTACCCCATAAGGGCTGCGGGGGTGGAACGGCGTGTCCTCGTCCTGCGGGGGTGGGCTCGAGCCGAACATCTCAGACGATGACGCTTGATAGAAGCGAGCGTTGCTGCCGGCCGCCTGCACGGCCTCGAGGATCCGGATCGTGCCCATCCCGGTGACGTCCGCCGTGTACTCGGGAATATCGAAGCTCACCTTGACGTGGCTCTGAGCCCCGAGGTTGTAGATCTCGTCCGGCTCGAGGTCCCGTATCAGGTGGTTGAGCGAGCCCGAGTCGCTGAGGTCCCCGTAGTGCATGAAGAAGCGCACCCCGGCCTCATGCGGGTCCCGATAGATCCCGTCGAGCCGGTGGGTGTTGAAGGTCGAGGCCCGCCGTAGCAGCCCGTGGACCTCGTAGCCCTTCTTCACCAGTAGCTCGGCGAGATAGGACCCGTCCTGGCCGCTGACTCCTGTGATGAGCGCTTTCTTCATTCGGCTCAGGATAAGGGTGGCCGGCTTCTGAGAGTCGTCTTCGCTCGAACTTTTCGCGCTGAGCAGCCTGCGGTGGCCAAGCGCCACAGCTGATTTGCGGCGCCGTTGACCCAGGTTCTCACTCCATCTGATCCGAGCCGGCCGGGTGGCTCACGTGCGACTGTCTCACATCAACCACCGGTTCGGGTGGCTCACGTGCGACTGTCGCACGTCAACCACCGACCGAACCTTGTTCGGCCGGGTCAAAGGCTGTCCTTGTAGCGAGGTTTTCGTATGAGGACGTAGTGTCAACAAAGACTCTGCGCAAAGCCTCTGCGCGAGGAGATCGATCTCGCGTCCCTCGAGACGGAGCTCTTGGCGCTCGTGAACCAGACCATGCAGCCCACCCATGCGTCGCTGTGGCTGCTCCGCCCCACCGGAGAGCTGCACCACCCGTTGCCGAGTGGTCGTCAGACCACCGTATAGAGCATCTCACCACCACTCGGCATACGGATGTGGGTTAGAGGCTGTCCTTGTAGGCGAGGTTTTGCTGGCGCAGGAGCGGGTCCGAGCCGAAGTAAGCGTGCTTGGACATGTCCGGCGAGTAGCGGCTCGCCTCCGG
>DASRPA010000244.1:0-17800 GCA_035646635.1 Actinomycetota bacterium | reverse complement strand
GTCCCCGGCCTCCCGCCCATCATCCTCCGCAGCCGGAGCCACCACGAGCACCTCGGCGATTCGCCTGCCCTCCATCCGGGTGACCTTCAGCTCCCAGTTGGCGCAGGCGACGTGGTCACCCTGTCGGGGGATCCTCCCGAGTTTCGAGAGAAGAAAGCCGGCGAGCGTCTCGTAATGCTCGCTCTCGGGAATTTGGAGGCCGGTCTGCTCCCGGACCTCGTCGGGGTGAAGACTCCCCTCGACGACGTGGACGCCGCGGGTGGGCGAGGTCAGGCGCGAGGGCTGCGCCTGCGGGTCGTACTCGTCCTCGATCTCCCCCACGATCTCCTCGAGCAGGTCCTCGAGGGTGATGATCCCGGCCGTGCCGCCGTACTCGTCTACGACCACGGCCAGGTGCCTGCGCTGCCCCCGCATCTCGGCGAGCAGTGACTTGAGCGCTCGCGACTCGGGGACGAACAGGGCCTCCTGCATGACCGCGGAGACCTCAGCCGAAGCCCTCTCCGAGAACGGCAGTCGAAAGCCGTCTTTGACCAGCACCGTGCCGACGATGTCGTCGATCCCTCCGTCCCCTTGGACCGGGAAGCGGGAGTGGCCGCTCTCGAGTGCGATGCGGCCGAGCTCTCCCAGGTTCTGCTGTGCGCTCACCGAGATCACCGAGGTGCGCGGGACGAGGGCGTCGCTGGCGGTTTTTCTTCCGAAGTTGATCGATTTCGTCAGCAAGGCGAACTCTTCCTCCGGGAGGACGCCCTCGCGGCGCGACGAGGTGATGAGCCGCTTGAGGTCGTCCATGGACAGGACGCCGAGGAGCTCCTCTTGAGGTTCGATGCCGAAGCGCCGCACCGTCCAGTTCGCAGACCGGTTCAAGAACGTGATCAGAGGCTTGAAGGCGCCGTTCGCTAGTCTCAGGGGGCCGGCGATGGAGGTCGCCAGGGCCAAGGGGCGGGCTATGGCCAGGTTCTTCGGGACGAGCTCGGACAGCACCATCTGCAGCGCCGTGACCAGGAAGAGGGCGAGCACGGTCGAGATCTGCAGCGAGCTCGCTCCCGGCAACACGAGCTCGACCAGGGGCTGCAGCGCCTTGCCGACCGTGGACTCGATCACGAAGCCGACGAGCAAGGAGGTCACGGTGATGCCGAGCTGGGCGCCCGAGAGCTGAAAGGACAGCGTCCTGAGCGCGCCCAGCGCGGTGACGGCTCCGCGGTGGTTTTTTCTCGCCATCTGCTCGATGCGATTGCGATCCACCGCGATCAGCGCGAATTCCCCGGCGACGTAGAAGCCGGTGAGAAGAATGAGGAGCAACACGGCTCCGAGACCCAGTGCGACGCCCATGTTGGGCCTCAGTGGTCCGGTAGCACAACGCGCACAACGCGCGTACCGATTCCGTACTCAGACGAGCTCAACGCGCGATTCACGACCGCCGGGGGTCGGGGCCGTGCGCCGTTTCTGCGAAGGGGCACTAGTGGTCCGTCGGCCGCTCGGCGTCGCGCTCGGCCTTGATGTGGCCTCCGATAACACTTCCGACGGCTGCGACGGGCACCGCCAAGAAGGCGCCGGCGATCCCGCCTAGGACGCCGCCGGCTGCGAGCGAGAGAATCACCACTGTGGGATGCAGCTTGATCGCCCGGCCCAGCACCACCGGCTGCAGCACGTGGCCCTCGACCTGCTGGATCACCAGGATAGCGACGCCCACCAGGAGCGCGTCGATTACTCCGCCGGAAACGAGGGCGACGAGGGCGGCGACGACCCCGGCGACCGTCGCGCCTATCAGCGGGAGAAAGGCGCCGAAGAAAGTCAGCACGGCCAGAGGTATGACCAGCGGAACGCCGATGAGCACCAGCGCGATGCCTATGAGCACGGCGTCGACCAAGCCCACCAAGGCGAGGCCCCGCAGGTAGGCGCCGAGCGTCTCCCACAACCTCACGCCGAGCACGTTGAGGCTGCGCCGACGTCGTTCCGCGAACTGGCCCGTGAACCACGCGAACATCGCGGCGCCGTCCTTGACGAAGAAGAACGTCAGCACGAACGTGAGGATGATGCCGACCAGGACCTCGCCGAGCTTGATCGCTCCGGCGAGCACCCCCGAGGTGATCGAACTCGAGTTCGCCTGCAATTGCTCGGTGGCGCTGTCGACGTAACGATTCAACTCCTCGCGGCTGAGCTCCAGGGGGCCGCGGCTGAGCCACTCGATGACCTCCCGGGAGCCCCGGCCGACATCCCCGGAGAGAGTGCCGAACTCGTTGGCCACCTGCGGCGCGAGGAAGGAGACCACGCCCGAGAGCAGCAGGAGACCTCCCAGGATCGCGACCCACACCGAGGCCAGGCGAGGGAGGCCCCGCTGCTGGAGCCAATTAGCTGCGGGGTGGATCAGGGTGGCCGCGAACAGCGCCGTGATGATCGGAAACACGACCACTCGCAGCTCGACCAGTGCGTAGACGATAACGGCGAGCGCCAAGGCGATCGCCAGGAACTTCCAGCTAGTGGCGGCAACCGTGTCCAGCAACGGGCGGCGCGGCGGCTCGCTCCGCCGGTAGCCGGTGGGCGCAGCTTGCGCTTCCTCTGTGACGCTAGGTTTCATCCGGGCCCGAGCGGGCTGATCACCTGCCAATCTGTCAATATCTCGACGACTATCATGCCTCCATGGCAACCCCCTCGATGGACACGATCGTCAACCTTTGCAAGCGCAGGGGCATCGTCTTCCCCTCGAGCGAAATCTATGGGGGCCTTCGCTCGGCATGGGACTGGGGCCCGCTGGGGGTCGAGCTCAAGCGCAACGTCAAGCAGCAGTGGTGGTATGCGATGGTGCACTCGCGATCAGACGTCGTGGGGCTCGAAAGCTCGATCATTATGTCGCCGAGCGTGTGGGAGGCCTCGGGTCACGTCGAGACGTTCACGGACCCCTTGGTCGAGTGCACCAGTTGCCACAAGCGCTTTCGCGCCGACCATGTCGATTTCGAGCGGACCTGCCCTCATTGCGGGCAGGGTCCCTCGTGGACCGAGCCCCGCCTGTTCCACCTCATGTTCAAGACCCACATGGGCCCGGTCGAGGACTCCGCCAACGTCGTCTATCTGAGACCCGAGACCGCGCAGGGAATGTTCGTCGACTTCGCCACCGTGCAGCAATCCTCCCGCAAGAGAATCCCGTTCGGAATCGCTCAGCAAGGGAAGTCGTTTCGCAACGAGATCACTCCGGGTAACTTCGTCTTCCGGACGCGCGAGTTCGAGCAGATGGAGATGGAGTTCTTCGTCGAGCCGGGCACCGATGAAAAATGGCACGAGTACTGGATCGAGCAACGCATGAACTGGTATCTGGACTTGGGCATCCGTCCGGAGAACCTGAGGTTGCGCGAGCACGAAGCTGATGAGCTGTCGCATTACGCGAAGCGCACATTCGACATCGAGTACAATTTTCCGGGTATGGGCTGGTCCGAGCTCGAGGGCATCGCCAATCGCACGGACTTCGATCTCAAGGCGCATTCCGAGCGCTCGGGCCAAGACCTTTCCTATTTCGATCCCGACACCAAGGCTCGGTACGTCCCCTACGTGATCGAGCCTGCGGTCGGAGTCGAGAGGCCGCTGTTCGCCTTCCTCATCGACGCTTATCGCGAGGAAGAAGCGCCCACCGCCGGCGGCAAGACCGAGAAGCGGGTCCTGTTGAAGCTCGACCCCCGCTTGGCGCCGACCAAGGTCGCGGTTCTGCCACTGTCGAAACACAAGGACCTGGTGCCGGTGGCGGAGCGAGTGGCGGATCGCCTTCGCGCCCGCTTCGTTACCGAGCTGGACATCACAGGTTCCGTGGGCAAGCGCTATCGCCGCCAGGACGAGGTCGGCACGCCCTATTGCGTAACAGTGGATTTCGATACCCTCGACGACCATCAGGTCACGATCAGAGAGCGCGACAGCATGGATCAGGAGCGAGTGTCGGTCGATGCCCTGCCGGAGCATCTTGCAAAGAGATTTGAAGACTGAGTGGTCCGGAGCGAAAGAAGCGCCAACACCGAGAGCGGCCCTGCGCCCCCGATAGAATCCCAATTCCGACCTCGGCGGAGCCGTGGGCAAGGCGCGAGGAGTCGAGCGTACCTGGAAGGTACGTGAGCGACGATTGAATCCCAATTCCGACCTCGGCGGAGCCGTGGAACGCAGCCATCGGCGAGGCAGGGACGTTCGAATGTGTCGATAATTTCGCGACGGGCCACCATAAGAAGAGAGGATCTGGCGATATGACGAAGTGGGTCTACGAATTTTCCGAGGGCGACGCGTCGCAGAAAAATTTGCTCGGAGGCAAGGGTGCCAACCTGGCCGAGATGACCAATCTCGGCCTTCCGGTGCCCCCGGGCTTCACGCTCACGACCGAGGCGTGCAACGCCTACCGCGAGGGCGGACAGCAGTTCCCCAACGGGCTCTTGGACGAGGTTTCGGACCACCGCAAGCAGCTCGAGGAGAGGATGGGGCGCCAGATCGGCGACGCGAGCGATCCGCTGCTGGTATCCGTGCGGTCGGGCGCGCCCTTCTCGATGCCGGGCATGATGGACACGGTCCTGAACGTCGGGCTCAACGACGACAGCATCGAGGGACTCATACGCCAGACCTCCTCCGAACGCTTTGCCTGGGACTCCTATCGGCGCCTGCTGCAGATGTTCGGAAAGACCGTCATGGGTGTCGACGGGGATTTGTTCGAGGAAGCGATCGAGGGGGCCAAGGACAAGAAGGGCGTGGCCAACGACGTCGATCTCGAGACCAAGGACCTGAAGGGTCTCGTCAAAGCGTTCAAGGCAATCATCAAGAAGCAGACGCGCCGCGGGTTTCCTCAGGACCCCACCGAGCAACTCCATCTCGCGATCGAAGCGGTGTTCGGTTCGTGGGACAACAAGCGGGCCCAGGACTACAGGAGGCGGAACCGGATAGCCGACTCCTTGGGCACTGCGGTAAACGTCCAGGCCATGGTTTTCGGAAACAAGGGTGACAACTCCGGCACGGGCGTCGCCTTCACACGCGACCCCTCGACTGGAGCCAACGAACCTTATGGCGACTATCTCGCCAATGCCCAGGGCGAGGATGTTGTCGCGGGCGTCCGCAACACGCTCAAGCTCGAGGAGATGGCGACGGTTCAGCCGGCACCCTTCAAGGAGCTCGTTGGATACATGGGAACGCTCGAGCGCCATTACCGGGACATGTGCGACATCGAGTTCACCGTCGAGGACGGCAAGCTATGGCTGTTGCAGACGCGCGTCGGCAAGCGCACCGCAACCGCCGAGTGGATCATCGGGTTCGACATGGACAATGAAGGGCTCACCGATGCCGAGACCGTGACGCGCGACCGCCTCACCGCCGGCCGGCTCGAAGAGCTGTCCAAGCCCTGGATCAAGGCCGAGCTCAAGAAGAGCGAAAAACCCATCGCCACCGGGCTCAACGCGTCTCCGGGCGCCGCCGTGGGCAACCTCCGGTTCTCAGCCGCCGACGCGGTCAAGTGGGCAGAGCGCGGCGAGAAGGTGGTCTTGGCGCGGCGCGAGACGAACCCCGATGATTATCACGGCATGGTGGTGTCCGAAGGAATCCTCACCTCCGCCGGCGGGACCAACTCCCACGCCGCGGTCGTGGCGCGCGGCGAGGGTATCTCGGCGGTCTGCGGTGCGGACGCGCTGCGCATCGACGTGAAGGCAAAGAAGCTCTCGGTGGGAGCGCGAACGCGAAAAGAGGGCGACCCCATCACGATCGACGGCAACGACGGAACCGTCTACGACGGGACCCTCGAGCTCGAGCCGTCGCCGATCGAGGCCGCGATGGGCGGGAACAAGCGGGAGCGCAAGGCGAAACTGTGGAAGGCTTACGAGCGCTTCTCCGCTATTGCGGACCGCGAGCGCAGGCTCGGGGTGCGCGCCAATGCGGACACTCCAGAGCAGGCCAGAGAAGCTCGCATTCGGGGGGCGGAGGGCATCGGGCTGTGCCGTACCGAGCACATGTTCATGGGCTCCGAGAGGGTCGAGGCGGTGCGGCGGATGATCTTTGCCGAGAGCGGCTCGGACGAGGAGCAGACCGCTTACAAGGCTCTGCTCCCTCTGCAGCGCAAGGATTTTACCGGGATCTTCAAGGCGATGGACGGCCTTCCGGTTACCGTTCGCCTGCTCGATCCTCCCCTTCACGAGTTCCTGCCCGACCACGTCGACCTCGAGGTCGAGGTTGCGCTCGTTGAAGCCGGCGCCAAGAAGATGGGAAAGAAGAAGCTGGCCGAACGAAAGGAGTTGCTCGCCAAGGTACGAGAGCTGCACGAGGTCAACCCGATGCTCGGCTTGCGAGGCGTGCGATTGGGCATCGTAAAGCCCGGTCTCTACGCCCTGCAGGTGCGAGCGATCGCGGACGCTGCGGTGTCGCTGAAGAAGAAAGGACTCGACCCGCGCGTAGAGATCATGATTCCTTTGGTTGCGACCGCAGAGGAGCTGCGTCAGATGCGCGAGGAGCTCGAGCCACTGGCGAGCGCCATTGTCGACAAGGCCGGGGTCGAGCTCCCCATCCTCTTCGGCACCATGATCGAGCTGCCGCGCGCGTGCATGACCGCGGGTGAGATCGCGCAGCACGCCGACTTCTTCTCATTTGGGACCAACGATCTCGCACAGACCGCGTTCGGTTTCTCGCGTGATGACATCGGCAAGTTCCTCGGGCTCTACGAAGAGCGAAAGCTGGTGCCAAACAACCCGTTCGTCTCAATCGATGAGCCCGGCGTTGGTCGTCTCATGCAGATCGCCGTGGAGGAGGCCAAGGCGGCCAAGCCCGGCATCCACCTGGGGATCTGCGGCGAGCACGGCGGCGACCCCCAGTCGGTGTGGTTCTGCGAGAAGTTGGGGCTCGACTACGTGTCCTGCTCACCCCGCAGGGTCCCCACCGCCCGGCTGGCGGCCGGTCAGGCGATCATGGGCGAGGCTCAATCGTCTGCCAATTAAGTGCACCTCCCCGTAAATACGGTCGCATTCGAGCGCCCCTGCATCCCCGCTCGCGTCGTACGGCTCCGCCGAGGTCGGAATTGGGATTCAATTTGTCGCTCACGTACCTTCAAGGTACGCAGCGCTCCTCGCGCCTAGCGACCAGGGCGCAGCGACGCTCTCGATGCTGACCGTCTTTCCGGTGCGGAGCAGTAGCGTCACAGGCTCCCTGTAACGTGTCGCGTGTGCACGATCATTACCGACTGGCGGCCGAGGTCGCGGAGCTGGCCTCACTGGACGAGCGCGCGGCGCTCGCATCGCGTTCGCGCGGGCGCAGTCTGGCCGAGCCGGAGGACGCGGTGCGGACCTGCTGGCAGCGCGACCGGGATCGCATAGTTCACTCCAAGGCCTTCAGGCGCCTGGCGCACAAGACCCAGGTCTTCCTGGCGCCGGAGGGAGACCACTACCGGGTCCGGCTGACCCACACACTCGAGGTCACCCAAGTGGCGAGGACCATCGCGCGCGCCCTGAGGCTCAACGAAGATCTCGTCGAGGCCATCTGTCTCGGACACGACCTGGGGCACACACCCTTTGGGCACCTCGGCGAGGAAGTGGTGGCCGAGTTCATGCCCGGTTTTCGACACAATCTGCAATCGGTGCGCATCGTCGAGGTGCTCGAGGCGCTGAACCTGACCTGGGAGGTGCGTGACGGGATCGAGCACCACACCTGGTCGATGTCCATGCCTTCGACGCTCGAAGGACGGATCGCCCGCTACGCCGATCGCATCGCCTATTTGAACCACGACATCGATGACGCGGTGAGGGCCGGCATCCTCGACGAAAAGGAGCTTCCCTCAGAGACGCTAGAGGTTCTGGGCACCACTCATTCCCAGCGCATCGAGACCATGGTGGGTGATCTCGTGGGGTGGTGGCAGGATGATGGAGAGATCGGGATGAGCGGCCCGGTGTTCGAAGCCATGGGTCGAACGCGCGAATTCCTCTTCGAGCGTGTCTATCTGGGTCGTATCACCGCCGCCACCAAAGGCGTCGTGGCCCTGGTGGTCGGCACCTTGCTGGCTCATCACGAGGGACTTGCGGCCCCCGGTGCGGAGGATCCGAGGGAAGGAGCGGTCGACTACGTGGCCGGGATGACCGACCGTTTCGCCCTGCGAGCGTTCGAGGAGCTCGCAGGGACCCGTGCTCCCGCCTTCGGGGCACTAGGATGACGGGACTTCCCCTGTTCGTTTCGGCGCGTGCTTAGGCGCGGGGGAGGGTCATGGCGAGGATAAGAGCCGAAGACATAGATGCTTTGCGTGAGCGCGCGAGCATCGTCGACCTCGCCTCGGGCTACTCCAACCTGAAGAAAACAGGCGGGCACACCTTCAAGGGTTTGTGCCCGTTTCACTCCGAGAAGACGCCTTCGTTCACGGTGGACGAAGCCAAGGGTTTGTGGCATTGCTTCGGCTGTCAAGAAGGCGGAGACGTCTACCGCTTCGTGGAGAAGGTCGAGAGCTTGCCTTTTTCGGAGGCCACCGAGTGGCTCGCACGTAAGGTCGGATTCGAGTTGCACTACGAGGAGAGCCGGCCGGGCGAGCAGCGAGCGCAAGGGCTCAGGGCGCGCATTGTGGCGGCCAACGAGGCCGCTGCTCGCTTCTTTCACGATCGCTTGATGAACTCACCCGACGCCGTTCAGGCGCGCCGTTATCTCGAGGGCCGCGACTTCTCGAGCGAAGTGGCGCAGCGTTGGCAGCTCGGTTATGCGCCGGGACGAGATGCTCTCTGCAAGCATCTCGTGGGCCTTGACTTTACTCATCAAGAACTGGAGCGAGCCGACCTTATACGCAAGAGCGAGCGCGATCTCAACTACTTCGACGCGTTCAGAAACCGCATTGTCTTTCCCACATGGAACCTGCAAGGAGACGTAATAGGGTTTGGAGCGCGCGCACTCGGCGATGCGCAGCCCAAATATCTGAACACCGCCGAGACGCCAGCGTTCTCGAAGTCGCGTGTGCTCTACGGATTGAACCGGGCGAAGTCGGCGATTGCACGCGAAGCCGCAGTGGTGGTCGAGGGCTACACGGATGTGATCGCCTTGCACGAGGCAGGAGTGAAGGAAGCAGTCGCAACCAACGGGGTGGCTCTGGGCGCGACACATTTCGAGTTGCTCAAGAAGTTCTCCCAGCGGGCCGTTCTGATGCTCGACTCGGACGAGGCCGGCAGGGGAGCGACCGAGCGCGGCTTTGACATCATGCATCGGATCGGTCTCGAGGTCCTGGCCGCCTCGCTGCCGTTGGGGCGCGATCCAGCAGAGGTAGTAGCAACCGATGGTGTCGAAGGAATTCGCAAGGCAATCGAAGCTGCGCGGCCCTTGCTGGAGGTAAAGCTCGAGCAGACCGTCGCGCGGCTCCCCCTGGACACCCCCGAAGCCCGCTCGCGCGCAGTGGGCGAGGCCGTCAGGGTGCTTGGTCTCCATCCGGACCCGATCGCCCGGCACGAGTACGTTTTCAGCGCCGCACGGCTGGTCGGAGTCGAGCCGGATGTGATGCGGCGCGCTTTGGCCGAACAGCCGTGGACGTCCGGGGACGGAGGGGAGGGCAGGGCACGCGTCCAGGAGCGCCGCCTGCCGGGGCACGTCAAGGTCGAGCGAGAAGCGCTGTTGTTGTTGTTGACGGGGGCAAACGAGGCGGCAAAACGCGCGCAGGATCTCAAAGATATGCACTTCACATCGGCGACCCGCCGTGAGCTGTTCCGATTGTCGCGTGTTGAGGGCGAGGTCGGATCGGCCGTCGAACGCATGGCCAGCTTGTCACCGGATGCACAATCTCTGTACACCGAGTTGTATCTCGGAGAGAGAATGTCGGTTTCCGATGATCCTGAGGCCCGTGTGCGGGAAGTGTTCACACGCCTTAGGGTTTTCAGCGTGGAGCGCGAAATCAAGACACGCCGGGATGTGTTGGAGAAGATCAATCCTCTCGAGGACCCGGCCCGTCACGATACGCTCTTCACCGAGCTTGTGGCTCACGAAGCGCAGCGCAGAGAGCTCTTGAAGCAAATGAGAGGGACGCCGTAGATGGAGGAACCCAATACAGCAAAGCCCAACAACGAGCTGAGCAAGAGCCCGCCTGGGGATGGTGCTGCGGCCACCGAGCCGCCCGGAGCTGCCGATCTCGAGATCCAGGCCATCATCAAGCAGGCTCAGGCAGAGGGGTCGATAACCGCAGCCGATCTGGCCGAGAAGCTGTCGGTGCTCGATGTCACCACGGACGCAACCGACGCCGTTTATCAGCGACTCATCGAATTGGGCGTCGAAGTTGCCGAGGATGAAACCATTCTCGCGGAGCAGCCCGAAGCCTTGACAGTCGACGTGGACGAAGATCGCGTACGGGCGCAGCGGGAAGTCGACCAGGCTCTAAAAGCGCCCACCAACGATCCGGTGCGCATGTATCTCAAGGAGATCGGGCGAGTCGCGCTGTTAAACGCTCAAGAAGAAGTTGAGCTCGCCAAGCGAATCGACGCCGGCCTTCAGGCGGCATCGGTGCTGCAAGCCCTTCCCGATAAGCTGAACGCGCCGGAGAGACGCGGTCTCGAGTGGCGCGAGTACGACGGGCGCAGAGCCAAGCAGCATCTGGTAGAGGCAAACCTGCGCTTGGTTGTATCCATCGCCAAGCGCTATGTAGGCCGGGGCATGGCGTTCTTGGATCTGATTCAGGAAGGAAACCTCGGCCTCATCCGGGCGGTCGAGAAGTTCGACTATACGAAGGGATTCAAGTTCTCCACGTATGCGACGTGGTGGATACGCCAGGCGATAACGCGAGCCATTGCAGATCAAGCCCGCACCATTCGGATACCTGTGCACATGGTCGAGACCATCAACAAGCTTGCGCGCATCCAGCGGCAGCTGCTCCAGGACCATGGCCGCGAGCCCACCGCCGAGGAGATTGCGTTTCAGATGGAGATGCCGCCCGAGAAGGTGCGGGAGATCCAAAAGATCTCGATGGAGCCCGTTTCCCTAGAGACTCCGATCGGCGAGGAGGAGGACTCGAACCTCGGCGACTTCATCGAGGATGCGGAGGCCGTGGTTCCGCTTGAGCGGGCTTCGTTCCGCTTGCTCCAGGAGCAGTTGAACACCGTCCTGTACACGCTCTCGCAGCGGGAGAAGGAGGTCATCGAGATGCGCTTCGGCCTGCGGGACGGGCAGCCGCGCACGCTCGAGGACGTCGGCAAGCGCTTCGGGGTTACTCGTGAGCGCATCCGCCAGATCGAGTCGAAGACGCTCTCCAAGCTGCGCCACCCGTCGCGCAGCCAAAAGCTGCGCGACTACCTAGAGTAGTCGGAGGCCGACCGGGCGGCGCCGCCGCCGTTGCCGGACCTGGACCCCGGTGTCAAACGGCCCTCCGAGCCTAGGTGGGAGGAGGCGCCACCTGGAGGCTCGAGCGAGGGTCCGTGCGGCGCTCCTTGACCGCCCCGGAGACCTTGGAGGCGCCCTCGGAGGCGAAGCCCTTGGCCTGCCCGTAGCCCGTCCCGGCGGCCTCCCGAGCCTTGCCGGTGGCGTCCTGGAAGGTGGGGGACGACACCAGATTGTCGTAGAGGCGGCGGAGCTGCTCGTAACGCTCGTGCCCCGCCTTGGCGCCGAGCACATACCCTGCGCCGAATCCCGTCAACAGTGCAAGCCGGCCTCTCATCGCGCCTCCCGTAGTCGTTTGTGGTCGCGCCTATCGTATGCGGCTGCGGGGGGACTGCGCCAATTGGCTTTCTTGGCGACCGACCTGTCGAGAACTACGGGGACGACCCGGCCGGCAATTATGATGTAGGCGCCCTTCCGGGATAGCTCAATTGGCAGAGCAACCGGCTGTTAACCGGTAGGTTGAGAGTTCGAGTCTCTCTCCCGGAGCCTTCGCGCCTGCGCGGCCTGATCTTGGGCCCCGGCCGCGAAGCGGCCTGGGGGCCGTAGCTCAGTTGGTCAGAGCGGCGGACTCATAACCTTCCACTACATCGCCGTTTCGCCCGCGAACGTGCAGGTCAGAGACTTGTGGCTCGTAAGTTGGTGCGCAATGTTCCACATTTGTTCCACGTTGTGTTGTCCAATGCAGTCCACGGGGGCGTAGCTCAGTTGGTTAGAGCAGGCGACTCATAATCGCCCGGCCGTTGGTTCGAGTCCAACCGCCCCCACTACCTGAAATTTCTTGTTCGCGTTCGAAGTTTTCCCAGCAGTGAACTCGCGAGTTGCGCCCGCATTTGTCTCCAACGGGGCCTACCCTAGGGATCGGTGGCGGGAGGTCACAACTTCCTTCCTTTATGAAACTAGCTGCGGAGCAGGACCCGAACGAAACGAGTTAGAAGCCGGGCGTCACATACTTGCGCGATCCCTTGACCTGATTAGGGAAGTGTTCGGGAGGAGGCCTTCGGGCCTCCTTCTTTCGTAGCGACGAGACTCACCGGGGGCGCGTGTTGGTTCCCCGTCCCCTAACAAATCCCTACCATCATCGAAGGAAACCTGCGGCAGTGGATGTGAATAGGCGCGCACCGCGTTTGCCGTCTGACCTGCCTAGATGGCCGAGAATGTGAATGCATGTGCGCAGCCGTAAGTGACTTCGGCACACCTCGCACGGGTGAGGTCGCAGCTTCGACTCCCTCTGGTCCCCAAAGGCGCAGGTCAAGGTGCATCTTTTTGGTGCGATCCATCCGATGCGTTGATTGCCCCCCACAAATCCCCAACATTGAGACGGCAAACAGAGGAAAGGGCTGCCGTTCGTACGTCCCATGTCGTCTGCGAGGCGCAAGAGTCCTGGCTCCTGTGGCAGCGATTTCGGCCAGGGCGGAGCGCCAGGAGCTGCAGCCGATCACCGATGAAGCTGCTGCTCGCATCTCAAGGGCCTAGAAGTCGCCTCAGCACGCTGCGACCCCAGTCCCTTCTACGTGAGATAGACGTCCGCGTCGCTCCAAAGGGAGGTGATCCAGGACGTGATCTCGCCGGCTTCCCGAACGAAGGCATCCGGCGCCCTGTGATCGGCGCCCTGGATGACCAGTACTCGCGTCCCCTGACGCGCGGACTGCTGGAGCCGGTACGCGTCGGACAACGGGACGGCCACGTCTGAGTCGCCATGCACGATGAGAACGGGACTCGAGACCCTTCGGATGGTGTTTACGGGTGCGAATTCGTCGAATCTCTGGCCCAGGATCCTCTGCATCCGCCACATGACGTAAGCAACGATGGCCCGAGGGATCCGCGCCCGGGCCATCGACGACTTCATCATGTCGCGCGGATGTGCCATTGAGGACAGGGTCACGACACCCGCCACCTGAATCCTGGTCGCCGCCAGCAAAGCGGCGCCCGCTCCGACCGAATGCCCGATGAGAATCACCCGGCGGGGATCGATGCCCTGATGATCCCCTAGCCACTCCAGACCGCTTTCGATGTCCTCTGCGAAGCGGGGCATGGAAGTGAGATCGTCGTCATCACTCGCTCCGTGGCAACGTGCATCGATCAAAAGGACACTCAACCCCGCGCCGTGGAGGGGTTCGACGGCGGCCAGCATTCGCTCGGAGCTCGATCCCCATCCATGCATCACGAGTGCGACGCCGAGAGGGTCAACCCCGGGCGGGACCAGGTAGCGCGCCGCGAGGCGCTTGCCTCGCCGGCCTTGGATCCAGATGACGTCGCTAGGCAGTTCGTTACTGCGACCCTTGCCCACGCGGAATGCCCGTCGGAGGAGCGCAGGAGTAGCTGCGTAAAGAGCGGTACCCGCCGCTATCAACAGCAGCAGGTATCTGCGGACACCGTGTGCTCGCCGGGAGCTCAATCGCCGAGGCCTCGCTCGACCAGATCCAGGCAGCGATCGAACTGCTCGGGCAACGAAGCCGTTCCGCCGGCCGTGACCCATCTTTCCAATGCCACTCGCATGGCGGCGACGGCACATGCAGCCACGAGACGCACCTGCATGTCGTTCGCTTCGACGCCCCGACGGGCCGCGATGGCTTCGGCGATCACCCGTTCCCACCCGATCTGAAGCTCGAGGTTCCGGGCGCGCAGCGAGGGTGTGGTTGCGATCAGCATGGTTCGACGGAGCAGAGCTTCGTGATGCGCTTCGAAATCACGTCCGACCTCGTGGAATGCGTGGCGCAACGCCATCATCGGGGCCTCGGTGCCCGGGCGCTTGGCCAGCGCGCTCCGCAGGAGCGTCATCCTCTGCTCGTAGTGCCCGAGGACGACGTCTTCCTTGCTGGGGAAGTAGCGGAAGAAGGTTCGGGGAGCGATCTCGGCTTCCGCCGCGATCTCGTCGACTGTCGTCGCGTCGTAGCCGCGCTCCGAGAACAGGCGCAGGGCGATCTCCTCGATTTTCGCTGCGGTTCTGACCTTCTTGCGCTCACGGAGGCCTGGGGGGCTCATGGCCGACATCCTAAGCAGGGAGGCAGATACTGTCAATAGACAGGGATTGACAAATGACAGGGACTGCCACTATGCTTGTCTCCTTACTCTCGAGGAGGTAATGCCATGACCAAGTTCCTTTACGCCCTGGGCTCCGGTGTCGCTCGTCGTAGGTGGGTCGTCCTTGCCGCGTGGGTCGCGGTCGCCGGGTCTCTCCTGGTTCTGCGCGGCGGGCTGGGCGGCTCTCCTGTCGACAATTTCGAGGTTCCCGGGGTGGAGTCGCAGGCCGCAGGCGACCTTCTCGAGGACCGGTTCCCTTCCCAATCTGGCGCCACGGCCACCGTCGTGTTCTTCGATGAAGCGGGGATCGGCGCGCGCCGCGGCGAGGTTGCCGACGCGTTGGCCGAGGTTCGTGCTCTTCCGCATGTGTCCATGGTTGCCGACCCCTTCAGTGGTGTTCCCTCGGGGGGAGTGTCGCAGGACGACACCGTCGCTTTCACTCGGGTCGTTTACGACCGTCCGGTCACGGAGCTCGAAGCCGTAGACCGCGAACGTCTCCTTGCCGTGGACGACGGGGACGAGGGCCTCCAGGTGGAGTTCGGCGGCGAGTTGGTCCAGGCACTCGAACCTCGGCACACCGGCATCTCCGAGGCCGTAGGTCTCGTCACGGCGGTGCTGGTCCTGTTGTTCGCGTTCGGATCTCTCGTTGCGATGGGTCTGACGATGGGCACCGCGATGTTGGGACTGGCCACGGGGCTGTCCAGCATCGTGATCCTGTCGTCCGTGATCGACATGCCGTCCGTGGCTTCCCGTCTCGCGACCATGATCGGGCTCGGCGTGGGCATCGACTACGCGCTCTTCGTTGTCGCTCGTTACCGCCAAAACGTCGCCTCGGGGAAGTCGCGCGTCGACGCGATCGCGTCGGCGAACGCAACGTCCGGCCAGTCCGTGGTGTTCGCGGGTGGCACCGTCGTCATCGCCATCTTGGGTCTTCAGCTATCGGGCATACCGTTCGTCGCCTCGCTCGGCTACGCGGCGGCCATCGTGGTTGCCGTAGCGGTGGTAGCGGCCGTCACCCTCCTCCCCGCCCTCTTGGCGATCGTCGGCGATCGCATCGAGTCACTTCGCGTGCGAAAGCAGAAGCCGGAACCGGAGGATGGTGGGTCGTGGGTTCGCTGGGCTCGCAGGGTCGTTGCGAAGCCGGGTCGCTATCTGCTGGCGAGCCTCGCCGTTCTGTTGCTCGCCGCGGTTCCCGTGCTGAACATGCGTCTCGGTTACAACGACGCGGGCTCGAAGAGCCGCGACGATACGCAGCGCAGAGCGTATGACCTGTTGTCGGACGGTTTCGGGGTCGGCGTTAACGGGCCGCTTCTGGTTGTTGTCGACCTCGGTGGGAACGGCGATCCCACCGGGATGGAGGACCTGGCGACCGAACTGCGGACGACCGAAGGCGTTGCCGCCGTGACGCCTCCCGTTGTCAATCCTGCCGGTGACACGGCGGTCATGCAGGTGATCCCAGGGAGCTCCCCCTCGTCGGAGGCCACGACCGATCTCGTCCACTCCCTGAGACAGGACGTCCTGCCGTCGCTGACAGATGACTTCGACGGCCGCGCCTACGTGGGCGGCCCCACGGCATCTTTCATCGACCAGTCAGACAAGATCTCCGAACGACTCCCGTGGTTCATGGGAGCGGTGGTCGGTATGTCGTTCATCCTGCTCATGATCGTGTTCAGGTCCATCCTCGTTCCTCTGAAAGCAGCGCTTCTGAATCTCCTATCGATCGGTGCGGCATACGGAGTGGTCGTCGCGATCTTCCAGTGGGGTTGGGGACTGGGACTCGTGGGTCTGGAAGAAACGATCCCGGTGGCGGCGTTCGTGCCGATGATGATGTTCGCCATCTTGTTCGGATTGTCGATGGACTACGAGGTGTTCCTGCTGTCCCGGATACGCGAGGAGTATCTCGTAACCGGCAGCAACTCCGACAGCATCGTGCGAGGGCTTGGCGCAACAGCCCGGGTCATCACATCGGCGGCCTTGATCATGATCAGCGTCTTCCTCAGCTTCGTCCTGAACGACGATCCGATCGTCAAGATGATGGGCGTTGGGCTGGCAACCGCTGTGCTCGTGGACGCGACGATCGTTCGGGTCGTGCTCGTGCCAGCGACGATGGCGCTGCTCGGTGACGCGAACTGGTGGCTCCCGGGTTGGCTCGCTCGGATTTTGCCGGCGGTACATCTCGAAGGTGAAGGCATCCCGCCCAGAGGCACCGCCCCCGAAGCAGCGCGATGACCGCCTGGTCCGGGTGGCCCCGCTGAACGGGTCCATCCGGGCCCTGGACGAGGTGGTTGAGACCGCGTTGCGCCACGACGCCGAGCTCAGGTTCGTAGCCGACGATCAATTGGCGGAGTGGGGCAGGATCGCGGCGGTAATGCGCTGGTGACTTTCCCAGACCTACAGGTGCCCGTGTCTACTGGCGTGGGTTCGAGCCATGCACGCCCCCCACATGCCTCTCGCCATTCATGGAAAGGCCACCGTTCAGCTAGGCAGATAAAGTCTCTGGCAGATGGAAGAACGCGCCGTTTACCTGGGCAAACGCTAGTCCTGATAAATAGCCCTTCGCTCAGCGACGACCAGCGAAAACGCCTTTAAGCACAGCGCTTATCCGGATCTAGACAACTGCTACAGGGATTACGCCCAACGCAACGCGAGTGAATTGGCCGAACTGTTGCGAGGATGAGATGAGGCAGAAGCGCGAAAGATCGGTGGGGACCACGTTGGACGTAATGGAGTTCTTCGAGACATCGCCAGAGGGCCTACGAGCCTACGAGAAGATCTGCCGGATCCTGGGGAAACTCGGCAACTACGAAGTGCGCGTCACCAAGAGCCAGGTCGCGTTTCGACGCAAGCGGGGATTCGCCTACATATGGACCCCCGCGCGTTACCTGCACCGGCCCGCCGCGCCGGCTGTCCTGTCTATCGCCCTGGGGCGCCACGACGGTTCGAGTCGGTTCAAGGAGGTCGTCCACCCTTCTCCGGCGCATTGGATGCATCACCTTGAGATCTATGACGCGAACGACATCGACGATGAGGTCACGAGATGGCTTACCGAGGCGGCTCAGCGCGTGGGCTGACCAGCGGAATCCCGGAGGAAGGCGGTAGTCCTTGAAGGAGTGTGCTAACAAGCCTCAAGATCCCTCCGTGTGTTCCACATTTGTTCCACGTTTCAACGTCCCTCTGGTCCGCTCGAGGCCATTCGAGTCCACGGCGGTAGGGAAATCCGGACTATGCCTCATCGCGTTTGTGCAGGTCAGCGGCATGGCGTTAAGGCCTGACTCATAATCCGTTGGTCGCTGGTTCGAGTCCAGCCGGCCCCACCGCGCGAGCCCACATCGGCCCGCTGGCGCAGCGACGCTCTTAGCTCACGCGGCCATCATTGATACGCCGTAGGGACCCAGTCGGGGATCTCGAGTGACGATCGTCAGCCCTTCGGTCAATGCCTGTGCCACCAGCATCCGATCGAACG
>DASRPA010000243.1:0-6703 GCA_035646635.1 Actinomycetota bacterium | reverse complement strand
AGCCACAGCAAAGGCAGGGCTCGCCGGCGTGACCGTGGACCGCGAAGCGGCCCTGGATCTTGGTGGGCAGCCCCCCGGTGCGCTTTCGCTCGGACTTGAGCCCCCGTCTCAAGACCTCGGCGGTCGCCTCTTGCAGTGAGCGGCGCTCCTCCGCCGTGAGCTTCGTGAGTGTGGTGTAGGGCGACAGGCGCGCGGCGTGAAGGATGTCGTCGGTGTAGCCGCGCCCGATCCCGGCGACCGTTCTCTGGTCCCTCAGCAGCGTGTTCAAGCGGCGGCGATCTGCGCCGGTGGCCACGAAGTCGGCGAAGTCCTCCGACAGCGCCTCCGGGCCGAGCTTGGCCAGCGGCCCCTCGTCGTCCTCGGCGAGAACCCACCAGCCCGCCTTGCGGTGGCTGCCGTATTCCTTGATGAGGACCGAGGGCCGCTGCTCGAAGTTGAAGCGCACGACCGCCCCCTTGGGGCGAGTTCTCTTGGGAGGGCTCTCGACGTCCACCCGACCCCCCTGAGACAGATGCACAAGCATGCGCAATCCCCCGAGATCGAAGACGAGGTATTTGCCCCTGCGAGTGACAGCGCCCACGACCGCCCCCGACAGCGCGCTCGGCGCCGGCTGAAAAGTCTTCAGTCCCGAGATCGCGAGCGGGGTCGCGCCCTCGAGCGACGCGCCACCCACGAGCACGTCCAGCCGCTCGGCAAGCGCCTGCATCTCGGGCATCTCCGGCATGGCCCTAAGTGCACCTCCCCGTAAACCCGGCGGCATTCGAACGCCTCTGCATCCCCGCTCGCGGCGTGTCTCGTCGCTCACGTACCTTCCAGGTACGCAGCGCTCCTCGCGCCTGGCGAACCGGGGCGCAGTGACGCTCTCGGTGCGCACCGTATTTCCGGTGCGGAGCACAAGCCTAGAACCATGAGCGGGACTGCACTGATGGGATAGTTGGCCGCATGCCCGTATTGGAAGCTCACGGTTTGGTCAAGCGCTACGCGTCGACGGTCGCAGTGGCGGGCGTAAGCATGTCAGTGGAACCGGCGGAGCGCGTCGCCCTGCTGGGCCCCAACGGCGCCGGCAAGACTACGACGCTCATGATGCTGCTCGGTGTGATCACTCCGGATGACGGCTGGGTGGAGGTCTGCGGTCACAGGCTGCCGAACGGGCGCTCGCAGGCGCTGGCGCAGGTCGGCTTCTCGGCCGGCTACATGCCTCTGGCCGAACGCCTGAAGGTGCACGAGTTCCTGAGAACCTACGGCGAGCTCTACGGGCTCAGAGAAACCGCGGGGCGCATCAAGGAGAGCCTTGATCGCTTCAGGATCGGGCACCTCGCGGAGACGATGTGCACCCAGCTCTCCTCCGGCCAGCGCACGCTGGTGGGAATGGTCAAGGCAACGCTGCACGAGCCCCGGCTGCTGGTGCTCGACGAGCCGACTGCGTCGCTGGATCCCGAGGTGGCCCAGAGAGTCCGGATGGGCCTCCAAGATCTGTGCCGCGAGCAGGGCACTGCGCTACTCATTACAAGCCACAACATGGTCGAGATCGAGAGGCTGTGCGAGCGAGTCGTATTCCTGTCCGCCGGCCGGGTCGTCGCCGACGACGAGCCCGGTGCCATCGCCGCTCGCTACGGCCACCAAGACCTCGAGGAGACCTTCCTGTTTCTTGCGTCGCAATCGGGGAGCGAGCCTGCTCCGCAGGAAACGGACCGGATGCCGTGAACGGTTTTCTGACGCGACGGGGGTCACAATAATAATGGGTTGGCTTCGCATACGGGCCGTGGCCCGCCGCCACTTCTACGTTCTAAAGCGCAGCCCCCATCGGCTGTTCGACGTTACCGTGTGGCCTCTGGTGGACGTGCTGCTGTTCGGGTCCATCGGAGTGTTCGTGTCCGGCGGCACCGGCGGAGGACCCGCCTTCGCCTACTTGCTCGGCGGCATCATCCTGTGGCACGTCGTCTATCAGTCTCAGATCGCACTCTCGACCGGCTTCCTGGAAGAGACGTGGTCGAGAAACCTCCTCAATCTGATGGTCTCTCCGCTCACCGAAGCCGAGTACGCCTGTGGCGTCGCGCTTTTCGGGATGATGAAGCTCGTCATGGGAGTCACCCTCACGGCCCTGCTCGCACTGATCGCCTACGCCTTCAACGTGCTCGAGGCGGGCCTGGCGCTGGTGCCGATCATCGCCATCCTCTTGATCGTGGGCTGGGCCATAGCGCTGTTCGTGATCGGGGTCGTCTTTCGCTTCGGCTCGGGGGCGGAAGCGCTGGCGTGGGGCATCCTCTTCGCCGTCATGCCGCTGTCGGGGGTGTTCTATCCAGTCGATGCTCTTCCGGAAGTGCTGCGTCCCGTGTCCCTGGCGCTGCCCACCACGCATGCGTTCTCGGCGCTGCGGGAGGTGCTCGACGGGAACGCGCTGCCGTGGTCTGAGATCGGCATCGCCGCGCTGAGCGCGGCAGCGTTGAGTGCGGGCGCGCTCGTCTTTGTGGCGAGGATGATGGCTCTGTTTCGGCGCCGGGGCTACATCTCCCGTTACTCGTGAGCCGGCCCGGCCCTGCTCAGAATCGCTTTGGGTGGCTCACGTGCGACAGTCGCACAACAACCATCGCTTTGGGTGGCTCAAATGCTCATGGGTGCCGGCTCTGAGCGGAGCTCTCGACCACGTACTACTCTTGTAGTAATGGGGTCACCCCGCAGGTCGCCGAGGCTCTCCCCGATCGCTGCGGTGGCGGCTGCTTTCGGGCTGCTCGTCCTCGCCGCCACGGCGGCTCCCGAGGGGCTCGACTGGCTCCGAGGCTCCGGCTCCGACGCGGTGATCGTCGTGCCCGACGTCCCCGACGCTTTCGCCTACTTGATCATTTTCTTCATGCTGTCGGTCGCCGGCCTCTACTGCTACCTGCTCCTGACCAGCGCGCGGAAGCGGCCGGTGCGGCAGATCGCGCCGATGGGGCCGCGCCTGGCGCTGCTGATCCTGTTGCTCGGGGCGTGGGCTCTGCTTCCCCCGGTGCAGGAAGCGGTCCGCGACACCTTGGAGGCGCTGCGCCGCGATCCTCCTAACGAGCAGAGCGGATCGGACGCCAACCCCGGCGATCGCCTCCGCCGAGAGTCCTCCGAAAGGCTCGGTTACGCCCTCACGGCCTTGCTTGCGGTCGTGATGGTAGGTGTGGGGGCCGGAGTGGTCTGGGTGCTGAGAGAGGAGCCGGAAGCGGAGGAGAAAGGACCGCCGGCGCCCCCCGAGCTGGCGGCAGGGGTCGAGCTGTCGATTGCAGACCTCGAGCACATCGCCGAGCCTCGCGCTGCGATTCTCGCCTGTTATGGGCACCTGCAGTCGGCCGCAGACGAGGCCGGAGTAGGCCGGCGGCCTTCGGACGCCCCCTTCGAGCTGCTGGCGAGGCTGCTCCACTCGCTCGGCGCCTCGGGAGTGGCCGCCCGCAGGCTCACCGACCTATTCGAAAGAGCCCGTTTCTCTGACCACGAGATAGACGAGGCGATGCGCAAGCAGGCGCTCCAGGCGCTGGCGGAAGTACGGACGGTGTTGGCGGCGAGAGCGTGAAGGTTCGTGTGATCGCAGGGGCCGCGCTCAGCGTCGTGGCCGCCGTTACGGCCGTGATCGTCTTTCCTACCCGCGTGGAGACGGTGGTGGTGGGGTGGGCCTCGGCGGTGCTCGTGTGGGCGGCATTCGAATGTTCAGAGGCGATTCGAAAGCTGATGCCGGGCTCGAGCTCGTTGTTCGAGTCTCTGCTTGCGCGACCGAGGCGCACCTTCCAAAGGCCCGCCGATCTCGAGCGCTGTGAGCGCTTGCTGTCGTGGCACCGCTACTCGGCTCGCGACTTCGACCATCACGTAAGGCCCCTACTCGTGGGGCTCCTGAGGCACCGGCTCGAGACCTCTACTGCGCCCCTGGATTCGGAGCTCACCGCCCTGCTCGCCGGAACCCCTGCCGGGGACACCTACGGAAAAGGCGTATCGACCCGCGACCTCGAGCGCATCGTTGCGAGCATCGAGTCGCTGTGACCGCCTCGTTGGGAAAGACCCGGTCGTCCAGCAAGGCGATACTCGATGAGCTCGAGCGGGTCGTTGTCGGAAAGAGGGCGGTGCTCGAGCTCGTCCTCATTGGGATGCTCGCGCGTGGCCACATCCTCTTGGAGGACTTCCCCGGGCTCGCCAAGACGCTCATCGCCCGCTCCTTCGCACAGGTCCTAGGCATGAGCTTCAACCGCATTCAGTTCACGCCGGACCTGCTGCCCGCCGATATCACCGGCTCTTCGCTGTACGACCAGCGCGAGGCCGCCTTCCGCTTCCGCAAGGGCCCGGTATTCACGAATCTGCTTCTCGGAGACGAGATCAACCGAGCTCCTCCCAAGACTCAGGCGGCGCTGCTGGAGGCGATGCAGGAGGGGCAGGTCTCTGTCGACGAACAGACCTACGTGCTCGAACAGCCCTTCGTCGTCATCGCAACGGAGAACCCCATTGAGTACGAGGGCACCTATCCGCTGCCGGAAGCGCAGCTTGACCGCTTCATGCTACGAGCCGGCGTCGGTTACCCGCAGAGGGACGAAGAGTGGGAGATCCTTCGAAGGCGGGCGGAGCGGGGCACCGACGAGGTCCTCCTCGAAGTCGTCGTGGATGCCTCGGAGCTGATCGAGATGCAGAATTCGCTCGAGCTCGTGCATGTGAGCCGGCCGATCGGCCTCTACATCGTGGATCTGGTGGCGGCGACTCGCTCTCATCCCGACGTCGAGGTCGGAGCGAGCCCGCGCGGCGCGCTGGCGCTCCTCAAAGCCGCTCGCGGCCATGCCCTGATGTCGGACCGGGACTTCATAACGCCCGAGGACATCAAGG
This sequence comes from Actinomycetota bacterium, assembly GCA_035646635.1. Classification (GTDB taxonomy): domain Bacteria; phylum Actinomycetota; class CADDZG01; order CADDZG01; family WHSQ01; genus JACDAL01. The sequence goes on along the minus strand of DASRPA010000243.1, from coordinate 1,879 downwards.
CGATGGCCGAGCCCGTCCTTGCTCACCGGCTGACCTTGCGGCCCGAGATGTGGGTTCGCCGGGTGTCCGGCTCCGATGTAGTGCGATCCGTGCTCGATCGGGTTCCCGCACCTCCCCCATCGTGAGGGGACGAGCCACCGCGAAGCTGCGGGCCTACATCGTGATATCCGGCCTGGCCCTCGGCCTCGGGGTAATTACGGGCCGGCCCGAGCTCATCGCAGTGAGCGCACCTTTGATAGTCACCACCGTCTGGGGGCTGGCGGCCACCCGTCGCCCTCACATCTCGGCCCGGCTGGTGGTGGCGCAGGACTCCCTGATAGAGGGGGACGAGCTGCGGCTGAGCGTTTCGTTGCAGGCCGCCTCCGCAGGGGGTGGGACGATTGAGGTCGCGCTCGGGCTGCCTCTGGACCTGGAGCATTCCGGCGGCGGGCGCGCAATGGTGGACCTCGGGAGGGACCCTGGTGAGGCCCGAGAGGCCGAGTTCGTTCTCCGGGCGCAACGCTGGGGGCTTCAACGGATAGGACCTGTGGCCGTGAGAACGTGGGGGCCGGGGCGCCTCGTTTCATTCGAGCAGCTGCACGACGAGCGCGCCGTCGTCAGGGTGTTGCCTCTGACCGAGCGGATCCGCAAGGGTGTGGCTGCGGGGCAGGCCAAGATCTTCAGCGGCGACTACGTCTCGCGCTCTGCGGGCGAGGGAATCGAGTTCGCCGGCGTGCGCGCCTTCGGTGCGGGCGACAGCGTGCGGAGGATCAACTGGCGAGTGACCTCGCGGCGCGGAGATCTCCACGTAAATCTCGGCCACCCGGAAAGAGACACCGACCTTGTGTTGTTCCTGGACACCTTCGCCGATATCGAGCTTCGATCGCACCGTCTGCTCGATCTCACAGTCAGGGGTGCGGCGGCTTTGGCGCAGCATCATCTCCGCCACAACGACCGGGTGGGTCTCGTGAGCTTCGGCGGCACCATGCGCTGGCTCAGCGCGTCGATGGGGAGGACCCAGAGCTATCGCATTGCCGATTTCCTGCTCGGCACCAATGCGACGTTCTCGTACGCGTGGAAGGACATCGATCGTCTCCCCGCCGGGACGCTTCCACCGGGCGCCTCCGTCGTCGCGTTTTCGCCGCTGATCGACGAGCGGGCGCTCCGGGCGCTGACCGATCTCGCCGGGCGCGGCTTTCAGGTGGCGGTGGTCAACACCCTCGCCGAGGAGCAAGTGGATCCCCTGCCCACGCCCGAGGGCCGGCTCGCCCACCGTGTGTGGAAGCTCGAGCGGGACGCGCGACGCTCCCTCCTCGGCGATGCCGGCATTCCCAGCGTGACCTGGACGGGCGAGGCCGGGCTCGACGCGACTCTGCGGGCGCTGCCCCGGCGCCGCAGCGGGGTGCGGAGCCGGTGACGGCGCGGGTTTCGGCCCTCGCCGAGGGTTTTGAGCGTCCCAGGAGTCCCAAAAGGGCACCGAGAGACGCTCAAAACCGAAGTGGGGGCCGGGGGAGGTGGTGGATCGTCGCCGTCGCCGGCTCGCTGTGGGTGCCGCTGGTGCTCTATCCCCTCTCGCTCACCGAGCTGCGCGAGCCGCTTGCCCCGTTGGCAGTGAGCTCAGGGCTGTGCCTCGGGGCCCTGCTGGTTACCGGCAGGTGGCCGTTCGCGGTTGCGGCGGCGTCTGTGTGGATCGTCGAGTACGCGTCGGCCCTGGCGCTGTCCGGAGGGACGGACGTGGCGGCCCCGGTGCTCGGAGTCATGTGCTGGCTGGCGCTCGAGCTCGTCGATTGGCGTCACCTCGGCGCTCAGGAGTTGCGCCACTCGGCCGCGCATACCGTCGTCGCCGGGGGCGTGGGCGGAGCTGCTGCCGTCGCCTGCCTCGGAGCGGGCCTAGTGGTGG